>JABHSO010000092.1 GCA_018669845.1 Gammaproteobacteria bacterium | reverse complement strand
GATGGAGGCAGAAATGATGGCATTCATATTGCGAGTTATTACTATACAAATGCCCCTATAGACATCACATTGGATTTTGATGATATTGTCATAGATACCATCGGAGATGGAGGGGCGGGTGACCGTGGAATAGAAATCTATTTTGACAGTTATTATTCTCAGCCTTTTGGCCTTACCGGTCGAATGGATAACATTACGGTGAGTAATACTTCCGGTGATAATATTTTAATTCAGAATATAACAGCAGGTATAGTTGATCCAATCTTGAGTGGACTCACTCTGACTAATCCACTCAATGATCGATATGGACTTTATATTATTGGTGCAGGTGATGGCAATACTCGACCAACTATCGATGATAGTTTTGTCCCCGGTGTAGCGACCAACTTAATCGGTGATGCAACCGCTGGTAGTGGAGGGCGCTGGGGTCTGTTGATCTCCGGTGCAGACGGTACTTACAGTGATATAACGATCAGTAATACAACTCAGGCTTCCATGTATTTTTCAGGTAATTCTAGCCCGACTTTTGGAAATAATATTACTCTGGTAGATTCTCCTTCTCCATATACCTTAGCAGGAATGAGTTTACCAGCTGGTATTTCATATACTGAAGGTGCTGGATTAAGCAATCTCTATGTTAATACTTATGGCACATTTACGAATGATGCAACCTTAAGTGCTGATCCACTTGGTACCGGTACTTCGGTTTGGTATGTTGATAATGATATTACCATTAATGCTGGTGCAACCTTGACCATTGATGCAGGTGCTGTTTTAAAGGCTGTTGATAATGTAGATATATTTGTTGACGGTACTCTGGATGTTGATCCCATCAACGCAGGTGGAAATGTAGTGATTACCGATTTCAGGGATGATAATTACAATGGTGATTCAAATAATAATGGGGTTTCAACAGGTAGTAATACAGCTAACTGGCAAGGTATTGATTTTAGAATTGGAAGTCTGGGCACGGTAAATAACCTGATAGTTGAATTTGCTGAAGTTGGCGTTCATGTACAGGATGCAGGTGACACAGGTGGTTTGAACTTTACCAATCTTGAAATTAATAATTCAGTGGATGGGCTTTATGTTTACCAGACCTCAACAACTATTAGTACAGCTCCGACTTTTGATGGTTTATCGATTAATGAATGTTCCTCTGAACATATCTACCTAAGAGCAACTAACACCACTACAGGAGCTTTGATGCAACCTATATTCAGTGGTGATTTGAGCATAACCGATGTGATTGGTAGTTATGCTCCAAATGGTATCTATAATATATATGTCGGCTCTTATGTGGTGCTTTCAGGGTTTACAATTACTGGAACACAGGAAGCAGTTGATCTTCACACAGGTACAAGCCTTACGCTTGAAAATAATATTATTCGTCAGGCAACTAATATGGGTATTAATGCAAGATCTGCTGCTGCTCCGGTCATTCAAAATAATATTATAGTAAATAATGGTATTACAGGTGCAAATGATTCTGGAATCTACGCCAATACTGGCACCAATGCTTTTATAAACAATAATATAATTAGACAAAATAGAGGAGATTATGGTGCAGGGATTATGGTGCGTGCCTCCTCACCTGTAATTCAGAATAACCTCATTATTGAAAATGAGGATATACAGAATGATATTTACGGTGGTAGTGGGATTTTTGTCTGGGATAACTCAGCACCTTCAATATTGAATAATACTATTGCAAATAATATTTCTGCAACTACTACTCAGGGTGGTGGTATACATATTGATAGTTCAAGTTCTGGTCAGGTAACCATGTTGGATAATATCATCTATGGAAATTTAGATGGAAACAGTACTGCAAAAGATGTGTATCTAAACGGATCTGTTACATTAGTTGAAAGTAATAATTTAATTGGAGTACATAATCTAGCTACACCAGATGCTACTGATATTATTGCTGTAGATCCTCAGTTTACTGATGGCTGGTATTTAGCTAACCAGAATGTATTCCCTCTAGGGCCAATCGATGCGGGTTCAGTACTTGCTGGTGAAACTGCTTTAGGTAATGGCGTAGTAATCATGTCAGCAACAACTACCCGAACTGACGGTGTCAATGAAGGAGCTGCGTCTATGATTGATATGGGATATCACTATCCTGATACTACTGCTGCTCCGACTATCAGTGCAGCAAATACAACAGTAACTCCAGCCAGTCATATTGAAACCCCCAACACAGGTGGAACAGTGGTTACTATTACACTGACTCCTAAAGATTCAGGAGATTTTGATTTAGGAGCGGGTCTTGATGTATCTGTTGCAGTAGGTGCACTTGAAGCTGATTTTCTAAGCAGCGTTAAAGATTTAGGCGATGGCACTTATCAGGTTACCTATACCATTCCTGTAGGTAGTAGCAGTGCTAATGTTTCTTTTAATGTTAACGGTGTTGATATCACAGCTACAACTGATATTTCCTGGACTTTGTAAGCTTTATCTAGATATTTGTTAATCCTGTTCCTGTATTTGTATACGGGATTGGGATAAATGAAAAATAAACGATAGAATTCTACATTGATATGTTGATCTGATATATTCTTAAATTATCTACGTAGTTCAATAGTCAAAAATACTCTTAATACTCAATTTATGAATCACACCTATCGTTTACTCTTCGATTGTCCAGACCAAATCGGACTGGTTTCAGAAGTAACCAGCTTTATATCTTTACTTTCAGGCTGGATCACCGAATCATCACAACATTCAGAAGAAGCGAATAACTGGTTTTATTCAAGAATAGAAATTAAAGCTGAATCCTTACCTTTTGGCATAGAAGGTTTCAGGCAATCTTTTTCACCGCTGGCTGAAAAGTTTTCCATGAACTGGTCTATTGTGGATAGTGATCAGCCTAAAAAGGTAGCTATTTTTGCAAGCAAAGCTTCTCATTGCCTGTCTGATTTGCTTGATCGCTGGAGAAGTGGAGATTTACCCTGTGAGATTAGTTGTGTGATTGCGAATCATCAGGAGTTAGGTCGTCAAGTTGAGTGTTGTGATATTCCTTTCCACTGTGTTCCTGTCGATAAACAGAATAAGGCGCAGGCTTTTTCACAAATGCAGTCCCTTATTGAAGGATATGATGTTGAAACCATCGTATTAGCCAGGTATATGCAAATATTGCCTGAAGATTTTTGCCACCGTCATAAACATCAGGTGATAAATATTCACCACAGTTTTCTGCCTTCATTTATCGGGGCAAAGCCTTATCATCAGGCTTTTGACCGTGGCGTGAAACTAATTGGTGCTACCTGCCATTATGTTACTACCGATCTTGATGAAGGGCCAATCATTGACCAGGATATTCAACGGGTTAATCATTCTGACAAGGTAGAAGATTTAGTTCGGTTAGGTAAAGATATCGAGAAACAGGTCTTGGCAAGAGGCCTTCGGTATCACCTGGAAGATAGAATTATGGTAGATGGTAATAAAACCATTATCTTTTGATATCACTTAAAAAATAAATTGATCTAGAGCAGATAATATCTTTTTTGGGGTTCATTTTTTCAAACTGGCTAGTAGAGTAGAAGCACAAATATAATTACAGGTGAATCTATGGAAACTGAAAGACGTAAATCGCCTAGAAGTTTAATGGATGAACACAAAGAATCTCACAGAGTTCATCATTTTTTACTCAAAGTAGGGCTTGTTTATGCCGCAATATCAATGGCTCTATTTTTTGTATTTGCATCTCTACTTTCTCAGCATGCCTATGATGATATGTCTAATGACGAAATCAATCATATTTCTGAGATGGTATTCGAATCCATGTACACAGCCATGTTGGCAGGACAGGACCGTGCTGGAATAGCAGCTGCTGCAAAACGTATGGATGAGACTGGCCCCGGTATGCAAACCTCTGTAATTCGAGGAGAAGTAGTTGCTGAATTATTTGGTGAAGATGAACTTGATAAAATGCGTCGTCTAAATGATCTGGCAATTTTTGATGTGTTTAAAACAGGTCAGGAAAAAGTTATTCAGGGAGACATGGGTATCCGTTATTTGTATCCGGCCCACTTTCGGCAACAGTGTCTACAGTGTCATTTAAATTCCAAACCAGATCAGGTTGCGGGTGTCATTGAAATCAATTATCCAATTACTAACCTGAAAGTGTCTACCAGTTATGTCGAATTGCTTATGCTTGCTTATTTTGGCAGTAGTTTTATCGTACTAATTGTATTTTTAAGCTGGAGCTTTCGACGCAAATAAAATCCAATTTATCCACATAGTCCGGTAATAAATTGAGCTACTTCTTTTGATGCATGATTAAGATTATCACTTTCTGTAACAGCAGATTTTTTAAACGGAATAAAGCTATGATCTCCATCTGTCATCCAGCTAAATTGAATTTTATCTGGTAGCTTATACCCAGAAATCTCTGTTTTAGTTCCAAATCTATCGCGTTCCCCCTGACATATTAGGCAGGGTGTTTGTAATTGATATAAATGTTCGGTACGTAACTTGTCGGGTTTTCCTGGTGGATGAAAAGGATAGCCCAGGCAGATCAAACCTTTTATCAGGGCTTCACTGTCACTTAACATACTGGCTATTCTGCCTCCCATAGATTTTCCACCTATAAATACTCTTTCGGCTCCATCTTCAGTTTGTTGATGAATTATTTTTTTAAAGCTTTCAATCAGTTTTTCTGCACGATCCGGTGGCCTTTTCTTACCAGACTTTATGATGCTATCCATATAAGGGAAGTTAAAACGTACCACATTGAAACCGCCATCTAACTGAACTTGATTGGCTATATTCTCAGCCATTTTTTGCATGAATATAGAATTAATGTCTGATCCTGAACCATGCGTCAGAATTAAGCGTGTACGGGCATTTGCTGCACCATTTATTATCATTTTACTCACCTGAATATAAAATATTACTCATTAATAATTATTTAAGTTGGACATAATTAATTTCATTTAAGAGAGATTATTCTGAAGTGTATAACTTAGTATAAACACCTTTTATTTAGCCATAAGCTGGCATACAATCGCCTAAAACATAGACTTTTCTTATAAATCTAATTTGTCATTAAAGTCATCTAAATTTTCTAATAGGAAAATTTTAAATAATCACTTCATCTAAGGAGAAAATAATGAAAAACAAGCTGATCTCCAGTTTATGTTTGTCTGCATTCTGTGTCTTTTCTGGCAGTGCAATGGCAAAAACACTGGTTTATTGTTCCGAAGCAAGCCCTGAAGGATTTAATCCCTCACTCTATACTTCTGGTACAACTTTTGATGCCAGTTCACGTGCTATATTCGATTCACTTGTTGGCTTCGAACGTGGAACGACTAAAGTAGTGCCTGGACTTGCTGAATCCTGGGATATTTCCAGTGATGGTAAAACCTATACTTTCCATCTGCGTCATGGCGTTAAATTTCATACCACCAAGGGTTTTAAGCCAAGTCGTGATTTTAATGCGAATGATGTGCTTTACAGTTTTAATCGTCAATGGAAGAAAGATCATCCAGATCATAAACTTTCAGGCGGATCTTATGAGTACTTCAATGGCATGGATATGCCGAAATTATTGAAAAGCATTAAAAAAACCGATGACTACACGGTAGTTTTCACATTGAATGAGCCTGAAGCTCCATTTATAGCCAATATGGCAATGGACTTTGCATCGATTCTGTCGGCTGAATATTCCAGGAAAATGAATAAAGCTGGTACGCCAGACAAAATTGATCAAAATCCTGTTGGAACTGGACCGTTTCAATTAGTGCATTATCAAAAAGATGCTGTTATCCGTTATAAAGCTAACGCTGGTTACTGGGCTGGAAAAGCACCTATCGATAAGCTTATTTTCTCGATCACTCCCGATGCGGCTGTTCGTTATGCCAAGTTAAAAGCAGGGGAGTGTCACGTTATGCCTTATCCCAATCCTGCCGATATTGCTGGCATGAAAAAAGATAAATCCGTTCAACTACTTGAACAGGAAGGTCTTAACGTGGGTTACCTTGCTTACAACACTGAGAAGAAACCATATGATAACAAACTGGTTCGTCAAGCGATGAATATGTCGATTAATAAGGAAGCCATTATCGATGCTATTTATCTTGGTGCTGGTGTTGCGGCTAAAAACCCTATTCCTCCAACCATGTGGTCATATAACGATGCCATAATTGATGATGAATATAATCCAGCCAAAGCCAAAGCTCTATTAGCTAAAGCCGGGTATCCAAATGGCTTTGAAACTGACCTCTGGGCTATGCCGGTACAACGTCCTTATAACCCTAACGCAAGACGTATGGCAGAAATGATGCAGGCTGATTTTGCTAAAGTTGGAGTCAAAGCAAAAATTGTTACTTACGAATGGGGCGAGTACCTGAAGCGTGGTAAAAAAGGTGAACACATGACGACTTTATTAGGTTGGACCGGTGATAATGGTGACCCTGATAACTTCCTGTATGTGTTACTGAGTTGCGCAGCTTCTAAAGGAGCCAACAGAGCTCGCTGGTGTCACGAACCTTTTGATGATCTTCTTAAGAAAGCTAAATTAACCACTGATATTGCAGAGCGCACCAGATTGTATAAGCAAGCTCAGGTTATTTTCAAAGAAGAAGCTCCATGGTTTACCATTGCTCACTCAAAAGTTTCCATGCCAATGAGTAACCGCGTTGTTGATTATAAAATCGATCCTTTTGGTGGACATGTTTTCTACGGTGTAGATCTAAAATAAATCGATTTTATTTATAGCTAAAGCTGAACTGCCAGGCTGATTAATGCAGCCTGGCAACAATTAATCCATTCCGATGTTTCGTTTCCTGCTTACACGCGTTTCTCTCATAATTCCTACTTTCATAGGCGTAACTCTGTTGAGTTTTTCATTAATTCGACTGGTTCCGGGTGATCCTATTGAATTACTGGCGGGTGAACGAGGTATTGATCCAGTTCGACATGCAGCTTTAAGAGCTCAGCTTGGACTTGATAAACCCTTACTTGAACAGTACTGGATATATATTCAAAACGTACTTCAAGGTGACCTTGGCAACTCTATCGTCACTAAATCTTCTGTCGTGGGTGAGTTTTTAACCTTATTTCCGGCAACCATAGAATTATCTGTTTTTGCTATATTTCTGGCATTAGTGATTGGTTTACCAATAGGAATACTGGCTGCGGTCAAACGAGGCTCTTTGTTTGATAATGCGACGATGGGGCTTTCCCTTGTTGGTTACTCCATGCCCATTTTCTGGTGGGCTTTACTACTAATTTTATTCTTCTCGGTGAATCTGGGATGGACACCTGTTTCCGGTCGAATATCTGTACTTTTTTATGTGGAACCAGTGACTGGTTTTTTATTAATTGATTCACTTCTATCTGATGAGGTTGGTGCGTTTCAGTCAGCCTTAAGTCATTTGATTTTACCTGCTATAGCTCTAGGCACAATTCCCCTTGCAGTTATAGCCAGAATGACACGATCTTCTATGCTTGAAGTTTTGGGTGAAGATTATGTTCGCACTGCGCGGGCCAAAGGTCTAACACCGTGGCGAGTTATTATCGTGCATGCTTTACGCAATGCTCTCATTCCCGTAGTTACGGTCATAGGATTACAGGTGGGTGTTTTATTTGCCGGTGCAATTTTAACAGAAACTATTTTCGCCTGGCCTGGCGTCGGTAAGTGGTTAATTGAATCGGTGCAACGTCGTGATTATCCGGTATTACAGGGTGGTGTGTTATTGATAGCATCGGTAGTCATGATCATTAATTTACTAGTCGACCTGTTGTATGGCTTTATTAACCCGAGGATCCGTCGCTAGTGGAGACTTCTGTTTTACAAAAATCTACCAAATTACGTCATCCTCTGTTTGAAATTTGGGATGCTTTTAGAGCCAATCGTGGTGCCTATGTAGGTCTTATTGTTATCGGCATCATTGCCCTATCGGCCATCTTTGCAACATATGTTGCTCCTCATCAACCTGCTGAGCAATATCGAGATGCTTTTCTGGTACCACCAGTATGGATAGAAGGTGGCACTTCAAAATATATATTGGGAACTGACGATATTGGGCGAGACATATTATCTCGCATTATTTATGGTGCTCAGGTGTCTTTATCGACCGGAGCCATGGTTGTTCTATCATCATTATTAGCCGGTATATTGCTAGGTCTTATATCAGCATTTAATCAGGGCGTGATTGATATTGCCATTATGCGCCTGATGGATGTCATGTTGGCTTTACCCAGTTTATTGATGGCCATTGTTATTGTCGCTATTCTTGGGCCAAGCCTGGTGAATGCAGCGATGGCGGTAATTATTGTTCAACTTCCACACTTTGTACGTCTTACCCGAGCTGCTGCTTTAGCTGAGTTGGGCAAAGATTATGTGGTGGCTTCTACTGTTGCTGGAGCAGGGGTGTTACGACTGATGTGGATTACCGTATTACCCAACTGTATGGCCCCTTTAATCGTTCAAGCTACTCTGGGTTTTTCCAGTGCGATTCTGGATCTGGCAGCACTTGGTTTTTTGGGGATGGGAGCTCAGCCCCCAACACCTGAATGGGGAACCATGTTATCCAGTGCTTTACAGTTTATCCAACGTGCCTGGTGGGTTGTTACTTTTCCTGGTCTGGCCATATTAATCGTAGTACTTGCTTTTAATCTGATGGGAGACGGTTTACGCGATGCTCTCGATCCTAAACTTAAATCCTGAGTATATTTAACTCATGGCCTTATTAGAAATAGAAAACCTGAGTGTTCAGTTTGGTGATTACACGGCTGTTGACAGCCTGTCTATAAAGCTTGATTCTGGCGATGTTCTGGGAATTGTAGGAGAGTCAGGCTCTGGAAAAAGTGTTTCAATGCTCGCCTTGATGGGCTTAATTGCTTACCCGGGAGTCATTACCGCTGATAAACTTTTGTTTGATGGACATGATTTATTAAGCTTGAAGCCAAAGCAACAGAGAAAAATTATTGGCAAAGATATCGCTATGATTTTTCAGGAACCAATGACCAGTCTTAACCCCTGTTACACGGCTGAATATCAGATTGTTGAAGCGTTAAAAGTGCATGTTGGTGGTAGTAAAAAAGAATTACTTGAACGTGCAGAAATGTTACTTGATCAGGTGGGTATTCCTGACCCTAAGCGACGAATGAAGTCTTACCCTCATCAGCTATCAGGAGGCATGAATCAGCGCGTCATGATTGCAATGGCTATAGCCTGTAATCCTAAATTATTGATTGCCGATGAACCTACCACAGCACTGGACGTAACTATTCAAGCTCAGATACTTGATTTGCTGCTTAGCCTGCAACAGGAACGTGATATGGCTCTGGTGCTAATTACTCATGATATGGGCGTCATTGCTGAAACGGCACATAGAGTTAATGTGATGTATGCAGGGCAGAAAGTAGAATCTCAGGATGTTTCTGATTTATTTCACAGTCCACGTCACCCTTATACACGCGCGTTGCTTGAAGCATTGCCTGAACGCAGTAAAGGCATGCGACGTTTACCCACTATTTCTGGAGTTGTTCCCGGGCCTTATGATCATATTACGGGTTGTTTATTTCATCCCCGTTGTAAATCTGCCAGGGAACGCTGTGCAAGCGAAGCAGTAAACTGGGATGAAAAGCTGAATGTTCGTTGTTTTTATCCGGAGTTAGGCAATGACTGAAGCCGACAACAATAATAAACTGGTTGCTGTAGGTCATAACCTTAAAAAGTATTACTCGGTTAAACCTTCTGCATTTTCCAAACATATCGATTTAAAAGCGCTTGATGGAGTGAGTTTTGAATTACGCGCGGGTAAAACGCTTGCTGTAGTGGGTGAGTCCGGTTGCGGAAAATCTACACTGGCCCGATTATTAACTTTCATTGAGGAACGAACAGAAGGAGAGCTCAGTCTTAATGGGCAGAATGTTGATCAATCAAATAAAAGTCAAATCAAACAGCTAAGAAAATCTGTTCAAATGATTTTTCAGGATCCTTATGGATCTCTAAACCCTCGTAAAAATGTCGGTTCAATCTTAAGTGAATCTTTGAAAATCAATACTTCTTTGAATGCTAAAGAACGCAACGATCTTGTTGTAACCATGTTAGAGAAAGTTGGATTACGAGCAGAACATGTTGGTCGATATCCACATATGTTTTCAGGTGGGCAACGTCAACGTATCGCTATTGCCAGAGCACTGATGTTAAAGCCAACTTTAGTGGTTGCAGATGAACCTGTTTCTGCACTGGATATTTCTATTCAGGCTCAGGTTCTTAACCTGCTTATGGACTTACAGGATGAGTTAAATACCGCCTACGTCTTCATTTCTCATGGATTAAGTGTGGTAGAACATATCGCTGATGATGTTATGGTTATGTATCTTGGAAGACCTGTAGAACAAGGTTCACGGGATGCTATTTTTAGTTCACCTCAACATCCATATACTCAGGCACTGCTTGCCAGCACACCATTTGTTGATCCTGATAAACGTGCTAAACGAGTTTCTTTGAAAGGAGAGTTGCCATCACCATTAGATCCTCCTACAGGTTGTGCATTTCATCAGCGATGTCCCTATGTGATGGATCAATGTAAAGTATCACGCCCCGAATTAAAATCATTTCAAGATAGATTGATTGCTTGTTTTAAAGTCGATTAAGTTTAATTAAGAGTTTTTGCAGGAGAAATTTAATGCTAATTGGTGTCCCGAAAGAGATAAAAAATAATGAATTCCGGGTTGGTTTAACTCCGGGTAGTGTACGAGAAGTTATATCTCATGGTCATCAGGTACTGGTTGAAACCGGTGCTGGTCTGGGTATAGGTAAAACAGATGACGATTACATAGCGGTAGGAGCAACTATTGCTCAAACTGCAGCCGATGTATTTAAAAAGGCTGAGATGGTTATCAAGGTTAAGGAACCTCAGGCAGTAGAGAGAGCAATGCTGCGACCTGATCAGATACTGTTTACCTATCTTCACCTTGCCCCAGACCCTGATCAAACTAAAGATCTTGTGGAAAGTGGTGCTATTTGCATTGCTTATGAAACCGTTACATCAGCTAAAGGTGGACTACCTTTACTTGCTCCTATGTCAGAAGTAGCTGGGCGTATGTCTATTCAGGCAGGTGCTCATTGCCTGGAAAAATCACAGGGTGGTAAGGGAAAGTTATTGGGTGGAGTACCTGGTGTAGCTCCAGCTAAAGTTGTAATTATTGGTGGCGGAGTAGTGGGACGTCATGCTGCGGATATGGCAATAGGTCTAGGAGCTGACGTATGGGTTCTGGATCGTTCCAATGAAGTACTAAAAAGCCTGTGGGAACACTTTGGTCGTTCAGTAAACACTATTTATTCAACACATGACTCACTGGAACAACATGTATTAACAGCTGACCTGGTTGTTGGTAGTGTGTTAATTCCTGGTGCGGCTGCACCCAAGCTGGTGACTGCTGACATGATTGCTAAAATGGAAGCTGGAACTGTACTGGTCGATGTTGCTATAGATCAGGGAGGCTGTTTTGAAACATCACATGCGACAACTCATGCAGATCCTACTTTCGTTGTTGATGATGTAATCCACTATTGTGTAGCCAATATGCCAGGTGCTGTCGCACAGACATCAACTTTTGCATTGAATAATGCTACCTTACCCTATGTGCTTGAAATATCGGCTAAAGGTGCCGAACAGGCAATGATAGAAAATTCTCACTTACGCCGTGGTTTGAATGTTTACAAAGGTAAAGTGACTATAAAAGAAGTGGCTTCTATCCAGGGTTACAAATATCACAGTGCTAAAAAGGTTCTCGGAATAAAATAAATGAAGCTTGATAATCATCTTGATCCGGATGACTGGAATAAGCTGGCAGATTATCTGGCTGAGTTTACCGCTGAGGAAATTCGTGAATTATCAAGAAGTCTTAAATCTAATGTCTGGCGTCCAGTTCCTGAAGATTTGAAGCGATCATTTTTTGAACAATCTCTGCCTTTAGATGAATCTAATCTGGATACCATCACCAGTGAATACAGGTCGAGCATAAGACCGTATAGAAATGGAAACACACATTCCCGTTTTTTTGGATGGGTACAGGGAACTGGCACCGTTCCCGCTTTAATGGCTGATATTGCTATCAGTGCCATGAATTCAAATTGTGGTAGCAGGGATCATGGTGCTATTTACATTGAACGTTTAGTTGTCGACTGGTGCAAACAGATATTTGGTTTTCCAAAGAGTGCTGCCGGCCTGTTAACCTCTGGAACGTCTGCTTCAACCCACCTTGCGTTACAGGTCGCTATTTTCAAAAAGCTCGGGCTTGATCAAAAGAAAAAAGGTTTTTTCGGTGTGGGAAAACCGCTTCGTTGTTATACCTCTCGTGAAGGTCATAGCTCAATTATTAAAGCCATACAAACCAGCGGTATTGGTTCTGATAACTTGATTGTAATTGAAACAGATGAAAATAATCAGATTCTGACTGCTGAACTTGAAACTCAGATAAAAAAGGACTTACAGCTGGGTTATGTGCCTTTTATGGTGATAGCAACTGCAGGAACTGTCAATACGGGTGCTTTTGATGATTTTAATATGATCAGAGAACTATGTGATAAATATGATTGCTGGATGCATATTGATGGCGCTTTCGGTGCCTGGTTGAAAATAGCCGATGATCCTTACAAAAAATTAACTACAGGCTTAGGTCAGGCCGATTCTATAGCGTTTGATTTTCACAAACTGATGTACGTGCAGTATGAATGTGGAAGTCTCATCTGCAGGGATGGAGCTTTTCAGCAGCAGGTATTTTCTATACGCCCTAATTATCTGGCTCCACATGGTCTGGCACTGGCCGGTGGTGACCCCTGGTTCTGTGATTTTGGGCTTGAACTTTCTCGTTCATTCAGGGCATTAAAGGTCTGGTTTACTTTTAAAACTTACGGATTAAAAAAACTTGGTTTTGCAGTTAGTGAAAATTGTCGACTTGCCGCTTTACTGGCTGAATTGATTGATCAATCAGATCACTTCGAATTGATGAACAAACCTGTTTCAACTATAGTGACTTTTAAACTTAAAAATGAATTAAACAGGGATAGAAATAATAAAATTTGTGAACAAATAGTTACTCAGTTACAACTTTCTGGTGAAGCGGTGTTTTCTTTAACTCTTCAGCAGGATTATCGGGTTATCAGAGCCGCTGTTATAAACCACCGGACTCGTGAGGAAGATATCAAATATGTAGTTGATCGATTAAATCAGCTGGCTATTGAACATTTAAATACTTAATCTTCGAGTATTCTGGTCGGGCTGACTATTCTCCCAGGCATGATCAAAAAACTCCATTTTTGTTTTAACGTGTAAGCGATCATTTTTAATTAAACTACCTTCGTATCTATCAGGATTGTTGATTTGACAGATCGTGTGATTATCAGCAATCAACCAGCTTTCTGAAAAGCGTAATAGTTCAGCTGTAACTGGCACTTTAATCTGAATGGAAGAAGGAATACGTTGAGCAAGTGTAATCAAACAATGACCATCTAATGATATTGATTGTGTTTTGACAACTAATACTCGTATGTGGGAATGCTGGTTTTTCCTGGCCAGAGAAGACATAGCATCGCAAATCTCCCTGTGATTATATAACAGAGGTTCAAGTTGCTGACTGAATATGGCAATACTCTGTTGTGCAGACTGAATAACTTCATGCACCGCATCACTGCAATCCTGTTTATTAAGTAAAGTAGTTACTGAAGTATTCGTCATAAGTCATTGTATTATAGGTTAATTATCAAGTCTATTACTTGATGTTGAGTTAAATCCATAGTGGAATTATTTTAATAATATTGTCACAATATCATCATATTATCTGTATAAACCTGTAAATCAATAGAGAGGATTAATAATGACCATCCGTGTAGGCATAAATGGCTTTGGCCGTATGGGTAAATTAGGTTTAAGAGCTGGGTGGGGAAGGGCTGGCCTCGATTTTGCTCATATTAATGAAATAAAGGGAGATGCTGCCTGTCATGCACATTTATTAGAATTTGATTCTATCCAGGGGCATTGGGATCAGAATATATTTTTTGATGATAAAAGTATTTCCGTTCAGGGCAATACAATGGGCTTTAGTGATCATTTCTTCCCGCAGGAAGTTAACTGGGGCGATAAAGGTATTGATCTTTTAATCGACTGCTCCGGTCATTTTAAAACGAAGGAATCTCTCCAGCCATACTTTGATCAGGGGATAAAAAAAATACTGGTTTCTGCACCTGTGCCTGACCCGGCGATAAATATTGTTTACGGTGTTAATCACCATTTATATGATCCTGATACTCACGACATTATAACGGCTGCATCCTGCACCACAAATTGTCTTGCTCCCGTTATTCAGGTGATGAATCAGGAAATCGGTATTAAACATGGTTTGATGACTACTATCCATGACATCACCAATACCCAGACTATTGTTGATAAAGGGCATAAGGATTTACGACGGGCAAGAGCCTGTGGTCAATCATTAATTCCTACATCCACCGGTTCCGCTAAAGCCATCACCAAAATATTTCCTGAGCTTGAAGGGAAGTTAAACGGTCTTGCAGTACGCGTCCCGTTACTTAATGCATCATTGGTTGATTTTGTGTTTGAGGCTAAAAATAAAACCTCGGTTAAAGAAGTTAACTCGGTGCTGAAAATGGCTTCAAAAAACGAGTTAAAAGGTATTTTAGGTTTTGAAGAGCGCCCGCTAGTGTCTGTGGATTATACCGGTGATAAACGTTCTTCTATTATTGATGCACTATCGACAATGGTAGTTGATGATACACAGGTGAAAGTACTTGCCTGGTATGATAATGAATGGGGTTATGTGAACAGAATGATGGATATAGCTCAAATGATAGCCAGTAAAATGTAACATGCAGGCTGGTTTAAGAAATTACCTGGTAATAACAGCTGGTTACTGGGGCTTTACCATTACCGATGGTGCTATTCGCATGCTGGTTGTGCTGTATTTTCATCAGCTTGGCTACAGCCCTCTGCAACTTGCCATGTTGTTTTTATTTTATGAATTTTTTGGTGTAGTTACCAACCTTGTCGGAGGCTGGTTAGGTGCTCGTATCGGTTTAAACAGAACCATGTTTATCGGTATGGGCTTGCAGGTCATTGCTTTAAGCATGTTAACGGTTCCAGATGCCGTGCTAACGGTAACTTATGTGATGCTGGCTCAGGCAATATCGGGCATAGCCAAAGATTTAAACAAAATGAGTGCCAAAGCCAGCGTCAAATTGATGCTGCCTTCGACTGACAATAAAACTGAGAATCAGATCAATAAACAACTTTTTAAATGGGTTGCTGTATTAACGGGTTCTAAAAACTCATTAAAAGGAGCTGGTTTTTTTATTGGTGCAGCGTTGTTATCAATCGTAGGATTTCGTTTTGCTCTTTTGATATTAGCTGGCTGTTTACTGTTGGTTTTGATTATCACATTTTTGATGTTAAGCGGTGAAATTGGGAAAACAAGTTATAAACCCAAGTTCAAACAACTTTTTTCTAATACGCCTGAAATTAACTGGCTTTCAGCAGCACGTTTCTTTCTTTTTGGATCGAGAGATGTCTGGTTTGTAGTCGGCTTACCTGTTTTCCTGGGTTCCGTACTTGGGTGGGAACATACTGAAGTAGGGGCTTTCATGGCATTATGGATTATTGCCTATGGACTGGTACAGGCTTTATCACCGAAGTTATTACGCAGGTCTCATCAAAATCATGGTCCTGATGGTAGAACTTCAAAGCGATGGGTATTCTTGTTAGCCTTTATTCCTGCTGGTATTGCTATTGCATTACAGCTTTCGATAAACCCATCACTGGTAGTCATTCTTGGTCTGGCACTATTTGGTGTTGTTTTTGCCATTAATTCTGCTGTGCATTCCTTCCTGATTCTGGCTTTTTCAGACCACGACAAGGTTTCTCTGAATGTTGGTTTTTATTATATGGCTAATGCGGGAGGGCGTTTGACCGGGACTATCTTTTCCGGGCTTGCTTATCAAATGTGGGGGCTGGTGGGGTGTTTGTGGATATCCTCATTGTTTGTATTTATTGCTGGGTTGTTGACAATACCTTTAGCTACGAATACTAAATAGTGTGGCTATTTTAGGAATGGTGCGCACGGCGCACCCTACATTATAGATCAAGCAAACGTAGGGTGCGCCGTGCGCACCATCATATAAATATTTATTTAACAAATGCTGTTTCATCAGCTTTAATTCTATCATCCTCAGGAAATTTTCCTTCTACGGTGAACAAAATTTCTTCAGCTATATCGGTAAGATGGTCACCGATTCTTTCCATATCTCTCGCGATAAAAGACAGGTGCGTGCAGGAACTTGAAAGTTTGGCATTGTTTGCATTGATAATTAACAGCTCTCTGAAAATTTTGGTGAAGAGTTCATCAATCTGTTCATCCTGTTGACGAACAAGTTCTGATTTAACAGCATCCTGTTCGGTAAAAGCTTCAATCACTTCTTCAAGCATGGTGATGACAGCATGGCCCATATCAATGACGCGTTGCTCTTCACCGGTAATATCCAGTTGATCCAGTGTCATGGAATGATTAGCGATATTGGTAGCATAATCCCCAATACGTTCTAGATCTTTTGCAATTCTTAAAGCCGCTATTAACTGCCTGCAGTCAGTAGCCACCGGCTGATGTAAAACAATTGATTTTATAATCTGGTCATCAATGATTCGTTCACTGGCATTGATCAGTGTATCGGCGGCTACAGTATCTGAAGCTGAATCCTGATCACGTGAAGAAAATGCCTGAATACTATCTGAAAGTTCTTTACAGACCATTTCTGCCATCAGGATTACTTTATGTCGAACCTGTTGAAGGTCATTATCGAATGACTTGTTAATGTGATTTGACATGTGGTACTCCAGAAAAAATAATTTAGATAGTATTAGTCTGCAAGAGATAAAGTCATATGTATATGCTCTATATCAGCTTCTATAAAAACTTCAGAGTCACAAATAAAGCCATATTTCTGATAAAAAGCTATTGCGCTTATTTGTGCGTTTAACCTTAAAGACGGTATATGATTCTGGCGTGCATAATTTATGAAATAAGACAACATTTCAGCACCAATGCCCAGATGTCGATAAGCTTTTAATACGCACATTCTGCCGATGTAATTGGTGGGTAATAATCGAGCAGTACCGATTACTTCTCCATCTAAGTTCAGCGCTTTAACATGAGAGCATTCGGCATCTTTACCATCAATTTCAATGTCACGAGGCACCTGTTGTTCTTCCACAAAAACCTGTGTACGTACATTAATTAACTGTACCTGGTCAGAATTCCAGTGAGCCTTTTGGATAATGAATTTATTCGCCATCTAATACAGGTATCAATGCTTTGGTATTAATTAAGATCAGCAATAAGCTAACTGCTGATTTAGATAAGATATCATAATAATCAGATACTGAAATCAGGTATTGATTGCACAGTGTTTTACAAAAATCCAGGTTAACTTCGGTAAATTCCAGTTTGAATAGCTGCCCATTGTGATACACACGTAATTCATTTCCTGTTTGAAAATAAAATAACTTTGAATCAGGATGTTTCTGCCAAAGTATTTTGGATGCCTGTTGTATTGTTTTACACTGGATACTTTCAACATCATCCGATAACGTGCTATCAGATACTAATTTGCCAACAATATCAGGCCAAAGCTCAACCGATTGATCGAGTAACTTATAAACCATTGATTTAAAATGGAGTATATCATCCACTTTAATTTCAGCAGGGTTTCTATGTTTATCCAGTGGAATATCAAAATAACGCTCATCCGTTAATTTGTTATCACTCGCTTCCAGTAAAAAACTGTCCATAATATCGCTGACAGCAGGAGCTCTGAACCCAACTGAATAAGTCATGCAACCATCGCCGACTGCAACTCCGTGATGAGCAAGTTTAGGTGGTAGGTAAAGAATATCTCCAGGTTCAAGAATCCACTGCTGATCGGGTTCAAACTGTTTTAGAATAGCCAGTTCTATATCTGGAATTAGCTGTGGCTTATCGCTTATATTATTTTCAATTGACCAGTTTCTTTTCCCATTCGTCTGGATTAAAAACACATCATATTCATCGAGATGTGGGCCAACAGATCCATGTTCAGGTGCATAGGAAATCATCAGATCATCTATTCGCCATTTTGGAATAAAGTTAAAGCAGTCAACCAGTTCCTGGAGTTCAGGGATCCATTTTTCACACTCAGAAACCAGAAGAGAATAGTGTGTTAAAGGTAAGCTGGTAAAAGTTTTTACATCGAAAGGTCCATAACTCAATTGCCAGGGCTCTTCAGCATCTTTTTCAATGATAAGACGACTGTGAACACCTTCTTCACAGGCAAGACCTGCAAGTTCCTCGGGGGAAATAACTGTTTTAAAACCAGGCAGGCCCTGACGAATTAACATTGGCTTTTTCTGCCAGTAATTGGCCAGAAAATCATCGATATCAAAGTTATTTAATTGCAGCATGAGAACCTATTTTATATTTCTCACCACGAAGAACACGAAGAGTACGAAGAACTAAAAGAGAATTAATGGTTTTATCCGTTATCAAAATACAACGCTTAAAACCTTAACTTTTCTTTTTAACTTCGTGCTCTTCGTGAGCTTCGTGGTGCATATTTCTATAGTTTAATATTTAGAGCCTGTTCTTTAGCGTTGCCGATATAAGTATCAGGCGTTAACTGCATTAACTGCTGTTTTGCCTGATCGGGTATTTCAAGACCTTCTACAAACTGCTGCATGATTTGCTGGTTAACACGTTGACCACGGGTTAACTCTTTAAGTTTTTCATACGGCTTTTCAATCCCGTATCGACGCATAACTGTTTGAATGGGTTCTGCCAGAACTTCCCAGTTACTATCCAGGTCTGCAGCTATAACGCCTCGATTGACTTCCAGTTTACTGATGCCTCGCTTTAAAGAATCCAGTGCAATAAAAACATGCCCGAAACCAACACCCAGGTTACGTAAAATGGTTGAATCCGTCAGGTCTCGTTGCCAGCGGGAGATTGGTAGTTTTTGGGAAAGGTGAGTCATAATGGCATTGGCTATGCCCAGGTTACCTTCTGCATTTTCAAAGTCGATAGGATTGACCTTGTGTGGCATGGTAGAAGAGCCGACTTCGCCAGCGATTGTTTTCTGCTTGAAATAACCGATGGAGATATAACTCCAGATATCACGAGAAAAATCGATCAGTATGGTATTGCTGCGAGCAACGGCATCGAACAATTCTGCAATATAATCATGAGGTTCAATCTGAATCGTGTAAGGGTTAAATGTAATACCTAAAGATTCTACAAATGATTGAGAAAACTCTGCCCAGTTTATATCGGGATATGCACTGAAGTGAGCATTATAGTTACCTACCGCACCATTTGTTTTGCCCATAATTTCGATAGATGATATCTGCTTTAACTGGCGCTGAAGGCGATAAGCCACGTTGGCCATTTCTTTACCCAGTGTAGAAGGAGAGGCAGGTTGACCGTGAGTACGACATAAAATTGAGACATCAGCATTATCAAGTGCTAGCTGCTCAATTTGCGCTGTTAAAGCGCTTAATTCATCGATTAAAGATTTACGTCCTGCTTTCAACATTAGAGCATGAGACAGGTTATTAATATCTTCTGAGGTACAGGCAAAATGAATAAATTCATTAATTGCCATTAATTCACCGCTATCAGAAATCTTTTCTTTCAGAAAGTACTCAACTGCTTTTACATCGTGGTTGGTGGTACTTTCAATTTCTTTAACTCGTAAAGCATCCTGTTCAGAAAAATCAGCAATGATTTTTTCTAACAAATTATTGGCTTCACCAGATAACTCGGGAACTTCAATAACCTGGGGCTGTTGAGATAGTGCCTGTAACCAACGGACTTCTACTAAAACGCGATGGTAGATCAAACCATATTCACTAAAAATGGCACGAAGCTGTTTTGTTTTTCGGCCGTAACGACCATCCACAGGAGAAACTGCAGTTAACGATGATAAATCCATAGAAATAAAAGATAATAAATGAAAAGGGTATTTTACATTATTCCGGCTAAGAGCATACTGGAATGACGATGATAAAGAGTTCATTTTAAATCAGGTTAACAACTGAGTGGATAAGTGCTGCAATTGTCATTATTTTTTTATAAATTTTAGGAACTTCTTAGCTATATAAATTTGCTCTATATTAATATCTAAAAATAAAGTTACGGCTTGTATAGACTCTGAATGTTGGTAATGGCAAACTCAGCTTTATGTATAAAATAGTCCAATTATTTTTAATTTTATGTATCGCTTTAACATTTAATACGGTTCAGGCAAAACGAATCCTGCCATATCCATCCGGTGAAATAAGCGGAGAGCAAATAGCAGAACAAGTTTATGCTGTTGCTCATGGCAGTCTGGTTAAAAATGCTGCCAGTAAAAAACATAAAAAAGATATCGCAATGGTGGTTAATCGTCCACCTACTAAAAAAAGAAAGCCCGGTAGAAGACCTGTTGTAAATACCTTCGAAACTTTTGGCAACAGTAACCCGTTGAATTCAGATCTTGATTCAATGCAAATGGCAATCATAAAATCTGGTAAAGCCAGGGGTACTGGTATTTTATATATCAGTTATACCGACAAATCCCGATCAGGACAGTTAACAATCTGGTTACCTTCACTCAGAAAAACCCGACGAATGAATGAACCTGCTCATGAAGATACATGGGTGGGTACAAATCTGACATATGGAGAGCTGGTTTTAAGGCGACCAGAGCATGAAATTCATGAGAAACAGAAAGATTCGACCTTTGAAGGCTGCCTGTTGGCGATGAAGTTAAATCCCTGGGAAGTAAACCGATATACAAAGAAATTGCCTGGGCCTCAATGTGAACATCAGGGGAAACCAGTATATGTACTAAAAAGTACTACTAAATTTAAAGATTGGTGGTATGACTATCATATAAGTGAAGTTGATAAAGAAACTTTTGCACTTTATCGTACGGTTTATTACAAAGATGGTGAAAAAATTAAAACGGTTGTTATCGACTGGCAGTCACTGGAACTGGCAGATCCACGAGTCAGTTACCCTCGTTATATTTATGCTGTAACTCATACTACGGGTATTGATAGTATGATTTATGTCCCCCGCAGTACAATTTCTTTAAATCAGAGTTTATCTGATAATTTCTGGTCAGAAAAAACACTAAAGAAATATGGTAAACGATAAACCGGAAAATCCTGGTTCTGTGCCTGAAGGTATAGTTGAGAATAACCTGGCTGATCGATATGCCCGGTTTGTGCTCAAATATCGCTGGATTGTTATTGTTTCAATCTGCTGTTTTACACTGCTGTCTGCTTTTTTTATAAAGGATGTAAATCTGCGCAATGACCCAGACTCTCTATTACCTCTATCCAATCAATACATAGCCACTAATCTTTATAATGAATATCACTATGGTATGGGCAATATCATGGTTTGGGGGCTAAAGATAAAAGAGGGTGATATCTTTCAGCCCTGGTTTATTAAAATGCTGGATGAAATGTATGATGAAGTTTCAAATCTCAGCTATGCCAATAAAGAAAATTTTGTCGGTTTACCCTCATCTAGTATGCGTAATATGGGCTTGTCAGAAGATGGCAACCTGGATTTCAAAAGACTTATTCCGGTCAATGGATTGTCAGATGACCCTAAGCTGTTACAACAGCAAATAGATTTTATAAAAAATGGACTTCAACGTCATCCGGTACTCGAACCATTACTCCTTTATTATGAAAATGAAGCCGGTGAAAAATGCAACTTACTGGATGATGAAGGTTTAATTTCTAATAAATCTATTTCTTATGCCCATGAGCAATGCGATGCAAAAGCGACCTTCATTGTGGGTGATTTTAATAATGAACTGAAAGAAAATCATATTAGCTGGATAAACTCGGTGAATGCCTTAATGGATAAGTACGAGTCCAGGTATGGCGATAAAGTCGAGTTTATAATTTCGGGAGAACCCTATTTTCTGGCTTCAATGGTAGAGGAAGTCTGGGACAAAGCCTGGTTATTTGGCATTTCATTATTGATCATTCTACTGGTACTGAAGTATGAGTTCCGACACTGGAACTGTTCAGTATTTCCTTTACTAGGGGTTGGAATGACAATTGTTCTGACTCTCGGGTTAATGGGACTCACTCAGTTCAAACTGACAACCATGATGATATTAACTCCCATGCTGTTGCTCGCTATCGGTATTGGGCATGCGATGCAGGTTACACGCCGGTTTGTTCAGGAATTACATAAAAGTAGAAACACAGATGTTGCTGCCTACCAGGCTATTCGACATACGATTGTTCCTGCATCTTTATCAATAGGCACTGATCTGCATGGTTTTTTTGCAATTTCTTTTGTAGATATTTCCTTTTATAAAGCCTATGCCTATTTTGGTATTTTTGGGATGTCGACATTGATACTAACCACTACAACGTTGATACCATTGTTGATGACAGTTGTGCCGCCCAAACTTCAGAGATCTGAAAGCAATGAAAAACAGTGGGAACAACGTTTGGGTTCAGGCCTGTCTGCATTACTAACAAGCAAATTAAAATGGATTCCTCTGATTCTGGTTTTTGCAATTTTATGGGCGTCTGCACATTTTGCCGAGCTAGGAAGAGGTGTAGATGCATTGATGGCCGGTGAAGCTGGAAGAAGTGATCCTGAGGTTGCACGTATCCAGGATGAATTCGATATTATGCCTGGAGCAGAAAAAGGTATTAATTATCCACGGGCAGCCTTCAAAGACCATTATTTGCTAGGCGAAGTATTTGGGGATGGTGATGTTAGCCAAATAAGTGATCTTGAAACTTTTTCTCGAATGATGCCCGGAGCAATCACTGCAAACCTCGTAATTCGATCAAAACAGGGCGTTTTACCTGACTGTGGTGAAGACTCAAGAAACGATGATGGCGACAGGATTATCGGTCCTGATCGTTGTTATGACGAACTGGATGACCCTGCTCAGGGTATTTTTAATGATGCAACTGTTTTAAAAGCAATATCAAATTTAGAAGACTGGTTACGTAAACATCCACATATTGGTTACTCCACATCTTATGTTCAATTCATTAAAACGCTCAATATGATGTTAAATGCTCCTGAGGGTGAAGCACCCATGAAGCATATGAATCTATTTGCAATACCTGACCTGCAACACCTTAAAGAAAATCGTCATATCTATGAAGATCCGGATGATCCTGGTTATCTGCCTGATCCTGATAATACAGTGCAACTTTATAATGCGATGTTGGTAAATAGCACTGGTCCAGGAGAATTAGATTCATTTATAAATACGTCAAACTGGGACGAAGGCGTCATCGTGAGTTTCATCAATACGATGGATCCTGTTGAAACTCATAAAACAGTTGTCGATATTCAGAACTACTTACAGCAGCATAAAAATGACCCGGGTTTTAACAAATTTCGTATCGGTATTGAAGCTGGTGAAGAAATTGAAATTCAAGTCGAAACCGGGGTAGGGTCGATTGTAACTGAGGAATCAATTCCTGATGGTAAAGCTGCCATTGGTGGATTTCTTGGAATTACCGAGGCCACGCGGGATGTAGCTTTTGCAGAATGGTTACATGCTCCAGCGATGACATCTCTTACTGTATTTTTAATGTCAGCTATTATGTTTCGCTGCTGGTCAATTGCTTTTGTGCTGATCTGTCTGTGTTATATCACCTTAATGTCACAATACGGTTTAGCCGGTTACATGACGTCCATCAAAGAATGGTCTGCAAATCTGGCTTTTCATGTTCAGGTTGCGTTGAGCATAGCGATGGGGCTGGGTATAGATTATGGAATTTATATGGTTTCACGATTAAGAGAAGAAATGCGTGAAACTAATCTGGACTGGCATCAGTCTCTTAAAAATACGTTAAGTTCAACGGGCTCTGCCATCGTTATCTCGGTAGTTGTTCTTCTAGGCAGTGTAATTCCTCTGATGAATACATCTTTGGCAAATACCTGGTCTATTAGTTTATATATAGCTGAGGCTCTCATTCTGGATGTGCTTACCGCATTGATGTTTTTGCCATTAGTCATTTACTGGCTTAAACCAAAATATGTATTTTCCCCGTTTAAATGATTCTATAAATTACGATTCTTAAAAATACAGTTATGCATAAAAAAGCCAGGATAAATACCCCGGCTTTTTTTTAACCTTGTAAACTTTTATCTACAAGTTCTTCTCCCTGGCTTTCCTTTACAACTATCTGAACAGCAGTCAGAAGCCGCGGAAAAGGAATCTCCTGGTTGACCCAGATATCTGAGTTAGCAGTTATTGAGGTAGGAAGTAGCCTGAATATAGTTATCTTTTATCAATTTACTCAGGAACCTTAAACAATGAATTAAATTTAGTCTTAGTAATTTATTGAAATAACTAGCAACATTTAGCAATAATTAAATTTAAACCTGAAATATCACAGCAACACCTTTCATTCAATATATCTCTCCATGAATTAAACCTAAATGGTCAACAAATAATTTACTGGGCTAACCGGTTAATTCTTCAACCGATCTATTTTTTTCAATTTAAGAGACTCAATATTATGAATAAAAAATTACTATCTTCAATTTCAATTGTCGCTTTATCCAGTGTTTTATCTGGTTTCCTATCAACTTCTTACGCTGACAACTTTGATTATAATTATATCGAAGGGGCTTATCAGGATATTGACCTGAATGGGCAGGACAGCGATGCTTTTGGTCTTTCAGGGTCATATGATATCAACACACATTTCAACATCATGGCTGACTTTTCAAGTGGTGATATATCTGCATTCTCAGACGAGGGTGATTCAGGTTTTGATGAAATAACTATTGGCATGGGGTATCACACTGCCATAAATTCAGCGACTGACCTAACTGCCAATATTAAGTTGCTGGATCAAAGCAATGATTTGTCAGGGGATGACACTGGATATGGACTGGGAATAGGGGTTAGACACATGTTATCGGATAAAATAGAAGTGGGTTCAAATATCGATTTTATGGATATTTATGATACTGAAGATACAGTTATTAAAGTAAACTCGCGCTACTATTTCAATGATAAGGCTTCTATGAGTTTTTCTTTTGGCACCTCATCAGAAGATGTTGATACTCTGTCTACAGGGTTACGATTTAACTTCTAATCAGACATAATCATCCCCTTTAAAGGTACAAACCTGTCATAAAAAAGCACTGATTAAATTCTTTAGTTTAATCAGTGCTTTCTGAGTTTTAGCTTTAAGCTATATTCAAATTATATTGAAAAGGTATGGGTTTAAAAAGTTAGAAACACTTTGAAATAATTTTTTTTGTCCTTGAAATGTTTGAGAAACAGTTAATGTCTATCATTCCAGATGTGATTTAGCGTTGTATTTCAACGAGAACTTCGACGTATAAAATCATCCCATTAACTGACAAGAGGAAGATATTAATGAAATTTAAAAAATTCAAAGCTGGAATTATTACGCTGATTGGCCTTGCTGTAATAAACACGGTAGCGGCGACTGATTATTCCAGCATGACCACTGAAGAACTTATGGATTTGCGTTATCAAGCCAGCGAACTGTCAGCGGAGGACCGAGAAAGCTTGCGTAGTGAAATGCGAGGTCGTATACAGACTATGACTGATGACGAAAGAGCGAGTTTTCAATCGATGAGAGGGCAGGGATCAGGTAGTGGTGGTGGAAAACAGCATCGTTACGGAAAGAGATAATAAAACAAAATAATATCAGGCAGATTTTAGGATTAATAATTTACACAGAAAATTGGTAAGAGAGTAATTATAACCATTAAACCTGCCTGGTATTAACACCATCTGGAGTATGAAATATTGTATAAGTAGGCAACATCCACTTGGGTAGATTCATCGGGTGATCCTCTTAGGAGAGTAGATAGCAGGAATTCACTTGGCCACATATTACTGGGTCTGCAATGATTTGATGATGCACGGTTGCAGTTTAAACAGGTATTGAACCTGTTACAGCACAACTACTCACCGGATCATCCCTATGTTCAACAGGCAAGAAAAAACTTTGTTACATTAGAAGCTAAAGTGAGAGTATGTAAGAAGTGAAAACTAATAATTTCACCTGAAATTGTTACATTTCTTCTCTGAAAAAATCCTGGTAGGCATACAGTGCAGGTGAGCCACCCGTATGCAAAAATAAAATATTACTACCTTTGGTAAAATAATTCTTTTGCACCAGATCGATTAAACCACTTGCTGCTTTTCCTGAATATACCGGATCCAGAAGAATGGCTTCATTACGAGCAAACAATTGAACCGCTTCAATCATGCCATTTGTTGGTATTGAATAGCCAGCACCGACATACTCATCGAAACAGAGAATAGCCTTTTGTTTTAATTCAGGTTTAATATTTAGCTTTTTGACCGTTTCCTGTGCCAGTTTATAGACCAGTGCCTCCTGAGTTTCCCTGTCCCGTGATACATTAATCCCTGAGATTGGTATGTCGACATTGAGTCCTGTCATGCCAGATACCATGCCAGCATGAGTACCAGCTGAACCTGAAGGCAGGACAATGTGGTCAATGGGAAGCTGCATGGTATTGATCTGGTTCATGATCTCGGCGGCACAGGCGGCATAGCCTAAAGCACCAATAGCATTCGATGCTCCACCCGGAATAATGTAAGGTTTTTTCCCCTGAGAACGAAGATCTTCAGCTTTGGATTCCATAACCGCTGCCATGTCGGTCCCACCCTTGACAACTTGACTGCTTGCTGCGCCCAGCAGTTTGAACAAAAAGTTATTACCACTAGCGTCCTCGTCATAGCTCCCTTCGATACGTTCTTCAAGTATCAGATGGCAATCGAGTTGTTCTATTTTAGACCAGGCTAAAGTTAAACGGCAATGATTGGATTGAATGGCACCACAGGTAATCAGTGAGTCTGCTCCCTTTTCGAGTGCATCGGCAATACAGAATTCCAGCTTCCTGGTTTTGTTACCCCCGGCGCAACCGGGAAGCAAATCATCCCGTTTAATAAAAAGGTTAACCTCATTGCCCAGTACTTTACTTAACCGGGGCATGGCCTGGATTGGGGTTTCTCCTTGCAGATACATTCTTCTTGGGAAACGAGTGAAATTCATTATGTTCTCTCCGGGTTATTTCATGTAATATCAAATTATGAAAACTTCTCAGGCCCTTGATGCATTTTCAGCGCTATCCCATGAAACGCGACTGACTGTCTTCAAGATACTTATTAAAGAAGGTGAACAGGGCTTGTCAGCAGGTGTTATTGCAAAGCAACTCGATGTTCAGCCTTCAACTCTCACAGCGCATTTACATATACTTAAACGCGCCGGATTGATTCAATCTACTCGACAACAGCAAAAAATACTTTATTCTGCTGACCTTCAGGGGACACGCAATTTGTTGTGCTTTCTGACTCGGGAATGTTGCCAGGGTCATCCAGAAATATGTGCCGAACTGTCTGATTCTGCCAAAGTCTGTTAATCGAACAGTTATTTTCTACATTACTCATTTTCTTCCAGTAACCACCCAAACACAAGCACAGCAATAGTTGCTGCAATTAACTGCGATAGAATAAATGCCGGTGCATCTGCAGGTGCGATACCGGAAAATGTATTGGTCATCGTACGTGCAATCGTGACAGCTGGATTAGCGAATGAGGTTGACGAGGTGAACCAGTAACCAGCGGAAATAAATAAACCGACCGCATAGGGTATTGCTTCAGGTTTTGCTTTGAGACAACCAAGTATCGTTGCAAGCAGGCCAAAGGTTGCAACAAATTCAGCAACCCATTGAGATATTCCGGAGCGAACTGTTTCAGAAGCTTCTATCAGCGGTAATTCGAACATGATATGGGCGACAATAGCGCCAGATATACCACCGATAATTTGAACGAGAACATAAAAAAAGGCAGTCTTCTTTTCAATATCACGACGAATCGCAAAAGCCAGGGTCACCGCAGGATTAAAATGTGCACCGGATATTGGCCCGAATATTAGTATGATGACCACAAGAATTGCGCCGGTTGGAATGGTGTTACCCAACAGGGCGATTGCCATATTGCCACCTGCTAACCTTTCCGCCATGATGCCTGAACCGATTACTACCGCCACCAGAAAAAAAGTGCCGAGCCATTCTGAAAATAATTTACGCGCCATAATTAATCCTGTATTAAGAAAGTTTATTGATTTTTTGTCTGTTAGGTTTTGTCAGAGCCTGCTCAATTAATTCAACAGTTTCTGTAATTTGATCAGTGGTGGTACTTTTACCCAGGCTAAACCGAATACCACCTCTGGCAATATCAGCCGGTTTGCCGAGTTGATTCAAAATATATTCAGTTTTTGCACCTGATGATGCGGCTACCTGGTCAAGTTTAGCGAGCAGCTGCTCGCCCTCTGTACCTGCAAAAGATACATTCAGCGTATTGCACACTCTTCTGGCAGGGTCTGAATGTCCATTCAGGATGACGTTATCACCAAAGGTTTCAGTCATTAAATTCCAGAATAACTGGGTTTTTTCAGCCAGTAAATTACGATTTATTTCGCTATTCCATTCATGAGCTATTTCGCAGGCTTTGCCCATTCCAATAATGAAAGGCAGATTCGGAGTGCCTGAACGAAATGCTGAACTGGGTGCACTTCCATGGATCAGTGGTATCAGTTCAGGTCGGGGGTTCACCCCTGGCAATCCATGGTGCAGAGATTCCCGGATAAATAAAACGCCTATGCCTTTGGGGCCATAAAACTTATGTGCACTAAATGAAAGCAGGTCGCAGTCAAGGTCTTTAACATCGACAGTCAGTTTGCCCATGGCGCAGGTTGCATCCACATGCACAATAACACCATGCGAA
This sequence comes from Gammaproteobacteria bacterium, assembly GCA_018669845.1. Classification (GTDB taxonomy): domain Bacteria; phylum Pseudomonadota; class Gammaproteobacteria; genus JACNJF01. The sequence continues at coordinate 26,539 of JABHSO010000092.1, read as the reverse complement.
TGGGCTATTTTTATTAACTCTTTTACCGGTTGAATACTGCCTGTTTCGTGGTTGGCCAGAATAATATTAACCAGTGCCGTATTTTCTGAAATAACATCTGCGGCATATTCAAGATCTATTATTCCAAATTCATCAACTGGAATTTCACTGATTTTAATATTCAGCGTATTAGCCAGGAACTGACAGGATGCCGATGCACTGGGGTGTTCAATACAACTGGTGACCACCTCTTTTTTACCACTGAAGGGCAGATAAGAAAAGACCACTCCCTTGATCGCATGATTTACCGATTCGGATGCACCGCTGGTAAAAACAATTTCACTGGTAGATGCATTGATCAGGTGACTGACATGTAATTTAGCCTGTTGAATTGCATTTTTAGCAGGAATGCCCGCCCAGTGAGCACGTGTTGGGTTGCCAAAGCAGCAGTTGTCAATCAGACAGGGTTGCATCGCAAGAGCCACTTCAGGATCCAACGGGGTTGTTGCATTGTGATCAAGGTAAATTGTAGAACTCATTTTCATCTGCTTGGTTTTTGGGAAACAGGGTTGCCTGATAAATATATTTGACATTGAAGAATGGTGAGAATACATTAATTCATGAATTAGTGAAATACCAAATTAAATATTTTCATTAATTCATAAATCTGGCAAATAAGCAGTTTTAAAGTATTAAAAAAACAGACAACTAAATGAGAGGATAAAATAATGAAGGTTAAAAATCTTGGAATACTGGCTGTAACTCTTACAGCTTTTTATACGTCTGGTTCTTTTGCAGGGGATGTCGATAGTTCTTTTGTATTAAAGCGCATACAGGACCGTGGTGTGATCAACATGGGGCACCGGGAAGCATCGGTACCATTTTCATTTATTGGGAAAGATGGCAAGCCACAGGGTTATTCCGTCGACCTGTGCCACAAGATCATCGATCAAATTAAAGAGGCGACAGGCAAGCCTAATCTGAAAATCAAGTATGTTCCTGTCACATCACAGACCCGTATTGCACTGATGGCGAATGGAACGATTGATCTTGAATGTGGATCAACAACTCATAATTTAACACGCCAGAAACAGGTTGATTATCTATCCACAACTTTCATTACCGGTACAAAAATTGCCAGCAAGAAAGGATCTGGCATCAATGAAATAGAAGATCTGGATGGTAAAGTGGTGGCCCTGTCTCTGGGCACGACTAATGAAAAAGCCATTAAACGAGTGGCCAAGGCTAAAGGTCTCAAAATTCGATATGTCATGGTTAAAGATCATCCACAGGGCTGGTTGAATCTGGAAAATGGACGGGCCGATGTTTATGCATCTGATAGCGTTTTGCTGTATGGCCTTATCTCCAAATCAAAAAAACCAGATCAATTTCAGGTCACGGGCCGTTTTCTCAGTTATGACCCTTATGGAATCATGGTGCCTCATGATGACTCGACCTATCGCCGTCTTGGTGACGTAGTGCTGGCGGATATGATGCGATCTGGTGAAGCACAAAAGATTTATGACAAATGGTTTAACCCTGGCCCAACCAATATCAATATGCCAATCAGCGCAACGCTTAAGACGGCTTTTGAAATTCAGGCACTGCCACATTAGTAAAATCAATCTCCCCCTCGATTGATTTAGATCGGGGCCTGACCATGCAGTCAAGGTCATGCCCCGGTAATTTTACTTCATAGTTAATATGACAGGAGCAGTAAATGAATTACAACTGGAACTGGGCAATATTGGTAACAGACCCCTATTTTGGCTGGATTATATCGGGACTTGGATGGACTCTTGCTGTTGCTATCTGTGCCTGGGTTATTGCCTTTTCACTGGGTTCAGTCATCGGCATAATGCGCACCGTCGATAATCCGGTGATCAGTACGATAGGGGCATCCTATGTTGAGGTCTTTCGAAATATTCCGCTGCTGGTGCAGATGTTTCTGTGGTACTTCATTTTTCCAGAATTATTACCTGAAGAAGCGGGTACCTGGGTAAAAAGAGGCATGCCGTTGCCGGAGTTCTGGACAGCAGTTGTCTGTCTTGGAACCTACACGGCTTCCCGCGTTGCCGAACAGGTTCGTGCCGGAATAAACGCTATAGGAATCGGACAACGGCAGGCTGCTATGGCAATAGGCCTGACACCGAGGCAGGTTTATCGGTATGTGCTTCTTCCGGTCAGTTACCGAACCATTATTCCGCCCATGACCAGTGAGTTTCTCGGCATTTTCAAGAATTCATCTTTGGCTTTGACCATTGGTGTACTGGAGCTTACCGCCCAGACCCGACAGATAGAAGAGTATACCTTTCAGGGTTTTGAAGCATTCACCACTGCCACGATTTTATACATTGTTGTGACCTTTATGGTAATGACCGTTATGAGGTCGGTGGAAAAAAAGATGCACATTCCCGGTGTAATTTCTCTGGGGGCAAAATAATATGTTTAGTGATTTTGATTATCAGGTTGTTATCGATTCTATCCCCTTTCTGTGGGAAGGTATGCAACTGACCTTTCTGTTAACTTTTTTAGCCATAGTCGGTGGGCTGTTTCTGGGTGTATTGCTGGCACTTGCAAGGCTTTCTCATATAAAGGTAGTTTCATTTTTAGCGGGTAGCTATGTTAATTTTTTTCGTTCGATGCCGCTCATCCTGGTTATCTTCTGGTTTTATTTCCTGGTGCCCTTCATTCTTGGCAGACCGGTCGGAGGTTTTTACTCGGTGCTGGTTGCATTCACCCTGTTTGAAGGGGCCTATTACTGTGAAATTATGCGGGCCGGAATTCAAAGTGTAAAAATGGGTCAACTGCAGGCTGGACAAGCCATTGGGTTGACCTACATTCAAAACATGCGCTATGTCGTATTACCCCAGGCGTTTCGCAATATGATCCCCATTCTGTTAACCCAGGCCGTTATCCTTTTCCAGGATACATCCCTGGTCTATGTTGTCGGCTTGCATGACTTTCTGGTCAATGCCGAAATAGTAGCCACTCGGGAAAACCGTCTGATTGAAATGTTTTCAACGGTTGCAGTCGTCTATTTTATTCTGTGTTTAACTTTCTCTTTATCTATACGTAAATTACAACGGAGATTCTCAGTATGATCGAAATGAAAAATGTCAGTAAGTGGTATGGATCATTCTGTGTTCTCAATGATTGCACTACAAGTGTTGCAAAGGGAGAAGTGGTTGTCGTTTGTGGTCCATCAGGTTCCGGAAAAAGTACCTTGATCAAATGCATCAATGGACTTGAACCTTTTCAGGAAGGAACTATCACTTTTGATGAAACATCGGTTGGAGAATCGAAAACGAATTTGTCTAAATTGCGCTCACACATCGGCATGGTTTTTCAGAATTTTGAGCTATTTCCACATATCTCTGTGATTAAAAATATTATGCTGGGTCAGGAAAAGGTTCTTGGAAGGAACACAGAAGAAGCCGAAAAACGGGGTATGGAACTGTTACACCGGGTAGGGCTTTCAGAGCATGCACATAAATATCCTGGCCAGCTATCAGGTGGTCAGCAGCAGCGCGTTGCTATAGCGAGAGGTCTGGCGATGGACCCGGATGCGATGCTTTTTGATGAACCAACATCGGCACTGGATCCGGAAATGATCAACGAAGTACTGGATGTCATGGTGGAACTGGCCAAAGAAGGCATGACCATGATGGTGGTTACTCATGAAATGGGTTTTGCAAAAAATGTGGCTGATCGGGTAATTTTTATGGATGAAGGTCGAATCGAAGAAGATTGCACCAAGGATGCTTTTTTTAATGAAACCCGGGGAGAGAGAGCTCAGTCGTTTCTTTCCAAAATATTGCACCATTAATTTGATGATACTTTATCAGGGTTTTTCGAGAACAGGTTATGGCTAAAAAATTAAATGTCTTCAAGGGTAAAAAATCGATAGAAAAATTTCTAAACCCTGGTGAACATCCAATGATGCCACTGGTTGAATTGCCCGAAAGCCTGAACCCTTTTGCTGGTAAACGAGTCAGAATCTTTGCCAAACTGATGACTTTTTCTCCTCTGGGTAATGTCAAGTCAGTACCCGCATTTAATATGATGCAGGCACTGTATCAACGAGGTGAACTGGATCAGGTTGAAAACGTGATTGAGAATTCATCAGGCAATACCGTTTTCTCCCTTGCTTTGGCAGCGTTACAGTTTGGGGTTAAAAATACATCGTCATATGTACCGCATGAAATATCGATTCATAAACTATGGATGTTATTATTTTTTGGTGTACAGCCTATCGTTAATAAGGAGCCGTCACTGCCCGATGCCAATGACCCCAGAGCAGGGGTCTATAAGGCCAGGGAAAAGGGCGCGCAGCCAGGCTGGATTAACCCTGGGCAATACAATAACCCTGATAACCCGGCTGCACATGAAAAATGGACTGCAAAACAAATCTGGAAGCAGACTAAAGGAAAGATCAATATTTTATGTGCAGGACTAGGTACGACAGGAACCATCACGGGTACGGCTAAAACTTTAAAAAAGAAAAATGATGCGATAAATATTGTAGGAGTCATGCGTGAAGACTCCAGTTACGTGCCCGGTGTACGCACTAAAGGTTTGCTGGAACTCATTGGATTCGACTGGGAGAAGCAGGTTGATTTTATCGAACAAGTGACCACCGAGGAATCTTACAGTAAAAGCATGCAACTGAGCCGTCAAGGCATTGTGGTGGGTCCAAGTTCAGGGTTTGCATTATGCGGGTTGTTGAATTTTTTACAAAAAAAAGTGGATGATGATTCGCTGGAAGATTTACGTAATGACGATATAGAAATCACCTGCGTATTCATCTGCCCTGATAGTCCAGTTCCATACCTTGATGAATACTTTAAATATCTGGATACCTCAGAGTTTCCAGAAATTATAAACAGTGATTTACTTGAAAATGAAGAATAACAAGGTGGAGTGGTTTTACCCGGAATGGGCTGCAAACGCTTTATTTAATAAACCGTTCATCGTGCGCGATACTGACAGTGCTCTCGGCCGTTACAATCTCTCAATCAAGGAAATCAGCCTGAAAGATCTGGCTCGAATCCATGGTCATTTATGTGATGGGCTGGTGATTTCCTATATTGCGTTACGTGCCGGGTTTGAATGCCTTTTTCCTGACGGCATTGTCGACCGAACCGATTTGCGGGTGGTTTCAAAAAATGGTCCCTGCTGGATTGATGCGGCAGCCCTGATGACAGGTGCTCGGATTAACTTTAAAACGCTGAGAGTCGATGCCGCTATGGGGGAAGGTTTTATTCTGCAAAAGACATCATCGGGACAAGCCTGCCGGGTAAAATTGAAAAATGGCGTATTCCCTGCAGACATGAAGGAACTGGAATCAACCATAAGAAAATCCAGACAAATGGGTGAACCCGTTTCGGCTAAACAAATCGATCAGATTGAAAAAATGCATGATGATTTTAGCAAAAAACTGCTCAATACAGACCCTGAACAAATACTGGATATTGAGTTACTTGAAGATTATCTTTTTCATTTCAATGATCTGTTTGGAGATCGAGGTGATGTTATTAATAAAGACATGCCCAGAAAATAGCCATATGGCTAGTGGAGAGATTAATGAGTAAATTGAAAATATATGAACCAGCTATGTGCTGTGAAACCGGTGTCTGTGGTGTCGATGCTGACGCGGTATTGATCACTTTTACAGCAGATATTGAATGGTTGAAAAAGCAGGGTGTGTCAGTTGAAAGATTCAACCTGGCCCAGGAGCCTGCGGCGTTTATATCAGATACAAAGATCAAGGCAGAGATTAATGAAAAGGGCGAAACCTGTCTACCATTACTAATGTTTGAAGACAGAATTATCAGTCGTGGTTGCTATCCTGATCGTAGTCAACTCACTGCACTGACGGGACTTGATACATCCACTCTGATTTCAGATAGCCCTGTAATAGAAAGTCAAACTGATTGTGGCTGTGGTTCATGTAGTTGTTAGGGAATAATAGACATGAATCTACTGAATAATCCAACTCCCTTTCTATTCTTTACCGGCAAGGGAGGTGTAGGCAAAACATCAGTTTCCTGTTCACTGGCGGTTTCTCTGGCTGATTCGGGGAAAACAGTTTTACTGGTGAGTACGGATCCGGCTTCAAATCTAGACCAGGTTCTAAATACCCAAATAGCGGGTAAACCCACGCCGATAAACGATGTAAACAACCTCTTTGCTGTCAACATCAACCCGGAGCGTGCAGCAGAAGAATACCGTCAGCGGATCATCGGGCCCTACCGCGATGAGTTACCTGAATCAATGATTAAGCAGATGGAAGAGCAACTATCTGGTGCCTGCACGGTTGAAATTGCAGCATTCGATGAATTCACCGGGTTTCTGGTCGATCAATCGATTATCGATCGCTTCGATCATATTGTTTTCGATACAGCTCCAACCGGACATACGCTTCGGCTGCTGAATTTACCGGCTGCCTGGTCAGGCTTTCTGGATGAAAACCTGCGTGGAGCAACCTGCCTGGGACCTGCCTCCGGTCTGAAACAACAACATGAAAGATACGCAAGTTCATTGAGTGTACTGAGTGATAAGAAACAAACTACGTTGGTGTTAGTCAGTCGAGCTGATGAAATTGCTTTGAATGAAGCCGCGAGTTCAGGAAAGGAACTCCGGGAGCAGGGTATTACCAATCAGCATCTGGTTATCAATGGTGTTTTCAGAGCTGGTAAGCAGGATGACCCGATAGCCCTGGCGTTTCAGCAACGAAATGAGCAGGCACTGGCTAATATGGCTGATTCTCTGGCTGAACTGCCACAGTCAAAAATCTTATTGAAGGGACATAATATTGTTGGCATAAATTTCTTGCGTAAATTTTTATCTACAGAGGAAATGGGTAGAGATACCTCAACTTCCACAAAAAAAATATACTTATCAGAGGATTTGCAACACATCTCAGAATTAATTGATGATCTGGCACAATCGGAAAAAGGTTTGATCATGGTGATGGGCAAGGGTGGAGTTGGAAAAACGACAATAGCAGCTGCTGTGGCCCGTGAACTGGCTTTACGTGGCTTCCCTGTTCATCTCAGCACTACTGATCCGGCTGCCCATATCCAGCAGGTAATTGACTCTGATGTTGACGGACTGGAAATCAGTCGTATTGATCCCAAACAAGAGGCCGAAGCCTATACGCAATATGTACTTAAAACTAAAGGAAAGAATCTTGATGCTGATGGCCTGGCCCTTCTGGAAGAAGATCTGCAATCACCTTGCACCGAGGAGGTAGCAGTTTTTCGAGCATTTTCCCGTACCGTGTCAAAAGCCCGTTCCGGTTTTGTTGTGCTGGATACAGCGCCTACTGGACATACGTTGCTATTACTGGATACAGCTGGAGCCTATCATCGTGAAGTTGAACGTGGCAGTTCAAAGTCTGATGCATCCTTTGTTACACCTTTGATGCGTTTGCAAAACCCTGATTTTACCAGGATATTGATTGCGACACTGGCCGAAACCACCCCGGTATCCGAGGCGGAAAAACTTCAGCAGGACCTGGGACGGGCTGGTATCAAACCCTACGCCTGGGTTGTTAACCAGAGTCTTGCGATGACTGGAACCGAGGATCCTGTGCTGCGGCAACGCTGTGAGTCTGAGGTTGAACTGATCACCCGGGTTAAAACATCACTGACAGATAAAGCAGTGGTGATTCCATGGTTGTCTGAAAATCCAACTGGTTCTAAAGGACTTACAGCTATAACTCAAAATAATGTGACTCACAATGGTTGAAGGAAGTCTGCCTTTATCGTATAGATATTGATTAATATCCTGTCCTTCATGAGAGTTCATCAGCATGTTATTTTTTTCTTGATATTGGCTTCTACATATCTGTGGTATCAAGGTCTAGATTTGGTTGGGACTGTGTTTTTAAATCCATAAAATACTAAATTCTAAAGGATCGTACTTCATCAAACCCATCAGGAAATTCAGGTATGTCGTTAATAGGCTGTCAAGAGTCGCTCGGTTGTTGGTTCATTTTTAAAGATTGATTCAATATTCAAAAACTACCTGACTGTTTTGTTGAAACCTATTGAGGATAATCTGGAAATGTCTGTTACTCAGCATACGAACCCTAAAGAAGATATAGATATAGCACGTCTCGCAAAAGCAAAACCGATACGTAAAATTGCAGCAAAACTTGGCATCAAGGAGGAAAACCTTCAATTGTATGGTCAGGATAAAGCGAAAGTTTGCTTGCCTTTCATTCGTTCGATTCAGGGAAACCCCGATGGGAAATTGATTTTAGTAGTTGGCATGACACCGACTAAAGCCGGTGAAGGAAAAACGACAACTTCAGTTGGGTTAAGTGATGCCCTAAGTAAAATTGGAAAGAAGACAGCTGTCTGTTTACGTGAACCTTCACTGGGGCCGTGCTTTGGAATGAAAGGGGGCGCAGCCGGTGGTGGTTTTGCACAGGTTGTACCGATGGAAGATATTAATCTACATTTTACCGGTGACTTTCATGCAATAGGTGCGGCTAATAACTTACTGGCTGCGATGATAGATAATCATATTTACTGGGGCAATGAACAGAAGCTCGATTTTCGTCGAGTTTCATGGCGTAGAGTGGTGGATATGAATGACCGGGCTTTGCGTGAAATAACCAATGGCCTGGGTGCGGTTACCAATGGATTTCCACGAACAGATGGCTATGATATTACCGTAGCCTCTGAAGTTATGGCAATTTTTTGTCTGGCTACAGATCTTGATGATTTACAGGAAAGACTGGCAAATATTATTGTCGGCCACCGTCGTGATAAAACACCGGTTTACGCTCGTGATATAAATGCCCAGGGGGCGATGACAGCGCTATTGAAAGATGCCATTCAACCTAATCTTGTACAGACAATGGAAGGTACTCCTGCCTTTATACATGGTGGCCCCTTTGCCAATATTGCGCATGGCTGTAATTCGGTACTGGCAACCTCTACTGCTCTAAAACTAGCCGATTATGTCGTTACTGAGGCTGGTTTTGGTGCTGACCTGGGTGCAGAGAAATTTTTTGATATCAAAATGAGAAAATCTGGTTTAAAACCAGATGTTGCAGTCATAGTAGGAACCATCAGAGCTCTCAAAATGCATGGTGGCTGTGATGAACAGCAAATGAAAAAAGAGAATATTGGCGCAATGGTAAAGGGTTTTGATAACCTTGCCAGGCATGTAGAAAATACACGTAAATTTGGAGTACCTGTTATTGTTGCTATCAACAGGTTTAGCGCAGATACAAAATCAGAAATTAATTTGTTACGTCAGCTGTGTGCTGAAATTGAGGTCAATGCAGTTATGTGTGATCACTGGGCTTTGGGCGGTAAGGGGGCTGTAGACCTGGCTAAAAATGTAGTAGAAATTATTGAGAATGAGCCCGCCAACTTTCATTTTTTATATGATGACAAAATGCCGCTACTTGATAAGGTTCGTACAATTGCCCAGGAGTTATATGGTGCACAGGGTGTAATAGCCGATCAAAAAGTTCGAGATCAATTTAAAGTGCTACAGCAGGATGGATATGGTGATTTACCTGTTTGTATTGCTAAGACCCCTTTATCCTTTTCAACTGACCCTGCCTTAAAGGGTGCTCCCAGTAATCATGTTGTTCCAATTCGTGAGGTACGCCTGTCTAATGGCGCTGGTTTCCTGGTTGTTATCTGTGGTGATGTTATGACAATGCCTGGTTTGCCACGTATACCAGCAGCTGAAAAAATCCACGTTAATACGGAAGGTCAAATAGAGGGTCTATTTTAGGAGATTATAGGGTCTTAAAAGTGGCCATAAATAATCAAGAATCACAGAAGTTACTGGGTGAATGCCTTTGTGGCAGTGTTAGCTTTGTACTATCTGGCCCACTACGGGATATTGTAAGTTGTTATTGTTCAGAATGCCGTAAAACCAGTGGCAACTTTGTATCAGCAACTTCGGTGAAAGAGAATCAGGTACATTTTATTGAGCAAAGCGGTCTGTCCTGGTTTAAAAATGATCTGGCCATTAGAGGTTTTTGCCAGATATGTGGCTCTAACATATTTTGGAAGCAGCAACCTGAGAATGGACAAGTCAGTGTTATGGCAGGATGCCTTGAAACTGACACAGGGCTTAAAGTAAAGGCCCATATATATGTTGCTGATAAGAGTGATTTTCATGAAATTGCAGGTAATGTGCCGCAATATAACAAGTCAGGGTAGCCTGCCTTAGAGTTAGTAATTATAACTCAATATAACTGTGTCGCGTTTCAGTCATGTTTTGTCGCTGTTATGTCAGATTATAAACGGTGCTGTAATTATTCTTGATTCAGCAACGACTAATTAATGACACCCTGATAGATGGTTAAAAAATGACTGATTTAGATGATGAGTATGACGATGAAGAGGATCTGGACCTTTCGACTTTACCAGATGATGAACTCGTAGAACAAATGCATGATGACCTTTATAACGGATTAAAAGAAGAAGTTGCAGAAGGAACAGAGATACTGCTTGAAAGAGGCTGGAGTGCGAATAAGGTTTTAAATGAAGCCCTTGTCGCAGGCATGACTATTGTCGGGGTAGATTTTCGAGAAGGCATTCTGTTCGTGCCTGAAGTCCTGATGTCTGCAAATTCCATGAAAGCAGGCATGGCTATTCTAAAACCATTGTTGGCCGAGTCGGATGAACCTGCGGCTGGAAAAATGGTGATAGGGACCGTTAAAGGGGATATTCATGATATTGGTAAAAATCTGGTGTGCATGATGATGGAAGGTGCAGGTTTTGAGGTGATTGATCTGGGAATTAATATTCCGGTAGAAACCTACCTTGCCGCTCTGGAAGAGCATAAACCGGATATTCTTGGAATGTCAGCGTTATTAACCACCACCATGCCGTATATGAAAGTTGTTATTGATACGATGAAAGAACAGGGGATTCGAGATGACTACATCGTACTGGTTGGTGGTGCTCCATTGAATCAGGAATTTGGCGATGCTGTTGGGGCTGATGCCTATTGTCGTGATGCAGCTGTTACGACGGATATTGCCAGGCAATTGATCGCACAGCGACGAGCTGCTTGATTAAAACCGTGAGATGAATAATTCACCTCGAATTTTGGTAATAACCTGTGCAGCCATAGCCAGAGAAGTCAATGAAATCAGAAAATTGAATCACTGGTCACATATGGATCTACAGGCTATAAGTGCTGACCTGCATGTTACTCCAGAAAAAATTCCACAGGCAGTCGCTAACAAAATTGATCAGGCAAAAGATGTCTACGACTCTATCTTTGTGGCCTATGGTGATTGTGGCACGAGCGGGGAACTCGATCGACTTCTGGCAGAACGTGGTGTATCTCGTTTACCTGGAGCCCATTGTTATGATTTTCTTGCCGGTGAAAAAACATATGCCAGTTTACAGAATGAGGAACCGGGTACTTTTTACCTGACAGATTTTCTTACACAGCATTTTGAACGTTTGGTGATTTGTACATTGGGTCTAGATCGATTTCCTGAACTGTTACCCCAGTATTTTGGTCATTACAAACGCCTGGTTTACCTGGCACAAACGGATTCAACAGAATTGACTGAACTGGCAAGGAAAGCCGCTAACCGGTTGAATCTTCACTTTGAAAAAACTTTTACCGGTAGTGGGGCCATGCTGCCGGTGTTAGAAGCAAAAATGCAGATGTTAGCCGGGATTTAAAGTAGATAATTACTATGGCGAAATTAAAAATAGTGTACTGGCATGATATTCCCGGACAGGTTGTTATGCGCATAGGTCGCCGCAATGAACGGCTTCGACTTTCAAATAGGTTTTCGGAAGCGATTGATCGTGCCTCTAACCGTTTAAAAAAAAGGGGAGAAGATGCTCTATTTGATCCCTGGCATTCGGTTGATCAGGCTTTTCAGGGAAACATTCAGGAGCAGGCGCAACTTCTGGTTAAAAATATAGAAGAAAGCTATAACGATGAAGTTCTGGATAGATTGATCCGCGCCAGTGGGATTGATGAACTGTGCTTAAAAAGTGCTTAGCTGGAGACTGATGTGCAACTTTTACGCAAATGGTCGGTAACCCACTCCAGAAGTCTTGAATTTTTATACTTACTGTTTGAGCCTGTTTTAATCAAACTGCATAAACTATGGAATATCATTGGTTATGAACGTCTGGAGAAACCCGTTCGAGTCATTGAAAAAACAATAAAAGGTCTAATGTTTGACTGCCAGATGTGTGGCCAGTGTGCGCTCAGTTCAAGCGGTATGTCGTGTTCCATGAATTGTCCAAAATCGATACGAAATGGACCCTGCGGTGGAGTACGGATGGATGGAAAATGTGAAGTTAAACCCGAAATGCCCTGTGTCTGGGTAGAGGCCTGGAGAGGAGCACAGCAAATGTCGCAATGTGAAAAAATTAAAAATGTTCAACAACCTGTAAATTTCAGTTTTAAGGGCAGTTCATCCTGGCTGAGAGTCGTTCAGGATGATGTGAAACACAATCTGGAGATACCTGCCGATGTTAGGATTAAACGATAATCCTGCGGCTCAACCGCTACCCGAGAAAGAAGGGCATGTATCTCGTGGTCGGCTCGAACGCTTACTGAAAGCGGGTCACTTTGCAGTCACTGCTGAACTGGCTCCACCAGATTCTGCTTTAGCCGATGATGTTTATGCTCGTGCACAGGTTTTTGATGGTTATGTCGATGGTATGAATGCCACCGATGGTTCAGGAGCTAACTGTCATATGTCGAGCATTGGCATGTGCGCCCTGTTGACCAACGTTGGATATGCTCCTGTGATGCAGATTTCCTGTCGTGATAAAAACCGAATTGCGATCCAGGGTGATGTACTGGGTGCTGCAGCAATGGGAGTTGGTAATGTATTGTGCCTGAGTGGTGATGGGGTTCAGGTGGGTGATCACCCTGAGGCTAAACCTGTATTTGATCTGGACAGTATTTCACTGCTGGAGACTATTCGCATCATGCGTGATGAGTCTCGTTACCTGAGTGGTCGTTCGATTACCTCTCCTCCTAAAATGTTTCTTGGTGCGGCTGAAAATCCTTATGCACCACCGATAGATTTTCGTCCCTACCGACTGGCAAAAAAAATAGCAGCAGGTGCTGATTTCATCCAGACTCAATATATTTTTGATATTCCAAAATTTAAGGAATTTATGGCTAAAACAGGTGATCTAGGATTACTCGAAAAATGCTTTATTTTACCGGGTGTGGGACCTCTTGCTTCAGCTCGAACGGCAAGCTGGATTGGAAAAAATGTACCCGGAATTTATATTCCTGATGCCATTATTAAACGTCTGGAAAGTGCTGATAACCAAAAAAAGGAAGGGCAGAAAATCTGTATTGAACTGATTCAGCAATTACGTGAAATAACGGGAGTCAGTGGTGTTCATGTAATGGCTTATAGACAGGAAGAAGCGGTTAAGGAAATTATTCAGTTATCCAGTGTTTTAGAGGGTCGTGTTCCCTGGTATCCGGGATGTGAACATGATGGCATCAGTTAAAAATAAAAATATTTTAAAAACAAATAGAGTAACTGTTCAGGGAATAGCTGAGCAGTTGAAAATAAAAAATCTTTGAGGAAGTAAACATGACTGAAACGGTTATTAGTTCAGCAAGTAAAGAGTTAGTGATTGGCTTTGATCGTCCATTTGTGATTATCGGTGAACGTATCAATCCTACTGGTCGAAAGATTATGGCCGAAGAAATGAAAAATGGTGATTACTCTAGAGTTGAGAGTGATGCTATTGCTCAGGTTAAAGCAGGTGCTCATATGCTGGATGTGAACGCCGGCATACCATTGGCGGATGAACCAAAGATATTAGCAGAAGTTCTACAACTGGTTCAAAGTTTGACTGATGTTCCACTGAGTATTGATTCCTCCATTATCGATGCGCTAGAAGCCGGTCTGGCTGTCTATCAGGGAAAAGCACTGGTTAATTCGGTGACTGGAGAAGAAGAGAACATGGAACGAGTTTTACCCCTGATTAAAAAATATGGTGCCGCAGTCGTTGCAATTTCAAATGATGAAAGTGGTATTTCAGAAGATATAGATGTCAGATTTGAAGTGGCAAAAAAAATAGTAGAACGTGCCTCAGACTATGGAATTCCAGCCTGCGATGTTGTTGTGGATCCACTAGTGATGCCTATAGGTGCAATCAATAATGCAGGTCAACAGGTACTAAAATTAATTCATCGATTACGTACCGAACTTAAAGTGAATACAACCTGTGGTGCATCTAATATTAGTTTTGGTTTACCCAATCGTAATGGTTTTAACGGGGCTTTTATCAGTATGGCCATTCAGGCGGGTATGACTTCAGCCATTACTAACCCGCTGCATTCAGAAGTGGTCAGTGCCAGTATGGGAGCCGATGTGATGCTGGGTAAAGACCCGGATTGTGCTCGCTGGATCAAACGATTTAGAGAGCCAGCTCCAGAAGGTGCCAGAAGAGGTACAGGGCGTCGGGGAAGTCGGAGAAGGTCGACTAGCTGATTGAGTACATTTTTAAACCGCAGAGGACGCAGAGGTTCGCAGAGGAATGATTTGGTTGTAGTGTTCTTTATTGTCAGAAATATATGTTGATTTACTTTTCCTTTTTTCGATAAGTATAAACAGTAGATGTGCACAATAAGTTTTCTCCTTTGCGTACCTCAGCGTCCTCTGCGGTTAAATGCTTTTTATCGGTTTGATAAATGAATAAAGATGATGCAACTGTGTTGTTTATGCCTTCCGGAATACGCGGACAGGTAGCTGTGGGAACGACAATTCTTCAGGCCGCTCAACGTCTGGCTGTTGATCTTGAATCGGTTTGCGGAGGGCAGGGTAAGTGTCGACGCTGTCAGGTATTACCTCAACAGGGAGAGTTTTTAAAACACGGTATTGTATCGGCTTCCAGTCACCTGTCTGAATTAACTGAAACCGAACATCACCACATACACAAAAACTGGCTTGAACAGGGTAAACGCCTGGCCTGCAATGCTCGTATTCTGGGTGACCTGGTTATAGATATACCGGAACGAAGTCAGCAGCATAAACAGCATATAGCCAAGGAAGTCACCGCCTATGATATTCAGGTTCAGCCTGCACTGCGCTTATATACGGTGAGGCTACCGGAGCCTGACATGCAGTCTCCTCTATCAGATAAACGACGTCTTCAACACGAGTTAAAAACAAAGTTTGATTTGCCTATTCTTGATTGCGAGTTATCTCAATTAAGATTGTTGCAAAAAGCACTGGAAAAATCATATCGGGAAATCACCGTAGCGGTTTATCAATACCAGCAAATTATTGCTCTCTGGCCAGGAGAGAAAAAGGTGGTTTACGGACTGGCTATAGACCTGGGATCTACAACCATCGCTGCTCAATTATGCAACCTGGATACGGGTGAAATAGTAGCTACTGCAGATATGATGAATCCGCAGATTCGTTATGGTGAAGACCTGATGAGCCGAGTGTCTTACATCATGATGAATGAAGGAAGTGAAGCTGAGCTAAGCAGGGTCGTACGGGAGGCGATTAACCAGCTGGCTAGCCGGGCAGCTAAATCAGCCGGCATTCCAGAGGGTGAGATACTGGACATAACAATTGTCGCCAACCCGATTATGCATCATATTTTATTGGGGTTAGATCCTACACCACTGGGTAGTGCGCCTTTCACACTGGTGACTGATCAAATGGTTATTATTCCTGCACAGGAAATAGATATTCATCTGCATATAGAAACTCGAATCTGTATCCTGCCCTGTATTGCAGGACATATAGGTGCTGACACTGCCGGGGTCATTTTATCTGAACGACCTGATCTGGCCGAAGAGAATACTTTACTGGTTGATATAGGCACAAATGCTGAGATAGTACTGGGTAATCAACAACGTCTGCTTGCCGCATCAAGTCCTACTGGCCCAGCATTTGAAGGGGCACAAATTAGCTCAGGTCAACGGGCAGCACCGGGAGCCATAGAACGTGTTCGTATCGATAAGGAGACATTAGAGCCCCGGTTTCGTGTAATTGGTTGTGATGTGTGGTCAGATCAGGATAACTTTATTGATAAAAGTGCCAAAGTAAATATCAGTGGAATATGTGGCTCAGGAATTATTGAGGTCATTGCTGAGATGTATCTTACTGGCATTATTAATCAGGATGGTGTGATTGCTCCGGTGAGTGGTAAGAATAGTCATTTAATATTTAAACAGGGTAGGACCTGGTGTTACCTGTTGTACTCAGCCGATAAACCCATTGTGATTACCCAGAACGATGTTCGTGCGATTCAATTAGCGAAAGCAGCTTTACATGCAGGTATTCGATTATTGATGAATCATCTGGGTATACAAAAAGTTGACCGGATAGGATTAGCCGGAGCGTTTGGAAGTCATATTGATGTTAAATATGCCATGATTCTGGGACTAATTCCTGATTGTAATCTGGATAAAGTTGGGTCAGTAGGCAATGCAGCAGGAACTGGTGCTCGAATAGCCTTGCTTAATTTCCCCTCACGCCTGGAAATTAGTGAAATATTGCCGGCAGTGGAAAAAATAGAAACAGCGATAGAAAAAAAATTTCAGGATTACTTTATTGAAGCCATGACCATTCCGCATAAAACGGAAATATATTCTGAACTATCAAATCAGGTCTCGCTCCCAGCGGTGGAAGAAAAAAAAAGGGATGAAAGTACAAATAGGCGTAAACGACGTCAACGTAATAAAGTGTAATATCTTAAATAATCTGAAAAACTACATATTTGGGTAGTTTGGACCACCGCCACCTTCAGGGGGAACCCAGTTAATATTTTGAGTGGGATCTTTGATATCGCAGGTTTTACAATGAAGACAATTTTGAGCATTTATTTGAAGTTGATTGGAACCCGATGAATCAATGATTATTTCATACACACCAGCCGGACAATAACGCTGTTCCGGGGCATCGTAATCAGCCAAATTAATAGTAATTGGGATTGAGTTGTCCTTTAACTGTAGATGTGCGGGCTGATTTTCTTCATGGTTAGTACCCGATAGATAAACCGAGGATAAACGGTCAAAGCTTACGATACCATCAGGTTTAGGGTAATTTATTTTAGTGTGTTCAGCCGCCTTTTGTAACTGGCTATGGTCCTCATGGTGCTTTAGAGTTTTACTGCCCTTGCCCCGCGTGATGTAGGTTTCTATTGCTGCATTATAAAGTCCGCGCCATAATCCTTTTTGGAAACCAGGACGAATATTTCTGACCTGCTTGAGTTCATCCCATAGCCAGCTTTGACGTAACTTCTCAGTGTACTCTACAGCTTCATTTTGTTGATCCTGCTGGAGTATTTTAAACACTGCTTCTGCTGCAAGCATGCCACTTTTCATAGCTGTATGAGTTCCTTTGATTTTAGCTACATTTAGAAATCCAGCGCTATCACCTATGAGGCAACCTCCAGGAAAAGTCAATTTAGGAATAGATTGGTAACCTCCTTCTGAAAGCGCTCTGGCCCCATAGCTAATACGTTTTCCTTTTTCAAGCAAGGGGCGAATAGCGGGGTGATTTTTAAATTGCTGAAACTCTTCAAAAGGATCTAAAAAGGGGTTCTGGTAATCTAGCCCGATAACAAAGCCTATTGAAATTTGATTATTTTCCAGATGGTAAATAAATGAACCACCATAGGTATTATTATCCAGTGGCCAGCCAATGGTATGACAGGTTGAACCTGCATGGTGCATTTCAGAGGGTATCTCCCATAACTCTTTCAGTCCTATACCATAAGTTTGAGGCTCTGCATCCTTACGCAGTTGATACTGATTTATAATTTGCTTGCTTAGAGAGCCTCGGCAGCCTTCAGCAAAAAGAGTTTGGCGGGCAATGAGTTCAACGCCTGGCTGGAAGTTGTCTGTTTGATGCTCATCTTTAGAAATCCCCATATCTCCTGTTGCTATTCCTCGTACCGCACCATTTTCTTCATACAAAATTTCACTGGCGGCAAAACCTGGGAAAATCTCAATACCTAGTTGCTCAGCCTGTTCTGCAAGCCAGCGACATAAATCTCCCAGGCTAATAATATAGTTACCCTGATTATGCATAGAAGGGGGTGTTGGCAGGGTGATAGCATGTTTTTTTGTAAGAAATTGAAAATGATCTGAACTGACAGCTGTATGAATGGGAGCGTTTAACTGTTTCCAGTCTGGTAGTAACTCATCCAGGCTTCGGGGTTCCAGTATTGCTCCTGATAAAATGTGACTGCCAACTTCAGATCCTTTTTCAACAACGCAGATGGTGATAGAACTGTCTTCCTGTAAAGATAATTGAGCAAGATGAATCGCAGCACTGAGTCCAGATGGACCCGCTCCCACAATTACTACATCAAATTCCATGCTATCGCGTTGCAATTGTTTTACCTTTTAAATATTTAGTCATGACTGTTGATTAAAATTATAAATGGATACTGGTCAATATCTTCATGACCAGCACCTGTTTATTATATGATTTACTGTGTTTCTTTGCTCAGGCCTTTATACAGAGCAATACACATAAATAATAAAATAAGAGCAAAAGGTAAACCTGTAGCGACGGATGCAGCCTGTAGAGCGGATAAGCCTCCAGTCCATAACAGGACTATGGCAATAGAGCCTTCCAGTAGACACCAAAGAACTCGTTGCGCGACTGGTGCGTCAATTTTACCACCAGCCGTTATTGTATCTATGACCAGTGATCCTGAATCTGATGAAGTCACAAAAAATGTGATGACGAGGACGATACCGATAAAAGATAGCAATCCAGCAAAGGGAAAGCCGCCATCAAACATGGTAAACATCGCCTGTGCATAGGCAGTATTAACCTGCTCTGCAAGCTGGCTATTGAAAACGGTTGTGGTCGCTGCAGGATTGTCAGCAGTTGGAGCTGCAACGGTGACAATGGCATTTTCCAGACTGCCAGCCTGACTGATAACCTGATCAATAGCGGAGCCACCAAATGCTGACATCCACAAAATAGACACCACGGTTGGAACCAGTAGAACGCAGGTTACAAACTCTCTCACAGAACGACCTTTTGAAACCCGGGCAATGAACATACCAACGAAAGGAGACCATGCAATCCACCAGGCCCAGTAAAAGGTTGTCCAGTCATGCAGAAAACCGGAATCTTCACGACCAATCCAGTTACTTAATGGAATGATGTTTTTCAGGTACGAGCCAGTATTTGTAAAGAACCCGGTGACTATTTCCATAGTAGGTCCCAATATGATGACAGCTGCCATTAGTAAAAATGCCAGAATAATATTGAACTCACTCAGGCGTTTTACCCCTTTATCAAGACCCGCTACAACCGAAACCAGTGCGATAAGTGTGATGCCAGTAATCAATATCGTTTGAACTGTTGATCCTATCTCCATTCCAAATAGATAATTTAAACCGGCATTGGCCTGTTGCGCACCCAGTCCTAACGAAGTAGCCAGGCCAAAAATGGTTGCAAAAACGGCTAAAGTATCGATGACATGTCCGACCCAGCCCCACACAGCTTCCCCAAAAATTGGGTAAAAGGCTGATCGAATGGTGAGTGGTAATCCCCTGTTATAAGTGAAAAATGCTAATGCCAGGCCAACAACAGCATATATTGCCCAGGGGTGTAGTCCCCAGTGAAAGATGGTCACAGCAAAAGCCATTTCTTTACTTTCACTGACACCAAGAGGCGCATATCCCCATACACCAGATGCATAAACAACAGGCTCAGCAACACTCCAGAACATCAACCCTATGCCCATACCGGCAGCAAATAACATGGCAAACCAGGAAAGGGTGCTGTAATCCGGTGTAGCTTCTTTACCGCCCAGTCTTATTTTCCCTAAAGGACTGACGATCAGGAACAGGCAAAACAGAACAAATATATTGCCAGCGATCAGAAAGAACCAGTCAAAGGTAGATGTTATACTTTTTCTAAGATCACCAAAAAAAGCACCAGCAGCATCCCCGGCGGCGACTGAGCCGATCAAAAAAACCAGGATAACAATGGTAGAGAATAGAAAAACAGGGTTATGTATATCCAGCCCCATAAAGCGAATATTATCTTGTCCAATTTTATATTCAGAATCGGGTTCACTCATAACTGCCTCCTCAGACATTAGTAATAATAATTATTATTTCCCCTTATAGGTAAGGGGATAAACCTATCGTATAAGAACAGAAAAGTTTTTTTTATACCGTCTTAAATGCGACTTATAATTAACTTTATGCCCAGGAAATATCTGAGTTGACCGACTCTTGATGCCATTAATCTGATAGTGACGACTCAGACACTTCCTGGCTTCTTGATACCATCCATTGGATCATGGAAGGCAAGTCTCATTTATCATCAACAAAGGTAAACGAAAATCTAATTATACGGATTGGATGAAACACAGGGTGGATAGCCCAGGGGTAAGCTTATTTACAGTCACCGCATGTCAGTAGTGAAGCCAGTGTTTGGAAACATTGGTACGAATAAACGGCTCAATCGGTTTAGCCTGAGAGGTAAGAAAAAAGTCCAGGGCCAGTGGCAGTTATTTTGTATGATCTATAACATTTAGAAGATAAAAAATATGGTCAAATAGTCGCTTAAAAGGAAGATATCGGGCAATAACTCCATAACAGCAGTAATAAGTGAAATGAGAAAAATAATTGTAATCTCCACCAATAATCGGCAAAGTAAACACCATGAATAATAAAAATCAGTTGAATGAAATCACGTCCCCAAATGGGCTTTTTCTACAGGCTCGTTAGCTGTATAAAAGAAAATTAATGCAAATTGAAATTATAGAATCTCGAAAAGATATAACATCAAGAGCAAAAGTTTGAGTGATATGAATAATAACCTAGGAATCATTATGAAATTTTCGATAACAGTTTTTGTATTCACATTAATATTTTTCTCAAATAATATTTTTGCAGATAATATTGATGGGCGTGTTGCTATAAAAGTATCGTCAAAAGTTAAAATACAAATCTTAGAAGATATGAGAAAAAATCTTACTTCCATTCAACTGATAGTGGCTGCCTTAGCAAATGAGGATTTTGAGCAGGTGGTGAAAATAGCAGGTGAACTTGGGAGTATGGATCATACTGAAGAAGCTATGATGCGTCGAAAATCCCTGTCTGAGGAATATCGATCTTTGGGGCCACAATTACATATGGGATTTCAGTCCCTTTCTAGAGATGCCAGAGACTTTGGTGATGTTCAACATTCATTGGGGCAATTGTCTAATGTCATGAATGTATGTGTTGCTTGTCATCAAGGATATCGTCTTGAGGTAGAATGATAAAATTTTGAGTTATATTTCTAAAGTTTGATGCACACTTAACCTTAATTATACGCTTCAGCTAACAAGTGAAATTCACATGAAAACCATAAACAGACTGGAGTCTATGAATTAGCAATGGATATGATCCATGACAAATACAAAATGAGTGGTCAATGGTAGCCTGATTAGTACACAATCAAGGGGTTGAACATGATTCCGGTTGTCATAAAGTTTACTGTCAAAAAGTTTCAAGAATCATTTTTGAATCAGAGTATTATTTTGTGTTCAATTGAAGACTTGGCTGCTTTCTATAAAGCTGTTATGAAGGAAAGGAGTTGAAATGCTTTCTTTTACTCAAAAACCTATAATTACTCCACACATTCCCTCTAACAAAGTCTCTAAGCATGGTCGAACTCACATTGCTCAAAACCATCAGATAAGTTCTATTCTTCAATTGCAGCGGGAATCTGTAGACCGGCTTGCCTCGCAGATGTTAGTGAATAATACGCTAAAAACCGATATTACATCGGGAAACCATTCACCATGGCATGTAAGTACAGATCGAGATATTCAATCTGGTATAGGAATGAGTATGCCTGGAGATGCTTACGAGCTGGAGGCGGGACAGTTAGCTGATAGAATATTATTAAAAAACATTTCAACGAATGATAATCAGCAAGCTGAACAGGTCCAGAAGAACCTGTCCACAAACACATCAAAAAACGGTAACAGCATTAACAATGAGCTGAAATACCGTTTATCTCGTAGTCAAGGTCATGGAAACCCACTGCCCGGTGAGGTCCAAACCTTTTTCAGACCACATTTGAAGCATGACTTTAATAGAGTCAGGATTCATGATGATCATGTTTCTGCGAGTATGAACCGCGAACTGGGGGCCAAAGCTTTTACATTTGGACAGGATATTTACTTTGGAAATGGAAAATATAAACCTCACTCAAGTACCGGTAGACACCTACTAGCTCACGAGTTGGTGCATGTGGCTCAACAACGAGGACGGACTGACCATAACCTGTTGATGCGACAACCTGATTTAATAGAACCCGCTCAAGAGACCGGGGATGCATACCAAATAGCCAAAACTCAACTTACTGATAGTGAAACCTCTGTAATGGTTAAAGCTATGTTACACAGAGAATCTTTGAGACGAGGATTAATAAAGCTTGAGAAACTTAAACTTGAATCCACACTTGATAGAAAAAAAATGGTCTATAGTGATCCGGATGTTCTGCTTGCAGATAATTTTCAAAGGCTGAAAAGATTTGATAGGCGTCTCATAAAATTAGAACGTAACTGGAGAATTGCAGCCAGGAAAAAACTTTCCATAATGTTGCAGGGCTTACGTCAATTGAAACAGCCAGGAGGCACTTTTGGGTATATGGCTTACCTGAACCTTACTAAAGATGGCAAGCAAAATCCTGAAAGTGCATTGATATGGATGCAAGTGGGTAATATGCTCTGGAGTCTTGGTAAAAAAACTACACCTTCTTTACGTGGACCAGGTTATAAGAAAATCAATTATCCACGTAGATGATGCTCTGGAAATATCTGAGCAAACTAGTTGTTGATGCGATTAAACAGGAAGTGCAAAATCTGGTTCTTCCTGCGTTCCCAAAACCGAACGTAGATGGAAGTAGGGACCTCGGTGTACAGTTAAATCATGGACTAACCAGTCATTCAAGAAAACAATTTGTTGATTTGTTTGAGTGATACCCCTCCATTGGTTGATTAAAAATTATTTGGACCCCATTGCAGACATTGCACCAATTAAAATAATGCTAGGTTATGTTAAAAACTGAATAAGTATATTAGGCATTTACAAATGACTGTTTTGCAAAACATATGCAGTTGAATTATTAAACGCACCATATTTGTGCGAAGCTAGAATATTTTACTTGATAAGATATTGAGATATAATTGTATTAATCTAATGAATGGAGGCATTTATTCTTTTGCTATAAACTGAAATATTCAAACCTCATCATGAAAACAATTGTTTTATCTCTGTTACTGATTGTATTTGTAAGATCACTCCCTGCTTTTTCAGATAATGGCGTTAACTCAGATCATAAAAATATAATTGCTGGAATACCCCGTTCATTTCCCCCTCAATATATTACAGATGAAAAAGGCATAAGTACCGGCCTGGCCATCGATTTAATGGATGCTATCGCGCTGAAAGCTGGATTACATATTCAGTACAAAGTGATGGAGACATGGGCTGAAGTATATGAAGCTCTGAAGCAAGGAGATGTACATATTGTTCCAAATTTAGGTATTACCAGGGAAAGGGAAGGCTTTGTTGATTTCACAGTACCTCTTGAAACTTTTGCCGTTTCTACTTTTATACGTAAAGATAGCGTTAACATTCAATCCTTTAATGACTTGTCAGGCCTGAATGTTGGAGCAGTTGAATCCAATGTAGGAGCCCGTTTATTGAAAGACAGAAGGGATATAAACCTAACGGTTTATGATGGATTTCCTGAAGCCTTACTTGAGTTATTAAGCGGGCATATTGAAGGTATCGTATATCCCGAACCGGTGGTCTGGAGATTAGCACAGGAAGCTAATTTAGATCATAAAATACAGGTGCTTTCACCTCCCCTTCTGGAAATTAAAAGAGCTATTGGAGTGATAAAAGATCATCCTGTTCTTTTTCAAAAGATTCAAAATGCAACCATTGCATTTGTAAAAACAAATGAGTTTCAGGAAATATTATCTAAATGGAATGGTGAGCCAACTCCCTACTGGACTATTCACCGATTATTTTGGATCATGATTCTAGTCATGGTAATTATGTCCATAGTTTTCTTTATATGGCGATACATTGAAATCTTATCCCTGAATAATAAACTGCTATTCGAAACCAAACAAAAACGTTCAGCCGAGAACGCACTAAAAAAGCTTAATGATGAACTTGAAGGTCGTATCCAGCATCGTACCAAAGAACTGGCTGAAGCCATGCGGGTTGGTCAAATGGGGAGCTGGGAGATTGACTTGCTGGATAACAAATCCAAATGGTCTGAACAGCTTTTTAAGCTTTTGGAAATTGATCCTCTTAACGTTAAGGCTTCCAGCAAAGCCTTTTTTAATACAGTTCATCCGGATGACAGGGAAAAAGTCCATAAAGCCTATATCAACTCAATAGAAAGTGTAAGTCCCTATGTGATTACCCACCGTCTTTTAATGTCTGATGGCAGAACAAAATGGGTTGAAGAAAGAAGTGAGTCAAGTTTTAACAAACAGGGGAAAGCAGTAATTTCCAGAGGTACCGTCCAGGATATTACTCTTCAAAAGCAGGCGGAATTAAAGTTGGAGCAGCAGCATAGCTTGCTCATGTCATTTATTGAAACTATTCCAGATGCCGTTTATATCAAAGATGGAAGAGGAGCCTGGCAATTGGTTAATCAGGTGGGCTTATCTCTTTTTCAAATGGGAGAGTTTCCATGGCAAGGTAAAACAGAGCTAGAACTCTCTCAACAACGTCCTGGGTTTAGTGAAGCACATGAAGCTTGTTTAATTAGCGATGAGAATGCATGGAACTCGGGTGAAATAGTCATTGATTATGAAAAACTAAATGATGAAGATGGTAATTCACGAGTTTTAGAGGTTAGGAAAATGCCCCTGTTTGATAAAAAGGGGGAACGGCAATCATTATTGATAATTGGACGAGATATTACCGAACAGAAGTCCTCACAAAAAAAATTACAACTAGCTGCTAGTGTTTTCTCTCATGCTCATGAAGGTATTACTATTACAGGACTTGATGGACTTATTCTGGATGTTAATCAAGCCTTCACAGATATTACCGGATATAGCCATGATGAAGTGATTGGGAAGAATCCCAGGGTTCTTCAATCTGGTATTCATAAGCCACCGTTTTATAAAGCAATGTGGGATGACTTAATTCAGAAAAATTATTGGTATGGAGAAATCTGGAATCGACGTAAAGACGGTGAAGTTTATGCTGAAATGTTAAACATTAATGCTGTTAAGGGGGCAGATGGTGAAACCCTGCATTATGTAGCCTTATTCTCTGACATTACTAACCAGAAAAAAGCTCAACAACAATTGGAGCATATGGCCCATTATGACACCTTGACGAATTTACCCAATCGAGTGCTTTTATCAGATCGGCTTCAACAGGCAATGTCTCATGCAAATCGTACTGGCCAACTTTTAGCCGTGGCTTACCTTGATTTGGATGGATTTAAAGAAATCAATGATACTTATGATCATAATGTTGGAGATGATCTTTTAATTGGCCTGGCTAAACAATTAAAAGAAGCTCAGAGAGAGGAGGATACTATTGCTCGTATTGGAGGGGATGAATTTATTGCGATATTGAGTGACCTTTCACATGAAAATGATTGCATACCTCTTTTGGATCGGATGCTGGCTGCTGCGTCCAGACCATTGTATATCAACGACATAAAATTACAGGTTTCAGCCAGCGTAGGGGTATCCTTTTATCCACAGGAAAAAAATATTGATGCAGATCAGCTGATAAGACAGGCAGACCAGGCAATGTATCAAGCTAAGTTAGGCGGTAAAAACAGGTTTCAGATATTTGATGCAATTCAAGATCAAAATATTCGTGGATTTAATGAAAGTCTTACTCGTATAAAATTGGCATTTAAAAATAATGAATTCACTCTTTTTTACCAGCCCAAAGTAAATATGCGTACAGGTGATATAACCGGTTTAGAAGCTTTAATTCGTTGGCAGCACCCCGAGCGAGGATTATTACTGCCAGTCTCATTTTTACCCGTTATTCAAAATTCTATTTTTTCAATTGAACTGGGTAACTGGGTGATAGAGAGTGCTCTGGCCCAAATGGACCAATGGCAACAACTTGGGTTTTATTTGCCCGTTAGTGTCAATATTGACGCTCTCCATCTTCAACAACCAGATTTTTGCGTCAAACTGACTTCTGCACTTCAAAAATATCCTACATTAAAGGAAGGCTCTCTTGAACTGGAAGTTCTAGAAACCAGTGCACTGGATGATATGAGCTATGTCTCTAAGTTGATAAATCACTGTAAGGAAATTAATGTAAATTTTGCATTGGATGATTTTGGTACGGGGTATTCATCTTTAACTTATTTAAAACGATTACCGGCTTCTACACTTAAAATAGATCGATCCTTTGTGCGTGAAGAAATGGACCCCAAAAATCGGACAGTCGCTTAAGTGTATTCTGTGTTTAAAAAATTATGCTGCTTCAGGCAGCGCTATGGATCCCAAATAAGCCTGGTCAGGCGTCTTATCTAAACTCTGGTGCTTTCGCTCTGCATTAT
>JABHSO010000052.1 GCA_018669845.1 Gammaproteobacteria bacterium | reverse complement strand
ATATAATTTATCTTATGATGTTGTATTCGCAGAAAACTGGTTAATTCATGCTGGATTGTCTGGTCAGAATAGCTCCGATTTATTGATCCCTGGAGAACAGTTTGGTGTCGGTGGTAGCAGTTCTTTACGTGGTTTTGAAGAGAGATCAGTGACTGGAGATACGGGGCATCAAGTTTCACTGGAATTATGGACTCCTGCATATTTTGATATTCGCTTTTTACTTTTTATTGATCAGGCCAGTTTAGACTTCAATTCAGGTGTAGCATCAGTAGGAGAGAGCTATGACCTTTCTTCAGCAGGATTTGGAATGCGTTGGTCATGGAAACAGCAGTTAAGTGTTTCACTGGACGTTGGTGTGATCAATGAGGGAGGAGGTGCCGATACCTCTATTAATCAGGATGGTGATAGCAAGGCGCACTTTAATATGGTTTACCGCTTTTGAGGCAAACAATGGATATGAAAAATACATTTTTTCGAGGTTTGATAATCGCTGGTCTCCTGCAGTTTAGCTTTTCTGCTGTTGCTGCTACTCAAGTGGGTGAAGTGAAATTTGCCAGGGGTGTTCTCACCGGGCAGGTCGGAAATGAAGCGCCAAGAATTCTGGGTAAAGGCTTGCCCCTGCACAATGGTGAAACGCTAAATACCGGTTCCAGTGGTTTTGCAGTCATAAACCTGGAAGATGGAACTCGTATGACTCTGCGCCCAAATAGTTCTTTTAAAATTGTTAATGTCGATGCTCGTAAAGGTAAGGAAAATGCCTTTATGAGATTATTCAAGGGTGGTTTCAGAGCGATAACGGGATTTATCAGTAAGCGAAATCCAAATGCATTCAGAGTGGGAACCTCTGTTGCCACTATCGGTATTCGAGGAACTGATTTTGATGCGCGTTTGTGTGAAGGCACAGAATGTAATGAAGAGAATAAATCGACCGGAAAGAAGGCGCAAAAAGAATCCAGAGTTATCGGCAGGATAGCTATTTTGCGTGGTAAAGGTAGTGCAATTGGTCTAGATGCTAAATCCCGAATATTAACGACCGGTGCAGCAGTATATGAACAGGATCAATTGCAGACTGGCATCAAGTCCTTTGCGGTAATTGCCTTTAATGATAAAAGCCGTGTAACGATGAGCCCTGGTACTGCATTCAAAATTGAAGAACATCATTACAAACCAAAAGTACCTGATGAAAATAATGCTTTTTTCCGTTTTTTGCGTGGTGGGTTGCGTTTTGTAACGGGGGCCATAGGTAAGCTTAATAAAAGATCCTTTCGGGTTGCTACACCGACAGCCACTATCGGTATTAGAGGTACAGGTTTCGATTTGGCCTGTGAAGATGAATGTGTTGATAATACAGCGGCTTTAAATCCTCTTCGAGATACCACTATTTCAAAATTAATGAACTACTTTTTGAAACCCGTGTATGCGGTATCGGGTAGTGGCATGTATGCCAGAGTGTGGAGTGGAGCGATTGAGTTTCAGTTTCAGGGTGGAAAGTTATTACTGGAAAACGGCAAGGCAGCTTTTCTTAAAAACGGTTATAGCAAACCTGTAATCATTCCCAATTTTCCTGTTCATTTGAGAAAAATGGGCGGTGCACCAAGACCGGATAATGTAGAAATTAAAGAAGACTTATTCAGTGGTGCAGATCCTCAGGATATGGAGCCTGGACTGTATGTTAACGTTCGAGAAGGAGATGTAGCAGTACGAGGTCTGGATGGAAAAACGATTAACCTTGGAAAAGGTGAAGCCTCTCTGTCCTCACTCGCTGGCGCTACGGTAAGGCTTAATTTTGTACCTCCTTTTCAGAAGTTCGATAAAGTACCTGCACCTAATCAGGTTACACCCCAGATGAAGGAAATGCTAAGTCCTTTTGGTGATCAGGGACTGGGTAAGAAAAAATTAGAATGCCGGCTGCAATAGTGTAGGGATCGGGAGAAATGAAAATGAAACATAACACTTTAGCCATATCGATTGGTTTAATACTGGGTACTCAAGTTGCCTATGCAAACCCTAATGGTGCTCAGGTTATAAAAGGTACTGCTACTTTTTCTAACCCCTCGACCAATGTGCTGAATATCAATAATAGTCGCAATGCGATTATCAACTGGCAAACGTTTAATATTGGTAAAGGGCAGACTACTAATTTCACTCAGCCTTCTACTACAAGCTCGGTTCTTAACCGTGTGATAAGCAATAATCCCAGTAATATCCTCGGTAACCTGAACTCTAATGGCCGCGTATTTCTCATTAATCAGCACGGCATACTGGTGGGTGAAGGGGCCAATATCAATACCAGTGGATTTTTTGGATCTACACTGAATATTACCGATTCTGACTTTCTTAATGGCAAATTAAAGTTTCAGGGTGGTGGTCAGGGTAATTTAGAAAATCAGGGCTATATCCGTGCGGGTGAAAATGGCAACGTAGTTCTTATCGCCCCGAATATTGAAAATGGCGGCGTGATTGAAGTTGATAATGGAAATATCATTCTAGCGGCAGGAAAATCCATCACCATAACCAGTCTTGAAAATTCCTCTATTGAATTCGAGGTCACTTCCGCTGAAAACCAGGTTACAAATCTGGGGAAAATAATTGCTAAAAATGGTGCTGCAAGTTTATTTGCCGGATCATTAAAGCACTCTGGCTCCATTAGAGCTTCCGGTCTGGTTCAAAATGCAGATGGTAGTATCAGTCTGGTAGCAACCGATCATGTCGAAGTGTCGGGTAGTGTCGATGTCTCGGGTGAGAAAGGTGGTCACATTGAAATCCTGGGTGATGTGGTTGATATCAATGATGGGGCAAATATAAATGCTTCTGGAATTTCTGGTGGTGGTGAAATTCTCATCGGTGGTGACCAACAAGGATTAAATCCGGATATTGTTAATGCAACTTCAACAACCATTACTGAGAATGCACAGGTTCATGCTGATGCTATCGAAGAAGGAGATGGCGGCAAGGTTATTGTATTTGCTGAAAATGATGTGCATGTGCATGGTGAGGTAACTGCTAAAGGTGGTCAAACTGCCGGTGATGGCGGGTTTATTGAAACCTCCGGTTTGAAGCAACTGGATATTACTTCTGTACCGGATGCATCTGCTGTAAATGGTGAGGGTGGAGAATGGCTGATTGACCCGAATAATATAACACTGGTGAATGGAACCGGTTTTAATATCATTGGGAATCCCAATTTTACAACTTCCGGGGATAGTGCTCTGCTAGATGTGGCTCTTGTAGAAACAGCACTGAATGCGGGTAATAATGTAACTATCTCTACCGGCACTGCCGGTACAAATTTAGATGTGGGTAATATCAGTATTGCAGCTGATATAAACAAAATATTGGGTGGTAACGTCAGCCTGACGTTCAACGCACATAACAATATTATAATTGATACCTTAAGTAGCACTACTAGGAATATTACGTCTACAAGTGGCATTTTGGATGTGGTTTTTAATGCCGATATTGACAATACCAATGGAGGAGCTATCTATTTTGAGACAGGTTTTAGTACCTCGTTTCCGATAAACATAGATACCAACGGTGGGCAACTGGTGTCTGGTGGTCAGGTATTTGTTGGTGGTGAAAGCATCGTTAATATTAATAATACACAATGGGATACGTTTGACTCTCTTGATATTGATTTTTTCAGCACACTAACACTGGATGCAGGTGCTGGAACCTTGTTCCTGAATACGGGTAATAACCTGTCCGGGTCTGGCACGGTTAATGCGGATGTGATTTTGAATGGAGGCAGTATTTCGGGCGGTAGTGGATATTTTGCAAATGGAAACTTAAATATCAATGGAGCATTAACATTCAATTCGGGGCTTTTATATTCTGTTGTAGGCGGTTTTTCTACTGACTGGACAAGTAATTCCATAACCGCGACAAGTATCAATATCAATGGCGGTAACCTGATGCTGGTTTGGGAAGATGCTTTTGGTGCAGGCATGGCATCCACTGACAGTTTTTTTACTTCTATTCCATTGACGTTGATGAGCTGTGGCGGCACTGGTTGTATGACGGGTGCTGGTTTTAATACTATTGTTGACCCGATGTTGATATCTAACAGTAACGTCATCTTAGGTGCCGGTAATGGTGACTCACTGACTTATTCGATCAACTACGCAACCGATATTGTTAATAATGCAAACATTGTAGAGTGGGGAGCTCCTACTGGAGACTGGAGTGTAAATACTAACTGGAACGGGGGTGTTAAGCCAGCAGCAAGCGATTATGTCTTTATATCGAATGTTGAAGGGTTGACGGGTGTCAGTATTACCACGGCTGAGGCAGCAGCAGGCATGCAAACTTTTGGTGAGATGCAAATCGATACCAATGGTAGTCTGACATTGAGCGAAAATAGCTATTTTACTCATGATTTTGAGTCAGGCAGTGGTAGTTTATGGATGTCAGATGCGAATGCCCGAATGGATGGTTTAGGAGTGAATTACTCGGGACCCGGTACTGAGACATTATTAGATCTAGGAATTCTGGCTAAAGACTTTGTCAACTGGGGGCAGGTTTCTATGCCGGCAAATTCAAGTTTTCAGCTGGATGGAAACTTGGCTAACCTTGCTGTTTTTAACCTGGAATCGGCTGGTATTAACAGTATTACCGGTACTGGATCAATCTTTAATTTTGGTAGCATATTGACAGCTGCTGGTGTGCAATGGTCTGTTGGCACTGATTTAACTTTGCAACCGGGAAGTACTCTCGACGGTACTGGAGAAATTCAAATACAATCAACCTCAATCTTGACAGTTGATTCCTTTGTGACAGTTAATCCCGGACTGACACTGACATTGAATAATGGAACTATTGATGTAAAGGACTTTTTTACATTACCAGATATAAGCAATTTTAATGGTGGAACCTTAACCGGTCTGGGTGATTTTTCGGTACCGGATTCGGCATCGCTAACTATTTCAGGCTCATCTCCGTTGACCCTGAGTGGAGTGGATCTGGATATTGATGGCGTATTAAACTGGCTAGGAAATACTGCAAACACCGATATAGTTTTGAACGATTCAGAGCTGCTGCTGTTTGGCACAATGTTTATATCGAATACTGATTCTGGTGCTCAAATTGATGGTACCAACGGAAGTTTGTTTTTAGCGAATGATAGCTATTTTGTTCATACTTCTGCAATTCAAACCAATGTGAACGTTCCTGTTACAAGCTATGGAAAAATTGGCTTAAATAATGCCGGTTCCATCTTGAGTTTTACTGACCCGAAAGGTCTGGTATTGGAAAATGGAGGTCGTCTATTTGGAATTGGTAGCTACGCTGGTGATGTACAGGTTAATTCAGGTGGTGGAATCTCCCCCGGTATTTTTGGTACTGGTGTTACCGAGACTAATCAACTGAGCATTAATGGCAATCTTTCCTTTGAAAGTGGTTCAGCTCTGCTTGTTGAGATAGAATATGATGGAGCTGATTTTGATCGGCTACTAGTGTCAGGAAATGTTGTTATCAACGGTGGTAACTTATACACGATCTGGAAAGACTACAATGTTCTCGGTATCACGACTGCTAATACTTTTGACCTCATCTCAGCCCCATTAGTAACAGGAAGCTTTGACGCCATTTTCGATGCTCCGGGTATAGCTTCTTCTACAGGGACCATTATCGGAGGGAATACTTACCAGTACAGTCCTGCCAGTTTTGGTTCGCCAGTGGTGTTCTGGGACGGAGATGCAGGAGACTTTCTCTGGAGTAACCCTCTTAACTGGAGTGGTGATGCATTACCTGGATTAAATGACAATGTTGTTATGGAGCTGGCTTTTGGAACCAGTGTGCTGCTTTCTTCTTTGACTACTCCAGCACTGAATGATATTCAACTGGATAATTTGAGTATCAGCGTAGGCGGTGACCTGAAGGTTGACGGGAATCTTTTGTCCTATGTTCTAAACATGAGTTTAAGCTCAAATGTGTCGGGAGCTGGAACATTGCATAATGCATCTACTCTTGCGATGTACTCTTCGACCGCAGATATCACTATTGCCAATCTCATTAACTATGGTTTCTGGGGACTATCCCCACTTTCAGACAGTGGGCCAGTTAGTTACACAGTAAATAGTGCCAATGTCATTAACTATGGTGGTTTATTCGTTGAGTCTACAGATACTTCAACTATTAACTCTGTTTCTTTTACCAATGGTATTTCCAATGCTGGAAACCTGGCAAATGTTGGTGATACAGATTTAATTCTGAATGGAACTATTAATAATGAATTGACTGGATTATTGATTTCTGCAGGATTAAGCAAACTTACCCTGGCTAATTCGAATACCAACCTCGGCTCAATTATGGTGACTGAAGGAGCTGGTTTTACAGTGGGTGCAGGTACAACTTTGACATTGTCAGGCAATAGCAATTTTCAGGGAGACGGTACGGTTTCAGTTCCCTTCAACTCAACTCTTGATATCCAGACTCCAACAACATTTGATCTGACAATGACTCTGGAGCTGTTAAATGGAACTATTGATAATGCCCAAAACTTAAGTTTACCTGATACCTTCAATATTTACGGTGGCATCTTATCCGGCACAGGCGTACTGGCTACAGATATTTTGTCTGAGGGTTTTATGAATATTAATAGTGCTGCTGGCACTACTTTTACTATTAGTAATCTGGATCTTGATCTGGGTGGTACTATCCTGACCTGGAGTGGCTCCTCTGGTGATGATTTTGTTCTGGATAATTCCACACTCACCATACGTGATCAATTTGAAATAAATAATTCAGATAGTGTTCCTGAAATATTAGGAACTGGAAATATTGTACTGGCGGCCGATTCATATTTCAGCCAGTTTTCTTCGGGAGTTGATACCGTTATCGGAGTTCCCGTTACTACACGCGGATTAATTGAAGTTTTTGATCCGACGTCGGGTTTAACTTTTACTGGTGGTGATCTAACACTAAAAGATGGTGCCCGTCTTAGTGGT
>JABHSO010000054.1 GCA_018669845.1 Gammaproteobacteria bacterium | reverse complement strand
CTTCCATTACCGTTTCCGTAGCTGCTACCACTCCAGTCAGAGTTAGCATCCATATCTGTATCCATATCGCCTTTAGCACGACCTTTGAAACTCATTGAGAAAGACGCTTCGCCTTCTCCGTTTCCGCGACCTTTACCACGACCAGCGCCCTGACCACGTCCTTCACCACGGTAATCGCCTTGAGCAGTTCCGTTTGAAGAACCGTTTCCGTAGTAGTTTCCGTAACCGTTTCCGTTACTGTTGTTATCGCTTCCCCAAAAAGCTTGAGCAGAAGTTGTAGCAAGTAAAATTGCAGCAGCAGTGATGATTTTTTTCATGATGTAAATCTCCAAAAAGTTAAAAATTAAATAAGTTAAATTCGATGAGGCGAACTATATTAGTATTTTCTAATATAGTCAAGTTTTATTTGCTCTATAAAATTTTTATATACTGGTGAAATACAACCATTTAAAGGTAAGCTATTGATTTTTCGAGGAAAGTTAAACCAAATAAATTTTAAAGTTTTATTTATCTATCAGATAAGCATTCTTACCTTCAATTAATAGTGACAATCAGCCATAAAATTTATTAATAAATTTAGTTACTACTAGTTAGCAGCTCTTTAACCTGAGACTTACTAAGATACCGCCAGGGTCGTGGAATTAACCCCGGTACTTTATCCATATAGCGACGATATATATCACCGTGATACTGAATAAGTTTGCGCTCTTCCAGACGAGAGCCAAACACAAAATAAAGCGTTAGCATGATAGCACTGGTCAGCATCACAGGATCCAGCTCTCGGCACCAGATCAAAATAATGCCCATGCTGTACCAGGGGTGGCGTACAAAACGATGGAATTCTCCGATTTTAAACTGCTCCTGATCTTCCACCTGATTATTACGTTCAGTCCACTGACGAGTCCCCATAAACTCCGCCATGTCGTAGTACTTCAGTGAAAAATAAAAAGCGATAATAGTCACCGCACTTATAAAACTGGTCACCCAGAATAAGACTGGAGTCCAGTGCCACAAAGGTTCACTAGCCCAGCGAAAACTCAACCACAAAATAGGGGCAATTAACACAGTTGAAAAAATGTTGAACGTCAATCGGTAAGCTGGCATCAGGTGGTTATAATGCTTTGCTACTCTACGTTTCAGGCCAATTGAGGCAGTCACGGAGTGAATCAGGAAAAATCCAGTCCATGACAAGCTAATAATTAATATGTGGAAATAATTGATTGTACTATCCATAACGTCATAAATTTACGATAATGATCATTAATTGAATACTACCTTTATTTCCCACTCTAAGCAGTACACAAAATCCATTTTAAATGAAACTTATACTAGCTCCGATGGAGGGGCTTCTCGATACTTATTTGCGTGAAATCATCACCTGCGTCGGTGGTTATGACTGGTGTGTCAGTGAATTTATTCGAGTAACTACAATGGTATTGCCCGTTAAAGTGTTTTATCGTTCAGTGCCAGAACTGCTCAATGCAGGGGTTACCCAGGCTGGGACTCCGGTCTATATTCAACTGATGGGCAACGATCCGTCTGTTATTGCCGACAATGCAGCCCAGGCCATATCACTGGGCGCACCAGGCATAGACCTGAATTTTGGCTGTCCATCGCCTACAGTCAATGGTAAAGGCGCGGGAGCTATCTTGCTCAACGAACCGGAAAGAGTTCACCAAATAGTACAGGCTACTCGTCAAACTGTGCCGGTTGAAACTCCTTTTATGGCTAAAGTTCGCCTCGGGTTTGACCATACCGATAATATAATTGAAATAGCACAAGGCATTGAGGCGGCCGGAGCCGATATGATCACAGTGCATGCCCGAACCAGTGTCGATAAATATAAAGCGCCAGCCCGCTGGGAGTGGCTCGCCCGAATTAGAGAAAGCATAAATATCCCAGTCATCGCCAATGGAGACATATCCGATATTAACTCTTTCTCTGAATGTAAATCAGTAAGTGGATGCGATAACTTCATGATAGGTCGAGCATCTGTGCGTCACCCGTTTCTTGCACGTCAGATTCGTCAATCTACTCAGCAACAAACTATACAAAAGATCAAATGGACTGAACAACAGGAATTGTTGTTACAGTTTTCAATATTAATGAGAAAATCAGACAACGATATTGGCTCAGCTTCACGTGTTAAGAAATGGTTAAATATTCTCACCAAAGGCTCACCTGAAAATCAACTGGAAGCGAAGTTATTATTTGAGAAAATAAGAACCGTGACGAAGCTGGAGCAGATTATTCAACTACTCAAAATAACTGATGAGAAGTGACTCATTTTTAATCTGATACATGCGCTCAAAAATTAGAACCGGTCAGATAATTAGTAAGAAACGTCTATGAAGAGGTTGTTCAAAACAGAGATGAAAATGTCTCGTGACGACCCAAGATATGTAAAAACTATTCCCAAAAAATAATCTGACATTGTTTGCGGTGAACTTACAATATCTGTGAGAGTACACTGCCAATTAGCACTCATCATTTATATAGTAATTTCTAGCCCGGTTTCCTTGCCCGGGCAAATGCATCCGCCATGGAACCATTTTGTGGAGCTCTAACCGTGTTCACTGGTTTTACCGTCTGTTTACGTTTCGGTTGATGGCTTTTACTGGCAGAGTCAGACTGCCTTTGCTGAGATCTCACATCATCGTTCAGACGCATACTCAGTGCTATTCTTTTACGTTTAGGATCTATTTCCATAACCTTCACTTTGACTATATCTCCGGCCTTAACCACCTCGTGAGGATCTTTTACAAACTTGTCGGCTAAAGCAGAAATATGAACAAGCCCATCCTGATGAACACCCACATCCACAAAAGCTCCAAAGTTAGTTACATTGGTCACTACGCCTTCCAGTTTCATGCCTTCTATTAAGTCAGAAATTTTTTCTACACCTTCCTTAAATGTAGCTGTTTTAAAAGCTGGACGCGGATCTCGCCCCGGTTTATCCAGTTCAGCAATAATATCGGTAACCGTCGGTAAACCAAACTGTTCATCGGTATAATCGGTTGCACTGAGAGATTTAAGTAACTGGCTATTACCGATCAAACTACCGATATCGATGTTATTTTTACTGATTATTTTTTGTACAACACTGTAACTTTCAGGATGTACAGCAGAATTATCCAGAGGATTCATAGCATTATGAATCCTGAGAAACCCGGCGGCCTGTTCAAAACTTTTATCGCCCAGTCGAGCGACTTTCTTTAGCGTTTTACGTTGCTTGAACGGTCCATTTTGATTGCGAAACTCAACTATATTATGCGCAATAGTCTGGTTCAGACCAGCAACTTGAGACAGCAATGCACTCGATGCGGTATTGATTTCGACGCCTACTGCATTTACGCAATCTTCAACAACGGCATCTAAATTTCTAGCCAGCTGAAACTGGTTTACATCATGCTGATACTGCCCTACTCCAATCGATTTAGGTTCAATTTTAACCAGCTCTGCAAGAGGATCCTGTAATCTTCGGGCAATTGACACTGCACCACGGATAGTGACATCGAGATCAGGAAATTCTTTGGCAGCCAGTTCTGATGCCGAATAAACCGAAGCCCCCGCCTCGCTTACCATCACTTTCTGTAGTTTAAGTTCTGGATGTCGACTGATCAGGTCTGCACACAGCTTTTCAGTTTCACGCGAAGCCGTACCATTACCTATCGCCAGTAAATCTACGTTGTATTTAGCGGCCAGCTTTGCGAGCACGGAAATAGACAGATCCCACTGATTTTTAGGGGCATGAGGAAAGATGGCTGTCGAATCAATGTATTGACCGGTATTATCGATAACCGCAATTTTCACTCCGGTGCGTAATCCTGGATCCAGTCCCAATGTTGCTCTCTGCCCGGCAGGTGCTGCCAGTAACAGATCTTTCATATTTCGCCCAAAAACATCAATAGCAGCTTCTTCAGCACGTTCATGCAGTGCACTAAAAAGCTCAAGTTCAAGACGCATTTTAAGTTTAACACTCCAGGTCCAGCGTACGACTTCAGCTAACCAATCATCAGCTGCACGATGTTTATTGCTGATACCGCAGTGTCTGGCTATGATATTTTCAGAAGGATGAGTTATTTTTTTATCATGATCAACATCTATATTCAGATGCAAAATACCCTCTTTACGTCCACGGAACATAGCTAGAGCCCTGTGTGATGGAATTTTGGACAGCTTGTCCTGGTGCTCAAAATAGTCTTTGAACTTTACCCCTTCATCCTCCTTACCCGTTGCCACAGAAGCATAGAGCAAAGCATTTTCACTTAGAAAACTACGTAACTCAGCAACCAGATCAGCTTTTTCAGTAAAGCGTTCCATCAGAATAAAACGTGCGCCTTCCAGCACCTCTTTAACATCTGAAAATTTTTCTTTGAATTCATCATCAGTACAGATGTATTTTGCGGCTTCCAGTTCAGGGTTTAAATCTGGATTTTCCAGTAAAGCATCTGCAAGAGGCTGAATTCCTGCTTCAATCGCCATTTGACCTTTTGTTCTACGCTTCTTTTTAAATGGCAGGTAAAGATCTTCCAGCCTCACTTTGGTTTCGGCTTCATTAATTTCCAGAGACAGCTCTGCCGTCAGTTTTCCCTGCTCATCAATGGCTTTCAGAATGGCTAATCGACGATCATCCATCTCACGTAGATAACCTAGCCGATCCTCCAGTTGGCGTAACTGGGTATCATCCAGACCATTTGTCACTTCTTTACGATAGCGAGATATAAAAGGCACAGTAGCCCCATCATCCAGTAGGCCGACAGCAGCAGTTACCTGTTTTTCGTTTACATTTAGTTCATTAGCAATTCGAAGAGCAATTGAAAGCATATTTTCATTTGGTGGGTAAATTGAGCTGCATATTATGGCGAAAAATCTATTTTTATAACAGTCTTGTAATGATTGAGCTTTTATGAATTAAACGATTGTTAATATTGATATAAAAACTCCATTGTTTTACTAACATCCCTTTAGAGTATAACTATACTAATGACTAAACGAATAAATAAGGATCAACACACCATGGAAAAAATAACCGATATTCACCAGAAAACCCTGGCTATTAATCTTGATAATAGTAAATACGGCACTATAGCTGAAATAGGTGCAGGTCAGGAAACCGCTCGCTGGTTTTTTAGAGTCGGGGGTGCGGCAGGTACAATAGCCAAAGCCATTTCTGCATACGATATGAAATTTAGTGATTCTATCTATGGTGAATCAGCAAGATACGTAAGCCGTCAGCGTCTCGATTCGATGCTAAACCATGAATATAATCTCATCATTGAACGGCTGGATAACAGCAGGGGTGCTAACACAACGTTTTTTGCATTTGCCAATACCGTCGCATCACGTAGTTATTCAAGGCGCGAAGATGGTTCTGGGTGGCTGGGCGTTAAGTTTCAGACTTCACCTGGTAGCGAACCCTCTCAGATTGATTTACACGTTCACCTGAAAAGTAAAAAAAGTGTCCAGGATCAGGAAACACTAGGCATCCTCGGCGTTAACCTTATTTATGCCGCAGTAGAATTCCATCAGGATGCTGAATACCTGCTCAAATCACTGATGGATAATTTATCCTCTAAGTTATTAGAAGTTGATATGATCGACTTTTCCGGATCCGCCTTTAATAAAGTCGATAATCGTTTAATGGCATTAAGACTGGTAGAGCTAGGCATGACACGTGGCGCCATGTTTAATGCTAAAGGTGACATAGTACATCCTGCCGACTTACTGTATAAAAAAGCAGTATTGATCCAGCGCAGTCGTTTTAATCCCCCCACTCTGCTCAACATGGATATGCTTGACTGTGCCCAGGATGTTTTCTTAGCTGATAACAAGTTGGCTGATAAAGAGCTGACGGTCATTTCAGAGATGACTCTGCACAATCTAAAAGATGGAGAAGATATTAATGTTCAGGATTTTTTACAACGCGCCGACATACTGTGTGCATTAGGTAAAAATGTTTTAATTTCCAACATGGGTGAGTACTACAAACTGGCAGATTATCTCTTCAGGTATACTCAGAAACCAATGGCTGTGGTACTGGGCATTCCGACATTAATAGATATTTTCAATGAAAAATACTATGAAAAGCTTCCCGGGGGCATACTTGAATCCTTTGGACGTCTGTTCAAATACAAATTACGTCTGTATGTCTCACCCAGTATCAATGTTGATGGAAACCTGACGACTGCAGAAACATTCAAACCTGCATCTCATTTGAAAAACTTATATCGCTACCTGTTTGAAAACCAGTTTATCTCTCCACTAAATACCATCAACCACAATTACCTGTGCATTCAGTCTCCCGAAGTACTGGAAGAAATTAAAAATGGGCATCTGGAGTGGGAAAGTAAAGTGCCAGAGAAAGTTAAGGAAGTTATTCACCAACATAAACTATTCAATGTGAAAGCTTAGCCTCAACAACAGTGATACCTTTTTTTTAACTATTCAGCCTAATTAAAAATCAAAAAATGATCACAAGAAGGCACAAAGGTCACGAAGAAAAGAAATACACAATTATTAAAATCTACAATTTCGATCATTAGTAATAATTTCGAACATATTTCATTAATACCTAATAATTTTCCTTCGTGACCTTCGTGCCTTCGTGCCTTCGTGCCTTCGTGGTGAAAAATTTTTAAAGTGTCAGAATATTTAAACTTGCTGAGTTACCAGTTTTTATAAGGCCCCATAAAAAAAGTAAAACCTTTTTGACCTAACTTTTCAGTAAGTACTTGATTTCACCTTTTATCAGCAGTATTTTTCCTTTGCACGGTATAAAAATACTTTAAGGAGAAATCATGAAAAATTTAATATTTTGTTTTGACGGAACATCCAACGACCCATCCGATTCCACCGAAGAAAAAACCAGCACTGGAGGAATCAAAGACAGTAGCATCAGTAACGTATTAAAAATGCATTTATTATTTGGTGGTGACCTGCATGATGGAAATGCTCATGGTCTTCCCCAACTTAGTCTTTATTATTCGGGTGTTGGCACCTATGGCAGTAAAATAAAGCAGCTATTCAATGCCGGACTTTCTTTAAAAGATCCCGGCCGAATCATAAACGATGCAACAGAAGATTTATTAAAGCACTATGAAGCTGGAGATAAGATCTTTATTTTTGGTTTTAGTCGTGGAGCGGCAATAGCCAGAAAGTTTGCATCAATATTAAAAAATGAAATTTCAGAAAAATATAAAATACGATTTTTAGGCTTATTCGATACCGTTGCCTCTATCGGTATGCCGGACTTAAACACTGATGAAAAAGCATCATCGGATGTTCAGTTTGAAAATCGAACCGTATCAGGAAATGTCAAAGAAGCCCTGCATCTTTGTTCAATCGACGACAAACGCAAAGCTTTTCAACCCACTTTAATGAACACAGAAAGTCGCATAACTGAAATCTGGTTTTCTGGAGCACATTCCGATGTCGGCGGTAGTTACCACCGTGATGGTTTATCTGACAATACCTTAAGGTTCATGCTGGATGAACTGGAACGACGTAAGTTGGGGATCTCCACAGTTGCTGCCAGTGAAATCAAATATAAACAAATTAATGCGGCAACAAAAGGAGTTGAGATAGAATTTGACGACATTGTTATCGAACCCAATGTGTTTGGTAAAAACCATCAGCAATCTCGAGGCTGGTATTTAAAATGGACCCTTTATGACCGCAGTGTAGTGGTTATGGAGAAAGATAAAATAACTCGTAAAAAACCTAAAATTCACCATAGCGTGGCAGAAAGAATTTATGGTGATATCGATTACCGTCCAATTGGATTAAAAAAAGCAAAACATACCATTCTCTACCAGGACAATACTGATAATGATTTTGAAAATCTCAGCCATCACATCAGAATCGGTATGCGTTCTTTACGACCTCTGGATATTGGTGAATCCATAGTTGTACCTGTCATGGCACATCAATTCCATAATAGAACGGGTGTACTTCTGGAAAAGGGTCACAGTTATTCTTTCAAGGTAAAACCAAACCAGAAATGGAAAGATGGCGGCATAGAATGTGATGCCGATGGCTGGAAAAGAAACAGAGCCGGCATAGGCTGGATTAAAGAGCTTGCCATCAAAGGCATGGAACCTTATAGACGTGAGGAAGATGCAAACTGGTTCAAGTTAATCGGTGCTGTCGGAGACAGTGACAGGGAGCAATTTATTATCGGTACAAAACTTACCAAACATCCGGTTCAAAAAAGTGGTGAATTCTGCCCTTTTGCAAATGACCTGAAACGCATGTATGGAAATAATGAAGGGAGAATTTACCTGACTGTCAAACGACTGGATTAGCAATAATCTGAATACGTAGGGTGTGGCACGCGCACCATCCCGGCTCAAATCTAAATAGATTGACGCACGGCCCACCCTACAGATTTTCAATTTTATCTCAAATGTATTAGAAATCAGTTACAAACGGGTTAACTTCAAAAATTTAAACTCATCAGTAAACTGAATTTCAAATCTCCCCTGAACTCCCGAATGACTTACAAATGGTTGTAACTCTGAAACTGGAAACTGTACATTACGCCCATCCTCTGATTGCACAGCGACAAATTTAGCTAATCCCCGGTAATAAGCCTGAAGCTTTTCAGCTGAAATATTTAGTTTAAAGCGTAGTTTTTGCATGAATAACGGTTAAACCAGAAAATGAATAACTGTATTTGAAATCAGGGTCATTAAACGTTCTGACCATACTACACCAGAGATTGACTAAAAGCGCATTTGTCGAACAGATTTCTTTTCTGACCTCAAACACCCATACATAAAAAAACCCACGCGAGGTGGGTTCTTTTATGTATGGCGCGCCTGGAGGGAGTCACATATATTCTTTAACCTATTGTTTTTACTATTTTTATA
The DNA here is from genome assembly GCA_018669845.1 of Gammaproteobacteria bacterium. Taxonomy (GTDB): domain Bacteria; phylum Pseudomonadota; class Gammaproteobacteria; genus JACNJF01. The sequence continues at coordinate 6,120 of JABHSO010000054.1, read as the reverse complement.
TGAATTTAAAAATCACTAAGTACCCCCATATATACCCCCAATTTACTTTGCTTGCGGGGGGTATATTTTTAATATTATTAGCTAAATAACCGTAACGAAACCATAAAAATATAACAATTTTTTTATAAACGAAAATAAACCGGCTAAAAAATTTCTGTCACTAGCTTTGGTGAGGGGTGTGAATATCCCGCATTTTTCAAAAGTCAGGGAGTACCTTTTTATTTCTGTACCGGCTCCAGCTCCCTAACCACAAGACTGAATCCATGAATACTCAATACCCCTGTCCACTCCAGCCCGGCATCTGAACATAACTCATGATTAAGTACGGGTAAGGGAATAATAATCTTCCAAGGTTGCCGGTTCACCCTGTAGGCTAACAGAGGTATTTTATTGATCTGTTCGGCCTGCCCTACTGTCTGCTTCCAGAATCGTCTTAAGTCTGCATAAGTTACATTCTGGTATCGCTTGCATTCAATAGCGAACCTATCCAGGCTCCGGGCTGCTTCCCCCTCACAATCAGGATGAACAATAAGATCATAACCTCCGCCTCGTGATTGCTCAAGGTTACGAATAAGCTTTACCCCTAAATGGTCATAGATAAGGCTGGCAAACTCTCTTTCACCGGCTGCGCCTTTCGTTCTGCTGTTGATCATGACTATACCTCGCACAAGAACTCATAGAATGATTTAACTGATACCGGGTATTGTCGCTCTGTGTATATCTTCAATCGTTTATTGTGGCTGGAATAACTAAAGGCGCAGTCATCCACAATATCAATAATAAGCCCTTTCTCCTTTCCGTCATGAGGTCTAATCACTCGGCCTATAGCTTGCAGTAACCTTGCCCGGCTTGATATGGGTGAAGCTAATACAAGGTTAGTCCAGCATGATACGTCCAGGCCTTCACCTAACAGGCCGATAGTGCCAATAGTCAGGCCTGCTGATCGTGTGGCCTGCATAGCCTGGGTTCTCTGCTCTTTGTTAAGTTGCCCATGTATCAATAGGGCTTGCTCATCACAAGCCTGATATATATTTTCAGCATGTTCTATCCTGTCGGTCAGAATTAAGGTGGGTGCATCACCGGCCAGAATACGTGCTGCTGTGCTGATCGTATTATTTCTATCCTGATCATTTGATATTTCTTTCAGATAATCATTCCAGCTTTCAAGCTCGGGATATTCACAGCCAGTATGAATAGCCAGTATTTCAGCCCCGGTTATTCCTCCGGCCTGCTCTACGTCCTCAGCTTTGATTTGAGCAAGATTATTGCCTATGGCTCTATTGATTAAGATTGAAAGCCCGTCCCGCCTGTAAGGGGTTGCTGTTAGCCCATAGCGGTATTTACAGGGTAATAAGTCGATAACCTTCATAAACGTATTAGCCGGGATGTGGTGGCATTCGTCCACCAGTACCAGCCCGTACTTTTCCGCAATTTGAGAAGTTTTCAGTTCATTCCTGCCAAGTGTTTGAAGCATGGCTATTGTGATCTGCTCGCCTTCCTTCCATTGACCACCTCCAATAAGCCCGGCCTCGATCCCCATCAACTTTAATATTTCACTCTGCCATTGTTTAGCTAGTTCTTTTGAGTGAACCAGTATTAAAGCCCGTTGCTGTCTTTTGTGGATAACGCTTAAGCCTAAAATAGTTTTTCCTGATCCGGTCGGCGCAATGATTAAACCCTGTTCTTTTTCAATAGCCTGGTTGATTGCCTGCTGCTGGTAAGGCCTCGATTGAATGTTATGTAATGGCGGAATGTTTACCGGGCTTAACGTCCTGTCATCTATAAAATCAGTAAGTACATAAGGCAGGCTGTCCAGATATCCCCGGGGTACTATCAGGCAGCCATTAATATTTGCATAACTGGTTAACTGTGGGCTGATATAGCGGGTTGATCGGTTGTATTTAATGGCTTCGGCATGTGCCGGGTTTTTATAGGTGTTATCGCTGATAATGCTATTGATAACTCCGGCCTGTGCTCCTGTGATATTTAGTGCTTCTCGAATATTTACTTGCATAACTTCGCCTCTTCTCTGATCCAGATATTTCCTGCTTTTCGCCCGGCATTCTGTTTGCCGTTTAAATTGCTGCATTTATCAAAAGCCTGTTGATATATCACAAGGTATTGATTCAGAATTTTAAGGCGCAAATAGTCCGGCCACTTGGCCAGGTGATAACGAATATAAGGCCGGTCATCTTTCGCTATGCTGTTGATAAGTTGTTCAAATTTACCGGCATTCTGGCGGCTGTCATCGTCAATAACAGACTTGGAAACTTGGAAACTTTTGGGGGTGTTTTTAGGGGTAAAAGTTTCCACTATTTTCAAGGCAGGTTTCCAAAAAGTTTCCACCATAGTTTCCTTGGAAACTCCTTGCTGTGTAAGGCTTTCAGGCATATCTAACTTACTGGAAGTTTCCACCATAGTTTCCAGAATAGGGGTAAAAGTTTCCAGTTCGCCCCCTATAGGGTGGAAACTGGAAACTTTTGGTATTTTTTGCCCTGATCCAGCTATTCTGTTGCAGCGTTCAAGGAATGATTCTGATTGTATAGAAGGTATCATTTCCGCCCCCCATCTGAATTAATCAATCCCTGTGCTTTAGCCTTTTTGACATACTTAGAAACGGTTGATTTTGCTATATCCAATTCCTGTGCTATTTCATGCTGCCGCAACCCGTCATCACACAAACTAACTACTTTTTGAAATAAAGATTCTTCCAGGCTTTTTACTGTCCAGTAAGTGCCTTTTTCCGGGTCATGATCAAGCTGAACTTCTATAGGTTTGATATCATCACCCATACAGCCCCGCGCTTTCTGAAAATGAATTTCAAACCTTGCGCCCTGTGAGTGCTCATAGTCTGACGGGTGCTTCAGTTCCATAACCGTATCAAGAACATCACTCCTTTTTGATGTGCCTCTCTGATCCCCTCCTTTGCCTGCATGATGCACGAATAAAACAGACTTACCTTGTGATCTAAGTCTTAAAGCCCATTGCTGAATTAGCATCCAGTCATCGGCTTTATTTTCTGCGCCGGTTCTGCATAGGGTGCTGATATTGTCCACAATGATTAAATCGGTTTCATTGGTCAGGTGTTCAAGTTCCTTTTGCCCTTCAATGGTTCCAATATCCGGCATAATGCCTTCAATTAAATCCTGATTTAATACTGTAAATTTTTTAATAGGTTCCTGCTGGCTGGCTGTTGCTATACTGGCTATACGTTGTTGCATGGCATTGGCTGGCATTTCTCCATCAATGTAGAGTGTGTTCATCGCTTTAGGGATATTCCAGTTAAAAACGCTGCCCCCTATGGATAACTGATAAGCTATTTCAAGTGCTATATGGGTTTTACCTACGCCGGTTTTAGCGTATAGCATCACCAGCCCTTGTGAAGGAAACCACGGCTCAATAATATTCTCCCGGTGTGGTAAATCCATTGCCATAAGGTCACGAATATCAATGGCTTTTAATCTGTGTGAGTCTATCGCTTCAAGCTGTGATTTAACGGCCTGTAAGCCCTCCAGTCTCATTAAATCGTTGAAGTCAGTAGGTTGACTGGATAAGTCTTTAAATCGTGGGAACACGGCCTTAGCTTTGATCTGCTGTGCTGCTTTATTGGCATTGATACTGCCAGCGTTCGTTTTATTAAACTGATCGTCATCACCACAAATAATAATTTCTTTCTGTGGGTGCTTTGACTTTATAGCCTGGGCAACATTAACCAGATTAAAAGCTGAATAAGCACAATAGACCTGTTTACCCGTTGCCTGGTGGATGGTTGCGCCGGTACTGTAGCCCTCACAAATATAAAGTATTTCTGACTCTGCCCCGATTATATGAAAAGCATTCTTTAATGAAGTTCCTTTCATGGTGGCTTTCCAGCCCTTCACCGGGTCTTGTGTGGAATACATTTCTTCTATCCCACAAAGTAACCCGTCAATATTAAATGCACCAGATAATAGGGTTTTTTTATCGGCATCCAGTCGCAAGTTAAAGGCTTTTATCTCGCGCCTGTTTAATGCCGGGTGTTCGTATTGCTCCGGTACTGCTTTAGCATTATTCCACCGGGTGAGTGCTATTATCCGGCCTGCTGCCTGTTCTGCCTGCCTTGTGGCTTCGTCCTGAATCTTTCGCTGTGCTAACTCCTGCTCAATTTGTACGCGCTCATGGTCGGGTATTTCACTTTGCCCCTGGTCCCACGATTTATAAACATAGGTAGCTTTATTTTCTCCACCTGTTTCCCGATAATCTCCCGCGCTTACCTGTAGCCAGGGATACCCATTACTGATACCTTCATCAGCTTTGTACCAGAATGAAGGTTGTTTTTTGTCACGCTGCCACTGCGCCCCGGTATTCACCTTAAGGGATTGAAACGGGAACCCCTGCCCCTGCATTTCTGACAATGCCAGGTGATGAAGGTCAGTTGATCCGGTTAGACGTTGTTGCAGCCCTGAATGCTCCCGCCTGAATTGGCGGGGGCTGTGTGTGGTTGACTGTTCCATGATTCAAAAAGGGATATCATCAAATTTTTCAGGCTGTGGGGGCTGTGCCTGGGGTTGTTGCTGTATGGGTGCTGGTGCTACCTCCGTTCTGATTCGTTCCTGTATCAGTTTTTTAGTGCGAGGGGGTAACAGTTCATAAGTTTCCTTGTCGGGTTCATCAATATCAAAATATAAAAGCTCTGCCTTTGCCTGTGGTGTCGGCATACTGGCAGGCATAGGGGTTAACATTTCTATATTTGCATAGGTTCTGTCACCTTTTACAGTGTGAGCTATGGTTATTAGTGCACCACTCCCCATTAATCCACGAAGTTCGGAACCTTCCGCCGGTTCCCGTCCTCCATTCAGTGATTTAACGCGCTGGTATAGCTTGGCCTTTTCATTGAAGCTGACGGTCAGTTCTTCAAAAATTGCCAGGGGGTAACCATCCTGCCCGGTCAAGTCTGGCAATTCATAGCCTAACCTTACTATGTCCCTGATTTTCTCCTGTCCCTGGTAAACTGATTTCTGTTTACCCACAAAAGCCATTTGAGTAAGTATTGCTGTGGTGGTTCCTGCTGCTGGTAATTCAAAATCTGATTCTGATTTAGTAAAGGTTTTCATGTGGGTTATACCTCGGGGTTCATGGTGGCGTATTTGGGAAGGGTTAAGGTCTGGAGGTTTTCTGAATAGCCCGGCCATTGATTTAAACGGGTGCATTCATTGAAGATATCAATAGCCTTTCTGTACAGTCGGTAACCGGCCTGCATAGACTCCTGATCCATCTCATAAACTGCTAAGTTATACGGGGGGCTTTTTTCGACTACCACAAAAATAAAGGCTTCCAGGTCATGCCCGGTTATGGCTTTATAGCCGTGTGCATACATAGCGGCTGATAAGTGATATTTGAAGTTTGCAGCTTGTCGGGGGAACCCTTCCGGGCTGGCATCGAGGGAGGTTTTAAGGTCACTAATTACATGCTGATCCTGTCGCAAATAGTCCGGCCTGATCTTACAATTTGCCCCTGTTTCATCCTGATAATATCCGCTGACTTCGGCCTTTCCATTTTTTAGAAGTTTGCTGGCTAACGGGTGAGCATTGACAGCATCAGCCATCTGTGCAACCTGTGCCACTTCATCAGCTTTCAGGACTATCTTGCCTTCGGCCTGTTGCTCAAACTCAGTATATTCTGCCTTACCTGCTTTGGTGCGTCGATTGATACCTTCCGGTAAGTGGGCTACCTGGTTGGGATATTCTTCCGGCTGAAGGATTAAGTAATGGGCTGCTGATCCAATATTCAGAGCGGGGGTGGTTGTGTGCTCTGTATATAGATCATTCTGAAAATGTGCCGGGCTTTTTAATATGGTCTTACACTGGCTGGAAGATATAAAACCATCAGGCTTGTGATATTCAGTATCAGGGATATTTTCAATGAAGATGTTTTCTTGTCGGTTGGGCTGGCTCATGATTGAACCTCCCCGGGCTTTACATATTCAAGCTGTTCATCGTTGCTGTCTAAATCAGCCAGCCTCCAGCGTTTTAAATTGCCGATTTTTACAGGTGGCGGAAGTGTTCCGTCCTGAACTCTTCTTCTTATGGATGATTTTGATATGCCGTATCTTTTGCATAAGGCTATATCATTTACGAATTG
>JABHSO010000061.1 GCA_018669845.1 Gammaproteobacteria bacterium | reverse complement strand
GCAAAAATAAAAATAGTAACAACTATTGCCAGTACAAAACCGATAAATGATGTAAGAAGTCGCATGAGTTATTCCTGTGTATGTTGCGCGCATGATAACAAAGCAGACACTATAAAACTATATTAGATATCGCTAATATTTTTAATCATATTCGTAGGGTGTGCCGCGCGCACCATTATTAGTGAATTTTGAAATGGTGCGCACGGCGCACCCTACTACTCAGGCACCTTTTAACTAAACAAAAAAAAGGGCGCATAAAGCGCCCTTTTTCTCAGAGATTAAGTAACTACAAATTACTTCATAGTAAACTCAGGATAGGCTTCCATACCGCATTCAGCGATATCAACACCTTCATACTCTTCTTCTTCGCTTACACGAATACCCATAACCATCTTCAGGATAAACCAGGTAATGAAACTGGCGCCAAATACCCAGATAAATATAGTCGCAGCACCGACTAACTGACCAGTAAATGTAGTACCAGAATTAGTTAATGGAACAGCCAGTAGTCCCCACAGGCCAACTACACCGTGAACAGAGATAGCACCAACAGGATCATCAATCTTCATTTTATCAAGTGTCAGGATAGAAAATACAACTATCACACCACCAACAGCACCGATTACAGTAGCCATCAACGCTGTAGGCGTATCAGGTCCAGCAGTAATCGCAACCAGACCAGCCAATGCACCGTTTAAGATCATGGTTAAATCAGCCTTACCGAATAATAACTTGGCAACGACCAGAGCAGCAACAACACCACCAGCAGCAGCGGCATTAGTGTTGAGAAAAACTACCGCTACTGCATTTGAGTTAGCAATATCACCCAGTTTCAACACAGAACCACCGTTAAAACCAAACCAGCCCATCCATAAAATGAATGTTCCTAAAGTAGCCATGGGTAAGTTTGCACCAGGAATTGCATTAACCTGGCCGTTAGCACCGTATTTACCTTTACGAGCACCTAGTAATAAAACACCCGCTAAAGCAGCTGCAGCACCAGCCATATGCACGATCCCGGAACCAGCAAAGTCAGTAAAACCAAAATCATCACCCAGGCTAAATAAACCAAAAACAGGTTTTTCGCCCCATGTCCAGCTACCTTCCATTGGGTAGATAAAAGAAGTCATCACAACAGCAAAAGCCATGAATGCCCATAATTTCATACGCTCTGCAACCGCACCAGAAACAATAGACATCGCTGTAGCTACAAAGACAACCTGAAAGAAAAAGTCGGAAGCATCAGAGTAAACAGAACTACCATCGAAGCCAGCTTTTTTAGAGGCCGCTAAGGCCGCAGCTACCATGGCTTCGCCATCTTTGGCACCTTCAGTTCCTATACCACTAAGGAAAACACCGCCGTCATACATTAAGTCATAACCGACTACCATGTAAGCCGTACAGGCAATAGCAAACAGCACAACATTTTTGGTTAAAATTTCAGTGGTATTTTTAGAACGAACCAGACCTGCTTCTAACATGGCAAAACCTGCTGCCATCCACATAACTAACGCGCCACATACCAGAAAGTAAAAGGTATCTAATGCATACTGTAATTGAAAAATTTGATCTTCCATCATAATCTCCTATAGAGCTTCTGGACCAGACTCACTCGTACGAATACGAATAGCCTGTTCAATTTCAGTTACAAAAATCTTGCCATCACCAATCTTGCCAGTGTTAGCTTTAGCTGTAATTGCTTCGATAGTTTGATCCAGTAATGAATCATCGATAGCTAATTCCATTTTTACTTTGGGAAGGAAATCAACAACATACTCTGCACCACGATACAGCTCTGTATGACCTTTTTGACGTCCGAAACCTTTAACTTCAGATACGGTTACACCTTGAACGCCGATTTCTGACAGTGCCTGACGCACGTCATCCAGCTTGAAGGGTTTAATAATGGCAGTCACCATTTTCATAGAAATATCTCCTGTTAATAAAAAAAATTCACAGGATGACTAATGCGAATAGTATACCAACAAGATATTTACTCTTTATTTTCAAAGAGTTAGAATATTAAGAAGACATTTAGAGGCAAAAATGGCACAATTCTTTGCACCACCTCAAACTGGATGCACCAATATGGTGCGCTTTAAACTTTTTGTAGCACCATAATAGGACAGCAAACATGCAAGCCCATAAAATCAACCAACTTGCCGATAAAATTGAATCACTTTTACCGCCCGGTATCAGGCAGGTTAAAGATGATTTTGATGATAAATTAAAGAAGCTACTGCAACAGCAGTTAACTAAAATGGACTTTGTCAGTCGAGAAGAGTTTGATATTCAGACAAAGGTGCTGGCACGCACTCGCGAAAAACTTGAGCAGCTGGAAAAAAGGGTTGAAGAATTAAAGCTGGATTCAACCACCCTTGAAACGCCATAATTAGAAGCTTAATGTTGTAGGGTGCCCCGTGCGCACCAATGAATGTTGACACCAACGTTGATGGTACGCATGGCGCACCCTGCCTAAAGACTCAACCAAATTGTTAGAAGAAACTAATATCTGCAGTTGTACGGGCTTTCCGGGCTTCTTTAAGGTATTTCTTTTCTCTATTCTGGATAGTATCGTTATTTGTTTTTGTTATTCGTTTTAAGAAAACATCACCAGAGCTTGGAATGTAATAGACTTTACGGGCATGGACTCCAGCTATGTCATTACTTGAGACTCTTATTCTTTCAGTTTTTAGATAATGAGTGACAAACTCAATATTTTTTCCACCTATATCAGAAAATGAAGTTGCAAACATTCTAGCTCCACCAAATATTTTAGCTTCAAAGTTTTCTCTTTTCCCACCCAGAGCTACTATTTTATTAATCAGTTGTTCCATCGCCAGGTCCCCATACCGGGTTGCGGCAGAATCATAATCATTCCATGCTTTTGATTTTTTGTTTTTTTCAGAAGGCAATAAAAAATGGTTCATGCCACCAATGCCACTTTTTGTATCTCGGATGCAGGCAGCAACACAGGAACCTAAAACGGTTACCAGCATTTCTTCACCATTGACAACATCAAAATCACCGGGCAACAGCTTGATAGTATGCCGTTTAAAACGATGGTCCCAATAAAGCGGTTCATCAGAGACCGTTACATCTGTAATATTGGCCATTACTACTTGAAATAAAATTTCTGACTTAAGGTATGAGCTTGGCCAACACACCGATCAATTGATCAGGCTTGAAAGGTTTAATTATCCATACTTTAGCGCCAGCCGCCTGCCCTTGCTTTTTCATCGCATCTGACGATTCTGTGGTTAGCATGATTATGGGGGCAAACTTATTATTCGCATTTAACTTTGCTGCTTTAATAAATTCGATACCATTCATATTCGGCATATTTAAATCAGTCACAATAGCAGCGAATCTTTCAGAGAGTTTACCCACAGCATCCTGGCCATCAACAGCGGTTTCCACATCATACCCTGCATTTTTTAATGCAATGCCCACAACTTGCCGCATTGAAGCAGAATCATCTACAAACAGTATTTTTTTACCCATTCT
>JABHSO010000055.1 GCA_018669845.1 Gammaproteobacteria bacterium | reverse complement strand
TTTCAGAAAAATGGTGGGCCGTGGGCGATTCGAACGCCCGACCAATTGATTAAAAGTCCATAGCCTTGATACTGTTTTCCTATCCTGTGGGAGCCTCGTATATTGGGTATTTGGAAACAATCCTATGAACGCGACTGCCAGTGCAGTGGATTTTTTCTAGCATGTAATACACCAATTACTGAAATATTCTCCTGATCTATGACATAGTAGATGCCAAAAGGAAATCTTCTCACAAGCGCCCGGTGTACTCTTTTATATATTCGCTTGTACTGCTTTGGATTTTTCTGGATTCTTGCTAGCGATTCTTCAATGCAAAGTACGAAATCTGATCCGAGATCTGTTCGACAGCTTTCGTAATATTGGTAGGCTTCGGCAATATCTGCTTAGGCTTCCTTCCGAATGGATAATGCGTAGTAAATCACTATCCAGCGATTACATGTTTTTTGACGTTTTCCCAGGTATCGCCATCGGATGCCAAAGCCGTAAGTCTGCTTTCCAATAATTCGATTTGCTCAGGAGTCACTTCTATTTCATCAGACTTGGTGCGGACACTGTCCCACAGCTCTTCTGCCAAAAGGATGCGCTCAGGAGTACTTAGTGATTGTATATCCATTGAAATAGTATACAGAGGAGCGAAGGCATTGTCTGTATGGAAAAACAGGGTACGGATTAATTCGCCAGGTTGCGGACCAATTTATCTAGATCAGCATTTCAAGGGATCAATTGATTTTTAGTCAATGGTCCCCCCATAAAAAGTCAATCCACCCAAAAAAACAGACTTAATTTACTAATCGTCGATTCGGTACAGACTTAATTGCTAAGGAACAGACTTAATTTTTCCTAGTCAATGGTGCGAGACCAAGGCAAACTATTCAACCGTTACAGATTTTGCCAGGTTCCTTGGTTGATCAACATCGGTGCCTCTCTGAACAGCCACATGATAGCTCAGTAACTGTAAAGGAATTGTAGATAAAATTGGAGTCGTCCATTTAGCGGTGCATTTCATTCCAATGACAACATCATCTGAATCTTCATTAATACTGACTCCTTTATGTGCAAACACATAAAGACGTCCGCCCCGTGCCTTAACTTCTTGCATATTCGAGTGTAACTTTTCTAGCAGCTCATCATTTGGTGTAACAACTATGATAGGCATATCAGCATCTACCAGGGCCAAAGGCCCATGTTTCAACTCACCCGCAGGGTAAGCCTCCGCATGAATATAGGAAATTTCTTTTAACTTCAAAGCACCTTCCATAGCTATTGGATAATGTTCTCCACGCCCTAAAAATAAAGCATCGTTTTTATCGATGAAATCTTCAGCAACAATTTTAATTTTTTCATCAAGCTTAAACAAGCTTTCTACCTTACCCGGAAGCTCATTTAACTCAGTTACAATTTCCTTAAGCAAAGCAGCATCCATTCCTTTTGTCTTACCGATAGTTATCACCATTAAGATCATGGCAACTAACTGAGTAGTAAAAGCTTTTGTAGATGCTACCCCAATCTCTGGACCTGCCCTTGTCATCAATACCAGATCTGACTCACGAACCAGTGAACTTTCGGGAACATTACAAATACTTAAACTACCGCAATAATTTTTACCTTCAATATCTCGAAGTGCCGCTAAAGTATCTGCAGTTTCACCCGATTGAGAAAGAGTTACAAACAATGTGTTTTTCGGAACGACTGCCTTTCTATATCTAAACTCACTGGCTACTTCAATCTGGCATGGAATGGATAAAATATCTTCTAACCAGTATTTGGCCACATAACCTGCGTGATAACTTGTTCCACATGCAATAATTTGAATATTTTCTACTTTGCTAAATATTTCATCCGAACCGGGACCAAATATCGCATCCAGAACATCACTATCAGTGATTCTACCTTCAAGACAGTCTGATATTGCTGAAGCCTGTTCATAGATCTCCTTAAGCATGAAATGTCTGAACTTACCTTTGTTAACTGAATCACTGGTTAGTTCAGATACATTAATATCCAGCTCTTTTTCAAGTCCATCAGAACCATAAACTTGATAGCCTTTACCTTTTAAAACAGCAAAATCACCTTCTTCAAGATAGAGGAATCTGGATGTTACAGGCAGCAAAGCAGAAACATCTGACGCAACAAAATTTTCTTCAAAGCCAATACCAAGTACCAATGGACTTCCTTTACGGCATGCTACCAATTCATCTGCAGAATCCAGAGCTATTATTGCCAGAGCATAAGCACCTTCAAGTTTTGCTGTTGCCTGCTGAACCGCTCTTAACAGGTTATCTGTATAACAACTGTCAACCAGGTGAGCGATTACTTCAGTATCTGTTTCTGAACTGAATATATAACCGGAACTTTTCAGCTCCTCCCTTAACTCTTTATAGTTTTCAATAATCCCATTATGAACTACGGCAATTCTGTCATTTGAAAAATGTGGATGGGCATTTTGCTCCGACGGCTCACCATGTGTTGCCCATCGAGTATGCGCTATGCCAATCCGTCCATGTTGATTATCTGGAATTTTATTAGCCATCTGTTGAACTTTGCCGAGAGATCGGAAGCGTTCCAGCCCGGAGTCATTAATCACAGCTATGCCGGCAGAATCATATCCTCGATATTCTAACCTCCTTAATCCTTCAACCAGGATTGAACTGACATCTCTTTGCGCTAAAGCACCTACTATTCCACACATGTTTTTAGTCTCTTTTAAATATATTCAGTAATTATTTTTATTTATTTTTTGACGGCCTTATCCAACCACTAATACTTACTTGTTTTGCTCTAGAAAATGATAACTCACCTTCAGGAGTATCTTTAGTTATAGTCGAACCTGCACCAATTGTTGTATTTTTTGAAATTCGAACTGGTGCAACTAATTGCGTATCTGACCCAACAAAAACACCATCTTCAATAATTGTTTTGTGTTTAAAGGCTCCATCATAATTACAGGTTATTGTTCCTGCCCCGATATTTACATCAGTTCCCATTTCTGTATCACCAATGTATGTGAGATGATTTACCTTACTACCTTCCCCAATAACTGATTTTTTAACTTCTACGAAATTTCCTATTTTGGCTTTATTAAGGGTTTTAGTTTCTGGTCTAATCCTGGCAAAAGGTCCAATATCATTGTTTTCACCAATTTCTGATTGATCGATGATACACATTGGTTGAACTTTAGTATTTCGTCCAATCTTACAGTCTTTTAGTACACAATTTGCACCTATTTCAACACCATCTTCTAGCTCTATTTGTCCTTCAAGAACGCAGTTCACATCTATCACTACATCCTGTCCAGCTATGACCTCAGCTCTGATATCTATTCTGGCAGGATCTACAATTTTAACACCCTGGGACATCAGGCTTTCAGCTCTTCTTCTACGATAAATAGTTTCAATTTCTGCAAGTTGAAGCTGGTTATTCACTCCTAATACTTCACTTTCATCACCACAAATAACGGCTGCAACATTATGATTTTTATTAACCGCATGCTTAACAACATCGGTCAGATAATATTCTTTTTGGGCATTATCAGCATCAAGTTCAGACAGTAGTTCACCATACTCACTACCCCTAATATATAAAATACCAGAGTTAGATTCTGTAAGTTTTCTAACATCATCACTGGCATCCTTCTCCTCAACTATTGCTGTTACATTTCCACTTTCATCTCGAACAATTCGTCCATAACCAGTAGGATTTGCAGCATCAAAACTTAACAAACAAACTACATTATCTTTTTGACCTTTAACGATCAATTCTTCTAAAGTAGTAAGCCTAATTAATGGCACATCTCCATATAAGACCAAAATATCATTTCCCGGTTTTAATTCATCATGGCATTGCAAAACGGCATGACCAGTCCCCAATTGTTCGACTTGCTCTACAAAAATTAAATTCTGCCCCTGCATAGTTTCAATAACTTGCTCAGACTCATGCCCTATCACAACAATAACTTGTTCCGGGTTTAATGATTTACTGGTGTCGACTACATGCTGAAGCATTGGTTTACCAGCTACATCATGGATAACCTTCGGCTTATTTGATTTCATCCTGCTGCCTTTACCGGCTGCAAGAATTACTATACTTAGTGACATGATGCTTTCCTTTTTACGATGTAATTTTTTATAACGAACAGAATAAACTATTTTATATTTTAGTCGAAAATTTAAGCCAAAAAAAAGGGAGCAAATGCTCCCTTTTTGTCAATATGTGAACCAGGTTTAGTTAACGATTAATCTTAAGCTTCTGTATCGCCGCTATTTGAGCAGCTGCTGATGCAATTTCAGCTCTCGCTTTGGCGACATCAATATCAGATTTTTGATCAGATAATGCTTCTTCCGCACGTTTTTTAGCTTCAATAGCTGCTGCTTCATCCAGATCATGAGCACGTATGGCTGTATCAGACAAAATGGTTACAACGTGTGGCTGCACCTCAAGTACACCACCCGATATAAAGAAGAACTCTTCTTTTCCATCACCTAGATCCAGTCTTACTTCACCTGGCTTAAGTGGGGATATTAATGGCGTATGTCGTGGAGCAATACCAACTTCACCCATTATCGCAGGCGCAAAAACCATTTCTGCAAGGCCAGAGAATATTTGCTCTTCGGCACTTACGATATCAACATGTATTGTCATCGACATAATTAAGAACCTCTTTTAGAGTGCGTCCGATTAAAGCGATTTAGCTCTTTCAGCAACTTCATCTATACTTCCAACCATATAGAAAGCCTGCTCAGGATATTGATCCATATCACCGTCTACAATAGCCTGAAAACCAGCAATAGTATCTTTTAGACTAACGTATTTACCGGTAGCACCGGTGAATACTTCTGCCACGAAAAATGGCTGAGACAGGTAACGCTGAATTTTACGAGCACGGGCAACTGCCTGTTTATCTTCTTCAGATAATTCATCCATACCCAGAATCGCAATAATATCTTTCAATTCTTTGTAGCGCTGTAACGTACCCTGAACTGCACGAGCAGTATCATAATGCTCAGAACCGACAACATTGGGATCAAGAATTCGAGAAGTAGAATCCAGTGGATCAACCGCAGGATATATTCCTAATTCAGCAATTTGTCTGGATAGTACCAGTGTCGCATCAAGGTGAGCAAAAGTCGTTGCAGGAGATGGATCGGTTAAATCATCCGCAGGAACATATACGGCCTGAAAGGAAGTGATTGAACCCGTTTTAGTCGAAGTAATTCGTTCCTGTAATGCGCCCATTTCTTCAGCAAGTGTAGGCTGATAACCCACCGCTGATGGCATACGTCCTAACAGTGCAGACACTTCAGTACCTGCAAGAGTGTAACGATAAATATTATCGATAAACATCAGTACATCTCTACCTTCATCACGGAAATATTCCGCCATGGTTAACCCAGAAAGGGCTACACGTAATCTGTTTCCAGGAGGCTCATTCATCTGACCGTAAACCAGGGAAACTTTATCTAAAACGCCACCTTCTGACATTTCATGATAAAAGTCATTTCCTTCACGAGTACGTTCGCCAACACCCGCAAATACTGAGAAACCAGAGTGCTCTACTGCGATATTTCGAATAAGCTCCATCAGTGTAACGGTTTTACCAACACCCGCACCACCAAACAAACCAATTTTTCCGCCCTTGGCAATCGGCATAATTAAGTCGATAACCTTAATACCTGTTTCCAGAATTTCTGTCGCTGTTGACTGCTCGTCATAAGCTGGAGGCAGACGATGGATAGGCATTGTTGTTTCAGCACCAATAGGCCCTGCATTATCCACTGGATTACCCAGTACATCCATTATGCGACCCAGAGTTTTTTTGCCTACGGGAACCTGAATAGGTGAACCAGTATTTGTAACTTCCAAACCTCTACGCAATCCCTCTGAAGAACCCATGGAAATAGTACGAACGACACCATCACCCAGTTGCTGCTGTACTTCCAGAGTCAGGTTATCTGCATCAGCAATATTTAATGCGTCATATACCTTAGGTACAGAGTCACGAGGAAATTCTACGTCGACGACAGCGCCGATTACTTCCACGATATTTCCAGTACTCATGCTTGAATCCTCTTAAAAATAAATATGTTCAAAATAAGTTTAAACGGCAGATGCGCCGCTAACAATTTCACTAATTTCTTGTGTAATAGCTGCCTGACGTTCCTTGTTATAAATCAGCTGCAACTCTTTTATCAAATCACCGGCATTATCCGTTGCACTCTTCATAGCAACCATACGAGCAGCCATTTCACAGGCTACATTTTCAACTACAGAAGTGTAAACTATTGATTCTATGTAACGTTCTAGTAAGTTATCCAGAACTTCTTTGGAATCAGGTTCATAAATATAATCCCAGTGATGTTTAAGTTCATCATCAGTGGATGGCACAACCGGGACCAGCTTATGGATTTCAGCTTTTTGAGTCATGGTATTAACGAAACTATTACCTAACAGATAGATCTCATCAATTTCACCATCTTCATAATTTTTCAACAGCACCTGTACAGACCCGATAATATCGGTAATTTCAGGCTTGTCACCTAAATGACTGGCTTCGGCTACTATTTTCGCGCCAATGCGCTTGAAGAAGCTCAAACCCTTACCACCAAGAGTCACTACTTCAATTTCAACTTTCTGTTTTTCCCATTCATCTAACTGGTTTAACCCTTTCTTGAATAAATTTATATTCAATCCACCACATAATCCACGATCAGTAGAAACAACAATCATTCCCACTTTTTTAACTGGACGCTCAATCAGAAAAGGGTGTTTATACTCAGGATGAGAGCTTCCTACATGCCCGACCACTTTTCTGATTTTTTCAGCATAAGGACGAGCTGCCTTCATTCTTTCCTGAGCACGACGCATTTTACTGGCCGCAACCATTTCCATGGCTTTTGTGATCTTGGAAGTGTTCTGAACACTCTTGATCTTGGTTCTTATCTCTTTAGCACCAGCCATAATTTATTCTCTAAGCACCTTTAACAAGTATCCTTAATAAACACCGTTTGCTTTGAAATCTTCGATGGCTTCTTTCATTCCCGACACAATTTTATCATTGTAGTCACCCGACTCATTAATCGTATCGAGTAAATCAGCAAAGTTAGATTTCACATGTGCATGTAAAGCCAGTTCAAATTCAACAACTTTTTTAACCGGAACATCATCCAGGTAGCCTTCATTTGCGGCAAATAGCGAGATCCCCATTTCTGCAACGGATAAAGGAGAATACTGCTTCTGTTTCATCAGCTCAGTTACACTTTGACCACGTTCTAACTGCTTACGCGTCGCTTCATCAAGATCTGATGCAAACTGAGAGAATGCAGCAAGCTCACGATATTGAGCCAATGCCAGACGAACACCACCACCGAGCTTTTTAATAATTTTGGTTTGTGCCGCACCACCTACACGAGATACAGACAGACCTGCGTTTATTGCTGGACGTATACCAGCATTAAACAGATCAGATTCCAGAAATATCTGGCCATCTGTAATCGAAATAACATTGGTTGGTACAAATGCTGATACGTCACCACCCTGAGTTTCGATAATAGGTAGAGCCGTTAATGAACCTGTTTTACCTTTAACCTTACCGTTCGTAAATTTTTCTACATATTCTTCGTTAACACGAGCTGCGCGCTCAAGTAAACGTGAATGGAGATAGAAAACATCACCGGGATAAGCTTCACGTCCTGGAGGACGACGTAACAACAGAGATACCTGACGGTAAGCCCAGGCCTGTTTAGTCAGGTCATCATAAATAATAAGTGCATCTTCGCCTCTATCTCTGAAATACTCACCCATGGAACATCCAGCGTAAGGACCAATATACTGTAAAGCAGCCGAATCAGAAGCCGTCGCCGCAACAACAATGGTATGTTCCATTGCACCGTGCTCTTCCAGCTTACGAACCACGTTAGCAACTGTTGACGCTTTCTGTCCTACAGCAACATAGATACATTTAACGCCAGTTCCCTTCTGGTTGATGATGGCATCAATCGCAACAGCCGATTTACCTGTTTGACGATCACCGATGATCAATTCACGCTGCCCTCTACCTACAGGAACCATCGCATCAATCGCTTTTAACCCTGTTTGAACAGGCTGATCAACAGATTTTCTTTCGATTACACCTGGAGCCACTTTTTCAATCGGAGAAAACTCTTCACTACCGATAGGACCCTTACCATCAATGGGCTCACCCAAAGAGTTAACCACACGACCCAGCAGCTTTTCACCCACAGGTACTTCAAGAATTCTGCCGGTACATTTCGCAGTGTCACCTTCAGAAAGGTGTTGATAAGAACCTAAAATTACGGCACCAACTGAATCTCTTTCAAGGTTCAGGGCCATACCATAAGTATCACCGGGAAACTCTATCATTTCACCGGACATAGCATCTGCGAGCCCATGGACGCGCGCGATACCATCGGTCAAACTGACGACAGTACCCTCTGTTCTAGCTTCTGCAGCGCTTTCAAAGTTCTTGATTCGCTCTTTTATCAGTTCGCTAATTTCTGACGGATTAAGTTGCATAACGTGATCCCATGTTCATATTAAAGAATTCAACAGTTAGAATTCATAAATTCAGTGTTATTTATTCAAAATTGAGGTCAGCTTACTCAGTCGCCCAAGTGCAGAACCATCAATAACCAGATCACCCGCCCTTATAATGGCACCGGCAATCAATGATTGGTCGATTTCAGATGAAATACTAACCTCTTTGCCCAGTCTCTTTTTCAACTGACTGGCTATCGCCTTTTCCTGCTTGATTGTCAGCTTTCTGGCAGAAGTCACTTTAACCTCAATACTTCCATCAGCAGCCTGCTTCAGTGTTTCAAAACCTTCATAAATTGCAGGTAATGAAAGCATACGGTCATTTTCGACCAGCAGGCGCATCATATTTTGTACTTCCTGGTTTATCTCAGGTGCACCTTCTACAGAAGACAACACAGAAGTAAAAATCTCTATTAACTGTGCCCCATTGATAGAAGGCGAAGTAATGAGAGTTTCCATTTCCTCTTCAGCAGCAACTTGAGCAGCTAACTGAAGAACATCAGACCAGAATGGCAAGTTCTTTTGTTCGACCGCAAGTTCATAAATTGCTTTAGAGTAGGGTCGGGCGGCAGTTTCAAAATCAGACATTATTAATACCTAAATTTGCGCCATTAAATCGTCAAGCACTTTGCCGTGAGTAGCTGCATTCACTTCACGTTTGAGAATCTGTTCAGTGCCTGCCAGTGCAATAGCTGAAACTTCTTTACGCAATTGCTCACGTGCCGAGTTTATTTGCTGCTCTATGTCTGATGTTGCCGCGACTTTAATTTTATCAGCTTCTTCGCGTGCAATATCTTTGGCTTCATCAACAATCTCACCAGCTCTTTTCTGAGCTTGATTGATGATTTCCTGAGCCTGTTGCTTGGATTCTTTAAGGTTATCGCCAGCTCTGGACTGTGCAAGTTTAAGATCTTTCTGACCCCTTTCTGCAGCCGCCAGACCATCAGCAATCTTAGCCTTACGCTCTTCCAATGCCGTCATTAATGGCGGCCAGACATATTTCATGCAGAACCAGACAAACAGTATAAAAGTAATACTTTGTCCGATTAATGTAGCATTGAAATTCATATCGCTGTCCTCAAATAGAGTTTAAACAATTATTGCTTACGCAACAGCGAACATAATGTACATAGACAGACCAACTGCAATCATTGGTACCGCGTCAACAAGACCCATTACGATGAAGAATTGTGTACGTAGCATGGGAATAAGTTCAGGCTGACGCGCCGCACCTTCAAGAAAGCGACCACCTAAAACACCGATACCAACCGCAGCACCTAACGCACCTAAGCCCATCATAATTGCACCAGCAATATAAAGCAGAGCAGATTCCATGAATGTCTCCTAATAGAAATATATAATAATAAAAAATTAAGCCTGAAAAATTAGTAACAATTTATCAGTGTGATTCCTGGGATGCCATATCCAGATATACGATGGTCAGCGTCATAAAGATAAACGCCTGTAACGTAATGATCAGGATGTGGAAAATGGCCCAGCCCAATTGTAAAACCCCACCAAACAACCCTAATGCCCAGCCACCGCCGTACATTAAAGCAATCAGTATAAATATCATTTCTCCGGCATACATATTACCGAACAAACGTAAAGCCAATGAGATCGGTTTGGCGATCAATGTTACTCCTTCGAGCAACAGATTAATTGGCATCATAAATTTTGGAAACGGGTGAAATGCTAATTCAGCAAAAAAACCACCAGCACCTTTAAACTTAAAGCTGTAATAAAGCGTCAGAGCGAAAACCGACAACGACAGTCCAAACGTGATATTCGGATCCGTTGATGGAACAATCTTTAAATAAGGTATGCCAATTGCGCTAGCCAGAAAAGGAATATGATCAACTGCCAGTAAATCCATAAAATTCATTAGAAATACCCACACAAAGATAGTCAGCGATAAAGGTGCTATCAATGGATTTTTTCCCGAAAATGAACCGCGTACAGATTCATCGATGAACTCAAACAACATTTCGACAAAGTTTTGCCAACCGGAAGGAACACCTGCCGTCGCAGATCGACCAATCTTACGAAAAAACCACAGAAACAAAACGCCCAGGCCAATAGAAAAGCCCATTGAATCCAGGTTAATAGACCAGAAACCCATCTCAGCAATATCTGTAGCACTGTGCGCAATGCCCCAGCCATGCTGCTCAGTATGACCAAACGTCAGATTGGTCAGATGATGCTTGATATATTCGGCTGATGTTTCGTAACCTGACATAGCAGACTATTTACCTTTATAAAAAATTGGCACAAACACGCCGGACATTTGAACTAACAAATAACCGACAAATAAAATTAATGGATCCCACTGGTAATCTGAGGTGAAAGCTAACGCAAATATTATGCCTGCCATCAACCACTTACTAACATCAGATCGGTATGTATAACTTAGCCACTCAACTGCATTATTATTATCTAACTGCCGTAACATTTTATAACTAAAATAAACGCTCGGAAGTAAACTTGCCAGACATCCAGTCAATGCCGAAAATACATCGCCTAATCTAAATAAGTAGATCAGCAGACAATAAATTAGCAAAATAATTAACTGAACTGTTAGCAAATACTGGATTTGAGACTTCATCGCTCTAAACTACATCGCGCAAGCCTTGATCCCTCGTTAATGCGGAGCGAATTATAAGGAGTTGTTTGACAAGAATCAATCAGACAATCAAAAAAATTAAGCATCTAATAAAAAATAAATATATAAGGAAATACTTATTAATATCTTTCTGAACTATTTATCCAGAAAATGCTGCAATATCCCATCCAGTTCTTCATTATTATGGAAATTAATAACAAGCTGACCAACACCCTTTTTCCCGCCTGCCTTTATCTTTACTTCAGTACATAAACTGTCACTGATTTTTTGCTCCAGACGCTGAATATCAGGATCAGTCTCGGGTTTCTCTGGTTTTTTAGGAGCAGGAGACAATGTCTTCTTCACCAATGCTTCTGTTTCACGCACCGATAAACCTCTATTGACCACAACACGGGCAATCTCAGGCTGTTCATTTTGCGGCAACGCCAATAACGCCCGGGCATGCCCCATACTTAGTAATGACTTATTGACCAGATCTTTTACCGGTTCTGCAAGCTCCAACAACCTTAATAAATTACTGACAGCCACTCGTGAACGCCCGACAGCTTCGGCAACTTGCATGTGAGTAAGTGAAAAATCATCAATTAAACGTTGCAACGCTACAGACTCTTCCAGAGGATTCAAATCTTCACGCTGAATATTCTCAATCAGTGCTACCGCTGCTGCAGATTGTGTATCTATATCTTTAATAACAGCAGGAATGGATTGCAGCCCAGCCAGTTGAGAAGCTCTCCAACGGCGCTCTCCCGCAATTAATTCATAATGAGAACCTTCTTTTCTAACCACAATCGGTTGAATAACACCCTGAGCAGAAATTGAGTTTGCCAGCTCCTGCAATGCTTCTTCATCAAAATGTTTACGCGGCTGATACTCACCACGTTGAATTTTATCAATAGGAAGTTCCGTTAGCCCTGTCGATATCTCCTCATCAGAGGCCTGTGTAATTTCCTGAACGCTACCGATCAGGGAGCCTAAACCACGGCCTAATCTTTTTTTCTTAGCTACCATCTTTACTACCTGATCCTAATTCACATAATGATGCTGCTTGGCATCTCTTCTCAACACTTCACCAGCCAATGCCAGATAGGCCATAGAACCACGAGAGTTTTTATCATACTGTAAAATTGGCTGCCCGAAACTGGGCGCTTCAGCCAGTCGAATATTGCGCGGAATTACAGTGCGGTAAACGGTGTCTCCAAAATGCTCCACCAGTTCACTGGATACATCGTTAGACAGATTATTTCGCGGGTCATACATCGTCCTTAACAGACCCTCGATCTTGATTTTTGGGTTTACACTAATACGAATCTGCTCAATGGTATCCAGCAAAGCAGTTAAACCTTCAAGTGCGTAATACTCACACTGCATCGGAATAACCACGCCGTTTGAAGCGACCAGCGCATTAACTGTCAACATATTCAATGAAGGCGGGCAATCGATCAGAATGTAATCATATTTATCGGCAACCGTTTCAAGGGCCAGAGTTAATTGTCGCTCCCGACCTATCTTATTCATCAGCTGTACTTCAGCAGCAGTCAAATCCCCGTTAGATGGCAACAAATCAAAACCCGCTTCCGGTGCCTTTAGCGTCACTTGCTGAGCAGTATTCTCACCCAACAGCACTTCACAGACACTGAACTCCAGCTCATTTTTATCAACTCCGCTGCCCATGGTCGCATTGCCCTGCGGATCCATATCAACCAGTAAGACACGACGTTTGGTGGCAGCCAGTGAAGCTGCCAGGTTGACACAGGTTGTGGTTTTGCCAACACCACCTTTTTGATTGGCAATTGTGATAATTTTGGTCATATATCCTGTCGCTGTATAGTGACCAAACTGCGTTTTTCAGCAATGCCCGGCACCTGTAATTGATTGATCTCTAACTTATAGATTGCTGAATCCAGAGATTGCTTTTCAGCTTTGCTCAATTCAGTTTTCATGGTAATCAAACGTGTATTGACCTGCCAGATTGGAGTCACTGAAGACACAAAATCGGAGACAGACGAGTAAGCCCGACTGACAATCACATCGAATGAAGAGTCGGCATGATAATCCTGAATACGCGAGTGCACAACATTAACATTAGATAACCCACAACTTGCAATTGCCTGTTGCACAAAACGAGTTTTCTTTCCATTGCTGTCCAGCAACACCCATTTTGACTCAGGCAACATGATTGCAAGCGGTATACCCGGTAAACCCGCACCTGTGCCAACATCAAGACAAAAGCTCTTTTCAGGAATTTCATTAATGATCGCCAGACTATCCAGCACATGATAAGCCACCATTTTTTGCGGGTTAGTTATCGCCGTCAGGTTATAGGCCTTATTCCATTTAACCAGCAATTCCAGGTAATCTTTTAGCTGCTCTATCTGAGAATCTTCAAAAGAAAGATTTATCTCTGAAAGACCCTTTTGTAATAAAGAAGTTAACATTATGCGGTTTTATTCGTTGGAGCCTGGCGCTTCAAATGCACCAGTAATAAAGAAATTGCAGCCGGTGTAACACCCGAGATACGTCCCGCCTGGCCTATGGTTGCCGGACGTACATCCTGTAACTTCTGACGAACTTCATTAGACAAACCTTTGACCAGCTCATAATCCAGCTCAACCGGAAGCTCGGTAGATTCATGCTTAAGAGCTTTATTAATTTCATCCTGCTGACGTGACAAATATCCGGAATACTTACTATTTATCTCTACCTGTTCCTGAACTCTTGCATCAAAAGTCAGCTCCGTATTCAGTAACGGCATCAGGTTATCAATTCCAATTTCTGGGCGTTTCAGCATTTCAGACAGGCGATATTCCCGGGCAACCGGCTTTTCAAGCAAAGATTTGAGCGCTTCCTCAGATGGCTGCCCCGGACGAACCCAGTTATCTTTCAGCGACTGGCTCAATAATTCCAGCTGCTCCCGGTGTTCATTAAAAGCAGTCCAGCGCTTGTCATCGACCAGACCTAACTGCCGACCTGCATCAGTCAGCCGCAAATCGGCATTATCTTCACGCAGCATCAAACGATACTCGGCACGACTGGTAAACATACGATAAGGTTCATTCGTTCCACGGGTAATTAAATCATCGACCAGCACACCCATATAAGCTTCTGAACGGGAAAAATTTAATGGCTCTTTACCCAATACCGCAGCCGCCGCATTGGCTCCCGCCATCAAACCCTGCGCAGCCGCTTCCTCATAACCCGTGGTTCCATTGATCTGGCCGGCAAAATACAACCCTTCAAAAAATCGAGTCTGTAAATCAGGTCGTAAATCACGAGGATCAAAAAAATCATATTCAATAGCATAACCGGGACGAATAATATGTGCCTGCTCAAAACCCGGAATACTATGAATCAGTGCTTCCTGAATATCATAAGGCAGGCTGGTCGATATGCCGTTGGGATAAACTTCAGAAAGATTCAATCCTTCCGGTTCCACAAAAATCTGGTGTGATGTTTTATCTGCAAAACGCACCACCTTATCTTCAATTGAAGGACAATAACGCGGACCGGTCCCTTCTATTTCACCGGTAAATAATGGCGATCGGTCCAGGCCACCGCGAATAATATCGTGCGTTTCCTCACTGGTGTAAGTGATATGACAACTTACCTGACGTGGATGAATATCCACCGATGCCATTGTTGAAAATACGGGTAACGGGTCATCACCTGGCTGTTCCTGCATTTTAGAATAATCCAGTGTTTTACGGTCCAGCCTGGCTGGAGTACCTGTTTTCAAGCGATCAATACGAAAAGGTCGCTCACGTAAGCGATCAGCCAGCGCGATTGAAGGAGGATCACCCGCACGGCCTCCACTATAATTGGCCTGACCAATATGAATCTTACCGGCCAGAAATGTGCCCACCGTCAACACCACTTTGGATGCATAAAAGTTAAGCCCCATTTCAGTAACCACACCTTCGATTCGCCCATTACTCTCAATCAAATCAACCACTGGCTGCTGAAACAATGACAGGTTCGGCTGGTTTTCCAGCACTTCACGAATCGCACTTCGATATAACTGGCGATCAGCCTGGGCACGAGTAGCACGAACAGCAGGTCCTTTTCTTCTATTTAAAATACGAAACTGGATGCCAGCTTTATCAGCGGCAAGCGCCATCACACCACCCAATGCATCAATTTCTTTCACCAGATGCCCTTTGCCAATACCACCGATGGCCGGATTGCAACTCATCTGCCCAAGCGTATCGATATTATGAGTCAGCAATAACGTACTCGCACCCATTCGCGCAGACGCAAGCGCAGCCTCGGTACCGGCATGGCCGCCACCAATCACAATCACATCAAAACGTCGGGAGAAATCCATCGTAAATAAACAAAATAAAAAATTAGCCGGCTATTTTAGTCGGTTTAACCATTATTGAGCAAATCAGTTTTGACACAAGCATGTTACAAATGCATATTGAACAACCTGTCTTACACTCTCATAAGGAAATAATCTTGTTGAAATTTATTCTTTTATTAATCATATCAACAATTCAAACAGCATTTGCATCCAGCCCGGTATGGCTGGTTGAATCGGAACAGAATCGTTTATTTCTGGCCGGTACTATCCATGTCCTAAGAGCTTCAGATCACCCTTTACCCAGCGCATTTGAATCAGCCTACAAACAATCACAAATACTGACTTTTGAGACCGATATCAGTGAAAGCCAGAGCCCGGCTTTTCAACAACAGATGTTGCAGGCGGTTTCCCTGGATCAAAACCAAATCCTGCAGGATTTAATATCTCCGCAAATCCAGGCAAAACTGATAACTTATTTACGTGAAAACAATCTCAATATTCAACAATTTTCAAGATTCAAACCTTCAATGATCGCCATGACCTTAACACTGCTTGAGTTGAAAAAGCTGGGTGCAGGCAGCCATGGAGTAGATCAGTATTATTTTAACAAGGCTAAACAGGATCATAAAAAAACACATGCACTGGAGAGTTTACAGCAGCAAATCGATTTCCTTGCCCACATGGGAGAGGGACAGGAAGACCAGATAATCCAGCAAACCATGAAAGATATAGACACCTTGGCATCACAGTTTTCAATAATGGTAGAAAGCTGGAAAAAAGGCGATGTAACTCAGCTGGAAGAACTGTTCGTAAAACCCATGCAACAGGAATTCGATTCTGTTTACCAGCAATTATTGGTACAACGAAATTTAAACTGGCTACCTCAAATAATGGATTACCTTAAAACACCTGAAACGGAAATGGTACTGGTGGGCAGCGCTCATTTACTCGGCAAAGATGGCCTGATAAAACTTTTAAAACAGGCTGGATTAAAAATTACCCAACTGGATTGATCACATAAGCCATCAAAATTGATCATTACTTGACATCTGTCATGTTTCCCACAGTTTTCATAGTGATAATCGAATCAACAATAAAGTACCGCAGCAATAACGTCTGCACATAGCCAACATTACTGTTTTTAAATTAAGTTAAGTACCGGGGTAACCACAATTGGACCAATCTATCTCATCGGCTTCCGCTGAAGCCAACAGCGATCGCGCATTCATGTCTGGCAACGAGGCTTTAGCTCGCGGTGCTTATGATGCAGGTTGCAGAGTTGCAGCAGCCTACCCGGGTACTCCTTCTACAGAAATTCTTGAATACACCAGCCAATACAAAGACATGTACACCGAATGGTCGGTAAATGAAAAAGTTTCCCTGGAAGTCGCCATAGGCGCTTCTCTGGCTGGAAGCCGTTCATTTTGCGCAATGAAACACGTTGGATTAAACGTCGCATCAGATGCCTTAATGACCCAGACCTTGATCGGTGTTAAAGGTGGCCTGGTCATAGCTGTTGCTGATGACGTGGGTTTATCCTCTTCACAAAACGAACAGGACTCTCGATACTGGGGAAGATTTGCACATATTCCAGTTCTTGAGCCAGCAGATTCACAGGAAGCATATGACATGGTCAAATATGCTTTTGATCTGTCTGAACAATTCGATACACCTGTACTATTACGCATCACTACCCGCGTTTGTCATGTTAAAAGCATTATCACAACAAGCGGACGTGTGGAAAAAGATTCTCTGGGTTTTGTTAAAGAACAAACCCGACTGGTAATGACCCCTGCCAATGCAAAACACCGCATACCTTTCATGCATCAGCGCGAAGCAACCATGCGCGATTTTAGTAATACAGAATGCCCACTAAATACTATTATTCCAGGAACCGATACTCGCATCGGTTACGTCACATCCGGCCCGGCATTTTTACACGTGAGTGAAAGTTTTCCTGATGCTCCTGTATTTAAAATGGGCCTGAGCTATCCACTGCCTACTGATAAAATTCGTGAATTTGCAGCAACTGTTGATCAACTGGTTGTGGTCGAAGAAATCGAACCACTGGTGGAAATCGAATTAAAAGCTGCAGGCATCAATGTCATCGGCAAAGATATTCTTCCACTGCAAGGTGAATTGGCTCCCAATATTTTACGCCCGGCAATAGCTGAATTACTGGGCGAACCCATTCCTCAAATTGAACCGGATAAACGCTCCGGTATTTCCGTTGAAGTTGCTTTACCTTCACTTGCCGACGGCTTATTCCCCAGACCACCCACCATGTGTGTGGCCTGCCCACATTTGGGCATTTATTACACCCTGTCAAAAGTTAAAAATACTATTATCTCAGGTGATATCGGCTGTTATACCCTCGGTGCCGGGCACCCCTGGAACGCCATGGACACCTGTGTTTGCATGGGTGCATCCATGGGTGTGGCTCTTGGGCTGGATAAAGGCCGTGCCGAATCGGATGACAACAAAAGCATCCTGGCTGTTATTGGTGACTCCACTTTTATGCACATGGGCATGCAGGGATTACTCGACATTACTTACAATAAAGGCAATGTCACCATCTTACTGCTTGATAATCGTGCCGTCGGCATGACAGGCGGACAGGAGAACCCAGGTACCGGTCATAATATTCACGGAGAAGAAACACAACGTATCGATTTCAGAAAGCTGTGCGAAGCACTCGGCGTAAATCCGGAGCGCATACACGAAGTAAACCCTTACGAAATGCCCACTTTATTCAAAGCGATTCGTAAGGAAGTAAAAATCAAAGAACCTTCCGTCATAATTACCAATCAACCTTGTGTACTGGTTGATTACTATAAAAACAAGCCTTCATTTGAAGTCATTGATGATAAATGTACAGGCTGCACCAACTGCCTTGACATCGGTTGTCCGGCCATCATGGTGACACGCCGTGAAACCGTAACCAAACCAAACGGATCAACCAAAGAGCTCGCATTTGTACGTATTGAATCCGCCGTTTGTACCGGTTGCGATTTGTGCCCGAAAACCTGCGGCCCCGATGCCATTATCCCAGTAGAGGGTTTCACACGTGATTGATTTAGCTACTACCAACATCCTGGTCGCCGGCATCGGTGGACAGGGCGTCATGACTGCAGCAGAAATACTTGCTCAAACGGCTCTGACCCAGGGTTATGACGTTAAAAAAACTGAAGTTGCCGGCATGGCTCAACGCGGCGGTGTGGTGACCTCTCATGTGCGCTTTGGTGAAAAAGTTAATTCACCGGCCATTCCCGATGGCGAAGCCGATTTAATACTTGGGTTTGAACCTGCAGAAGCAGCTCGCTGGTTAATTCAGCTCAAACAGAGAGGCGTTGTACTGGTTAACCAAAACATTCAAGTACCTCCTATCGTCAATATTGGTTTATTTAAATACCCAGATGATCCCGTCGCTTCAATTGTCGAAAGGGGCGTCGAAGTTCATGCTTTTAATGCGACCAAAATTGCCCAGAAACTGGGCAATATCAAGCTCGTAAATACGGTCATGCTTGGCGCAAGCTCAGCCCATTTACCTTTTTCTGCAGACATATTAAAAGAATCTATCCTAGCTCGATTCAGAGCGCGAAAACCGAAACTGGTTGAAATCAATGAACAGGCTTTCCTGGCCGGTCAGGAAGCAGCCGCAGCATCTTAATAAATTCAACACACACACGTTAAACTATGCAAGACACCAACCCAGCACAACTCGACTCTATCGAAACTGCAACTGTTGAAGAGTTAAGAGCATTACAACTGAAACGTCTTAAGTGGAGTCTCAAACACGCCTACGACAACGTGCCATTTTATAAGAACAGTTTTGATCAGCACGGCATTCATCCAGACGACCTCAACTCTCTGGAAGACCTGGCAAAATTTCCTTTCACGGTAAAAGATAACTTACGCGAAAACTATCCCTTTGGACTATTTGCCGTACCTCGTGAACAGGTAGTTCGTATTCACGCCTCATCGGGTACCACTGGAAATCCAACAGTAGTGGGTTACACCCAGAATGATATCGACATGTGGGCTAACTTAATGGCCCGGTCAATAAGAGCTGCTGGTGGCCGTTCCGGCGACATTTGTCACATAGCCTTTGGTTACGGACTTTTTACCGGTGGACTAGGCGCTCACTATGGTGCCGAAAAACTGGGCTGCACAGTTGTGCCTATGTCTGGTGGACAAACAGCAAAGCAGGTTCAGTTAATCATGGATTTCAAACCTCGGATCATTATGGTAACCCCTTCTTATTGTCTTAACCTGGCGGATGAAATGGAACGTCAGGGAATAAGCCCTGAAGATAACCCGCTGGAAATCGGCATGTTTGGAGCAGAACCCTGGACCAACGAAATGCGCAGTGAATTAGAGCAACGTCTAGGCATAGATGCTGTTGACCTGTATGGATTATCTGAAATCATCGGCCCGGGTGTCGCACAGGAATGTGTCGAAACAAAAGATGGCCCCACCATCTGGGAAGACCACTTTTATCCCGAAATTATCGACACCGAAACCGGCGAAGTACTCAAAGATGGCGAAGATGGGGAACTGGTATTTACTTCGCTAACCAAAGAAGCTTTTCCAATTATTCGCTATCGAACCAAAGATTTGACCCGTTTACTGGCTGGCACTGCTCGCCCAATGCGTCGAATTAAAAAAATCACCGGACGATGTGACGACATGATGATTATTCGAGGCGTCAATGTTTTCCCCAGCCAGATCGAAGAAATTTTACTAAAGCAACCCTCTATGGCTCCACATTATCAAATTGAATTATCTCGTACCGGCAATATGGACTGCATAGCTGTAAATGCAGAAACCAAACCCGGCACCAGTGATTCTGAAAAATTAAAAATAGCAGACCAGGTGACAAAAAGTATTAAAGATTTTATCGGCGTATCGGCTCAGATAAATATACTACCAGAAGGCCAGGTACCTCGATCTTTAGGCAAAGCGCAACGAGTTGTTGATAATCGTTAAATATAACCAAGATAAAAAATAGTGAATCAGGCTTCATCCAAGAAAAAAGGCCCCGAATACTGGCTAGCTGCAATATTGAATTCGATTGCAGCTTTGGCATTATTTGGTTTGATGATTATTACCTGCATCGACGTATTTGGGCGTTATCTATTTAACTCACCACTACTCGGAACAACAGAGCTGACCGAAATGGGTCTTGGCATTATTATCTTTGCCTCTTTCCCCATTATTTCCTGGCACAATGAACATATTGTTGTCGATATGCTCGACCGTTTCACTCCACCTTTAGTGCACTGTGTTAGAACTGTTTTGCTTAACCTGGTGATGGCCACAGCATTTTATTTTCTCGGTCAACGAATTATGACTCTTGGCAACAGGTCACTGAGTTACGGCGAAGAAACAGAGTATTTATCCATTCCACTGGGCTGGGTTATTAATTTTATTGGCATCATGTTCTGGCTAACCAGCATCACTCTACTCACCTTTGGCTTATATCGAACCATAACCCGATATCGGGATCACAAAGCAGCACATTCAGGTACATTGTTCAGATGACTATTTCACTCATTGGCTTTGGCTGCCTGTTAGTTCTGGTTTTCATCCGCATTCCCATTGGGCTTTCAATGGGTTTAATCGGATTTTTTGGATTTGCCTATCTCAGTGATTTCAACTGGATTGCAGCTTTATCGATGTCATCTCGAAGAGTCATTGATACATCTCAGGACTACGGCCTATCGGTGATTCCATTGTTTATCTTAATGGGCAATCTAGTTACCCGCTCAGGCTTATCCAGAGAACTTTACACTGCCTCATATACTTTTTTAGGTCATTTGAGAGGCGGATTATCCATGGCAACAGTTGTCGCCTGTGGTGCTTTTTCAGCAATTTGTGGTTCCAGCCTCGCAACCGCAGCAACTATGGCAAAAGTGGCCATGCCTCCCATGCGTGAATACGGTTACAGCGATGCACTGGCCAGTGCTTCAATTGCAGCTGGTGGCACACTGGGCATACTCATCCCACCGAGTGTCATTCTGGTTATTTACGGCATTATGACCGAGCAAAGCATACGAGAACTGTTTGCCGCCGGTTTTCTTCCCGGCCTGTTAGGTATTTTTCTCTACATGGGTGCAGTCTCCTGGACTGTGTGGAGAAAACCCGAATCTGGACCTAGAGGAGAAACCAGCACTGGCTCCCAGAGGCTTCAGGCTTTAAAAGGTGTCTGGGGAACAATTCTATTATTTTCGCTGGTTATGGGAGGAATTTACGGAGGTATTTTCACACCCACAGAAGCCGCTGGAATTGGTGCGGCAGGTGCCTTTTTAATTGCTCTTTCACGTCGTTCTCTGAATATTCGTATTATTTTTGATATTCTGGCCGAAACGGCACATACCACTGCCTCACTTTTTATCGTTGTTATTGGAGCTTTAATTTTCTCAAATTTCATTAACCGAGCAGGTTTTCCAGATGAATTACTGACTTTAATTACCGGTTACAACCTTTCTCCCATGACCGTAATTTTCATTATCCTGGGAATCTATATTATTTTAGGTTGCGTGTTTGAAAGCTTGTCCATGTTGTTGCTCACCATTCCAGTTTTTTATCCGGTGGTTCAAAGCCTGGGCTTTGACCTTGTGTGGTTTGGCATTGTGGTTGTTGTGGTCACAGAAATTAGTTTGATAACACCACCAGTAGGACTCAATGTTTTTGTATTAAGTGGTGTATTGAAAGATGTTAAAACAGGTACAATTTTTAAAGGTGTGACCCCTTTCTGGGTTGCAGACATTGTTCGTCTGCTATTGATAACCTTGATCCCGGTAATTTCTTTAGCACTTCCTGCTTTTCTATATCGTTAAAAAAGAGTAACTACTCAGCGAGTTTCATTTTTTTACAACAAAGTCACGAAGATCACGAATCCATAGAATGTCCGCGACATTACTATCATAAGATGGCCAGAAATTTTAAAAGTTGAAATCAAGACAGAAAAAAATCCGTTCCTACATAGTTCTTTCCATTGAACTAGTCAAATACATGGAGAATATTT
Organism: Gammaproteobacteria bacterium; assembly: GCA_018669845.1. GTDB lineage: Bacteria > Pseudomonadota > Gammaproteobacteria > JACNJF01. The sequence continues at coordinate 90 of JABHSO010000055.1, read as the reverse complement.
AATCTTTAAAGCGTCTTTCAGAAATATTCCCTGAAAGTGAGGCTGATTAATGTCGACTCAAATAGATTTATAAGAAAGCAGACGTTGGAT
>JABHSO010000180.1 GCA_018669845.1 Gammaproteobacteria bacterium | reverse complement strand
TTTCTAGTGGTAAATTTCGCAAATGGAGATATGGTAGGACACACTGCTGTACGCGATGCAGTTATTAAAGCTGTTGAAACACTGGATCAGGAAGTGGGTAGAGTGCTTGACGTGGCTGTAGAGGAAGGTTATTCGGTTATATTGACCGCTGATCATGGAAACTGTGATGAAATGGTTGATCCAATTACCGGTGAGCCACATACTCAGCATACTATTTACCCGGTTCCCTGTCTGATTATTGATGAAGTACCCTGGCGATTGGCTACGGGCGGAAATTTGTCAGCTATCGCACCCACTTTATTGCAGTTGATGGGCATTGAACAGCCTAAAAAAATGAAAGGTAAAACCCTGTTATTAGAGGAATATACCGTCTGATCCTTATTTTTTGAAGGGATTAGGAGTAAACTGAGTTAATGATTTATTAAGAGAAATTGCTTGTGATATGTGATGATTGCATGCGATAACTCATAAAATGTATAAGACTGGCTAATTGTTTAACATGGAAAATACAAAACAACCTGAAAACATAAATCGAGTCATTGAGACCCTGAAAAAAACTGCATTGTTTCATGGGCTGGATGAAGATGTCATAAAACAATTGTCTAGTCAGGTTGTCACTCGCCAATTTCCGAAAAATAGTATCGTTGTTACCCAGGGTGATGAAACAGATTCTTTGTATGTCATTATTGAAGGCAAGGTCGATGTATTCCTGCAAAATGATAAAGGAAAAGAAATAATCATTAATACGCTGGGTGAATGTGACTCCTTTGGAGAGCTGGCGCCGTTAGGAGGCCTTCCTCGTCAAGCTAGTATCATTACCACTGAAAATTCAATGCTGGTTGTTATTTCCCGGCAGGTGTTTATGGATACTCTGCTGACCAAACCTGCTATCAGTATGCGTATAATTAACCGGTTGATTAATTTAATTAAGGATTTGACTGAAGAGGTTAGCAGCCTTGCACTGGAAGATGTGTATAACCGCGTGGTTCGAGTTTTGTATAAACATGCGGAAGAAATTGGCGACAAACTGGTTACTGAAAAACTCACACAGCAGGATATTGCTCTGCGTGTCGGTGCTACCAGAGAAATGGTGCACAGAATTTTAAAAGAATTAAAAACAGGTGGGTATATTTCTATAGAAGGAAAGCATATTACCATTGAAAAGAAGCTTCCCCCCGGTTGGTAAAGTAGGGCTGATTTTTGAGGTTGTAATTAACCTTCACCGTTTTCATTTGTCGGTCAATCTGCTGTAAAATAAATCTTCATCACCATGCAAAGGAATGCTGGAGTGATAATCGAATAGTGATAAGATGCATTGCAATTTATTCTGGATTTATCAAAAGTGTCAGATCATAGTCAGCGATCTCTTATTCAGCACCATAAACTATTTGATAGTTCCTGCTTATTTGTTTACAGCCATCCGGAAGTTCAGCTTAGGTTCATGTCTGGAAAACTACTATGATCATTCTGGGTATAGATCCTGGCTCAAGAACAACCGGTTATGGATTTATAAATAATCACCCGGATAAAATTGAATATTTGGCCAGTGGTTTTATTCGGGTAAAGGGAGAAACTTTCCCGCAACGATTAGGCTTTATATTTCAACAGTTGACGGAATTAATTGAACTGCATCAACCTCAGCAGATGAGCATAGAAAACGTATTCATGCATAAAAATGCTGACTCTGCATTAAAGCTGGGACAGGCCAGGGGAGCCGCTATCTGTGCCGGCTATCATTGTGGTCTGGAGGTTTCTGAATATGCGGCTCGCGAAGTGAAATTAGCCATTGTGGGTAAAGGCGCAGCGCAAAAAGAACAGGTCAAACACATGGTAATGAGGCTGCTTTCCTTGCGACAGGAGTTACAGATAGATGAATCTGATGCGCTTGCCATTGCAATGTGCCATGCTCAGCATCAAACTATGGAAACCAGGACCGGCATTCCGGCCAAAGCATTTAACAGAAAGAGATCTTATCGCCGATGATCGGACGACTGAATGGGCAACTAGCCATTAAACGAGCACCACAAATATTGATAGATTGTCAGGGAGTGGGATATGAAGTTGATGTTTCAATGTCAACTTTTTATCAGTTGCCTGAAGAAGGTGAGAAAGTATCAATATGGACCCATCTGTTAATTAAAGATGATCACCATGCACTGATAGGATTTTATACCGATCAGGAAAGAAAACTGTTCAGGTTATTAATCAAGGTCAATGGTGTTGGCCCTAAAATGGCATTAACTATTCTGTCTGGAATCTCTGAAATGGATTTTGCATTGTGCATTCAGTCCAGTGATGTTGCAACGTTGGTTCGTTTGCCGGGTGTGGGTAAAAAAACGGCAGAACGTTTAATTATAGAAATGCGCGATAAAGTAGAAGCACTGGGTGTTGATGATGCCTCTCCAATTGGTAATGCAGGTTCATCGCTAGTATCAAAAAATACCTCACAAAGTGAAGCGGTAGAAGCATTGCAATCTCTGGGATATAAACCAGCCGATGCCTCTAAAATGGTCAATGCCGTATTAAAATTCAATCCTGATAGTAGTGCAGAAAGTTTGATAAAACTTGCACTGCAAAATGCCATTAGCTAATCCGATGGAAGAAAAACGTTTAATAGATGCTGTTGTCGAGACTAATGAGTCTGCTCAGGAACGTGCACTCAGGCCAAAATTATTAGCTGATTATGTGGGGCAGCCTCAGGTCAGTGAGCAGATGGATATTTTTATTACAGCAGCTCGTAGTAGAGCAGAAGCGTTAGATCATGTATTGATTTTTGGTCCCCCCGGGCTTGGGAAAACAACTTTATCGCATATCATTGCCAATGAAATGCAGGTTAATTTGAGACAGACATCCGGGCCAGTGTTAGAAAAGCCCGGTGATTTAGCTGCTTTACTGACAAACCTGGAACCCAATGATGTGCTTTTTATCGATGAAATCCATAGGTTGAGTCCCGTGGTAGAAGAAATACTTTACCCAGCGATGGAAGATTATCAACTGGATATTATGATTGGAGAAGGGCCTGCTGCCCGTTCCATCAAGCTGGACTTACCAGCGTTTACATTGGTTGGAGCAACTACCAGGGCGGGTTTATTGACCTCGCCTTTGCGTGATCGTTTTGGCATTGTGCAAAGGCTTGAGTTCTATAACATTAAAGATTTATCCCATATTGTTCAACGCTCGGCAGATTTACTAAAAATCGAACTCACCCCCGATGGAGCTAATGAAATTGCAAAACGTTCCAGAGGTACTCCACGCATAGCAAACAGGTTACTCAGGCGCTCACGTGATTATGCCGAAGTAAAAGCCGATGGCGTGATTAATAAAACGGTTGCTATCAAGGCGCTGGATATGCTGAAAGTTGATCAGAGTGGACTGGATAATATGGACAGGCATTTAATACTTTCATTGATTGAAAAATTTGATGGTGGTCCTGTCGGTGTTGAAAGTCTTGCTGCAGCCATTGGTGAAGAACGCGGAACGATCGAAGATGTTATTGAACCTTTTCTTATCCAGCAGGGTTTTATGATGAGAACGCCCAGAGGTCGAATGGTGACATCCCGGGGTTACACTCATTTTGGGTTTAAACCAAGAAGTACAGATTCTGATCCGGCTACCGGGGAACTGTTTTAATGTCGAGTTCACAGACTTTTGAGTGGCGGGTATATTTTGAAGATACCGATGCCGGTGGTGTTGTTTATAATGCAAATTATTTAAAGTTTTATGAACGTGCTCGAACAGAATTTTTGCGTACACTGGGTTTTGAGCAGGATGATTTGCTGGCGCAGAATATAGTTTTCGTGGTGCGAAATATTAACATTGATTTTGTCAAGGCAGCACGATTCAATGAGATCCTTATTGTAGAAAGTAATATTGTAAATTTGAAAAAAGCGAGTCTGGTATTTAAACAGGAAATCTTTACCGAAAATAATGGTCAAAAGGTGCTGGTGAATAACGCCCTGGTAAAAGTGGTTTGTGTAAATGCAGATTCATTTATTCCCACCGGGATTCCGGCTGATATTATTGAAAAATTAAATCAATAAATACTAACCAGATAATAAATTACTGAAGATAAACTAAAGCTTTAATTATGAATGAAATGTCTTTTATCCATCTGGTTGTAAATGCCAGTATACCTGTTCAGTTTGTGTTGGTGGTTTTGCTGCTGGCATCTGTTTTTTCCTGGGCGCTGATTTACGTGAAATGGAGTTACTTAAAACAGAGCAGGCTTGAGGCTAAAATCTTTGAAGGCAGATTCTGGTCAGGGATAAACCTAAGTGAC
>JABHSO010000056.1 GCA_018669845.1 Gammaproteobacteria bacterium | reverse complement strand
TGCCGATACAGGTGCACCAGTATTAACATTACCAATCAATATCACTGAAGAAGCGACTTCATCACTGGGATCTCTGGTTAGTTACAGTTCAAGTGCAAGTGATACGGTGGATGGAGTATTACCATCAGGTTGTTCACCTGCGTCAGGTAGCGCCTTTGCACTGGGCAACACGACAGTGAATTGCAGTGTCACGGATACCGCGAACAATACAGCCACTGGCAGTTTTACAGTGACCGTTGAAGATACCACGGCACCAATTTTAACCTTGCCAGCCAATATAAACCGTGAAGCAACCTCAGTAGCTGGAGCGCTTGTAAATTATAGTACTTCGGCCAATGATGCTGTCGATAGTGGATTATCTGCCAGTTGTTTACCTGCTTCTGGTAGTACATTTGTCCTGGGATCAACTGTGGTAAATTGCAGTGTGACGGATACCTCTACCAACTCAATATCCGGCAGTTTTACGGTTACGATATCAGATACAGGAGCACCGACATTAACTTTACCTGCAAATATTACAAGTGAAGCCACATCATCATTAGGAGCCCTTGTTAATTATAGTGTCAGTGCAGTTGATACAGTAGATGGAGCTTTAACTCCGAGTTGCCTGCCTACCTCTGGTAGCACTTTTGCTTTAGGCTCAACCACTGTCAGTTGTAGTGTGAATGATGCGGAATCTAATACTGCTACAGATAGTTTTATCGTAACAATTATAGATAGTACGGCACCGGTTTTATCATTGCCCGCTAATATTTCTCAGGAAGCCACATCATCAGCGGGTGGTTTGGTAACTTACAATGCTACGGCCACTGATATCGTGGATGGAGTGTTATCCCCGATTTGTTTACCAGCATCTGGTAGTACTTTTGCACTGGGAGTCACCGAGGTTAATTGTAGTGTGACGGATATAGCTACTAACACCATATCCGGAAGTTTTACGGTGACGATAACAGATACAAACGTCCCGGTTTTGACCTTGCCTGCCAATATCACAGCAGAGGCAACTTCATCAGCTGGATCATTGGTTAATTACAGTGCAAGTGCAAGTGATACCGTGGATGGAAATATGCCATCTGGCTGTCTACCTGTTTCCGGCAGTACCTTTGCTTTAGGCAGTACTCCCGTCAATTGTAGTGTCACCGATAATGCAAATAATACATCCACTGGTAGTTTTACTATTACGGTTGAAGATACTACGGCACCGATAGTAACTGCACCGCTGGATATTGTGATGGAAGCCAGTGGCTCAACCACAGCCGTTACCTTAGGTACTGCAAGTGCCAGTGACCTGGTCAGTGGTTCATTAACGCCAACAGCCAGTAACAGTGGCCCGTTTGCAGTGGGTGTGCATCAAATCACCTGGAGTGCCACCGATGGGGCGAACAATACCGGAACAGCTATCCAGGCAGTAACCATTACCGACACCGGTGCACCTTCACTAACACTACCGACCAATATCACTGAAGAAGCGACTTCAGCATTGGGAGCTCTGGTTAGTTACAACTCAAGTGCAAGTGATACGGTGGATGGAACATTACCATCAGGTTGTGCACCTGTGTCAGGTAGCATTTTTGCACTGGGCACCACAACAGTAAATTGTAGTGTCACGGATAGTGAGAGCAATACGACCAGTGGTAGTTTTGAAATTCTGGTTCAAGATTTGACTGCTCCAACCGTGACAGCACCGCTTGATATCACGATGGAAGCAACTGGTTTAACAACAGCCGTCACACTAGGAAGCGCCAGTGCCAGTGATCTGGTTGATGGTGCAGTCATCCCAGGTGCTAGTAGCAATGGCCCATTCGCAGTTGGAGTCCATCAGATTACCTGGAGTGCAACGGATACTGCTGGCAATACTGGTACAGCAGTTCAGATGGTAACAATTACTGATACGGGTGCACCAATGTTAACGCTGCCTGCTAATATCACTAAAGAAGCGACTTCATCAGCGGGAGCCCTGGTTAATTACTCGGCCAGTGCCAGTGATACCGTGGATGGTGTTTTACCATCAGGGTGTTTACCCGTTTCTGGTAGTACTTTTGCACTGAGCGCAACCACAGTAAATTGTAGTGTCATGGATTCTGCGAACAATACTAGCAGTGGTAGCTTTATAGTAACGGTTCAAGATACAACTGCTCCGACCGTGACGGCACCACTGGATATAGTCATGGAAGCCACGGGTGCAACCACGGCTGTCACCTTAGGTAATGCCAGTGCCAGTGATCTGGTAAGTGGAGCATTAATAGCTTCAGCTGATATCATGGGTCCATTCACAGTGGGTGTTCATCAGATAACATGGAGTGCAACTGATACGGCAGGGAATATTGGCACAGACATACAAACAGTGACGATTAATGATACGGGTGCGCCAACATTAACGCTGCCTGCTAATATCACTGAAGAAGCGACTTCAACCTCTGGAGCCCTTGTTAATTATGATGCTTCAGCTAGTGATATTGTGGATGGTATTTTAGCTTCGGGTTGCTTACCTGCTTCCGGTAGTTCTTTTGCACTGGGTTCTACGACGGTGAATTGCAGTGTGTCTGATTCTGCAAACAATATATCAAACGGTAGTTTTACAGTCATCGTTCAGGATACTACAGCACCTGTTTTGACCTTACCGAGCAATATAAATAGTCAAGCAACATCAATAGCCGGTGTGATTGTTAATTATAGTGCCTCGGCCAGTGATGTGGTTGATGGAAATTTACCAGCAAGTTGTTTACCTGCTTCTGGTAATACATTTGCATTAGGGGACACAGTGGTTAACTGTAGTGCGATAGATGGTGCAGGCAATACTAGTTCAGCTTCTTTTATGATCACTGTTGAAGATGTTATTGCCCCAATATTGAATTTACCCGCTAATGTCAGTCAGGAAGCCTCTTCATCAGCGGGTGCTATTGTAAATTATAGTGCTACCTCTAGTGATGCTGTGGATGGTTCTTTAATCCCAGATTGTCTTCCTGTCTCTGGCAGTACTTTTGCCGTAGGAACGACTACTGTGAACTGCAGTGTCATGGATAATTCAAACAATACCACCACTGGAAGTTTTACAGTTAGCATTACCGATACGGGTGCACCAATGTTGACCTTACCGGCTAACATCACTGCAGAGGCGACTTCTTCAGCAGGAGCTATAGTAAATTACATTGCGGAGGCCAGTGATACAGTTGATGGCAGTATCACCCCAGTTTGCATTCCATCCTCTGGAAGTGTATTTAGTTTAGGTGTTGATACTATAGTTAATTGTAGTGTGCAGGATTCTGAATTTAATACCTCTACTGGTAATTTTACTGTAAAGGTAGAAGATACGACTGCACCTACTGTGACGGCATCATTTGATATCACTATGGAAGCGACGGGTCAGACTACAGTAGTTATTTTGGGTGATGCAACTGCATCAGATATTGTTGATGGTTTATTGATACCTGAAAACAATAACAGTGGCCCCTTTACCGTAGGTGTGCATCAGGTAACCTGGAGTGTGAGTGATAGTTCAGCCAATATCGGCTTTGCTATTCAGACTGTCACTATCACAGATAGTGTTGCTCCAACATTAATTGTTCCTGCCAACATTAGCCTGGAAGCAACATCTTCAACCGGTGCTACCGTAAATTACAATGTGACTTCAAGTGATGTTGTGGATGGCCTTTTAATACCAGATTGTTTACCCGCTTCAGGCAGTGTTTTCCCATTGGGAACAAGTCCAGTTAACTGTAGTGTGATCGATAATGCGAATAACTCAACTTCGGCAATGTTCTCTATTACAATTACCGATACGGGTGTTCCTACATTAACTTTATCTACCAATTTAATTGAAGAAGCTACGTCATCAGCCGGTGCAGTTGTTAACTATATTGTGTCGGCCAATGACAGTATTGATGGCAATATCACGCCGGTTTGTTTACCTCAATCTGGAAACACCTTCGCTTTAGGGGATACAGCTGTTCATTGTAGTGCTCAAGATTCAGAACAGAATGTGTCTACTGGAAGTTTTATCATAACTGTTGAAGATACAACTTCACCAGGTATTTCAGCCCCGATTGATATCACAATGGAAGCCACTGGTTCTACTACGCTGGTCAATCTGGGTAGTGCCAGTGCAACTGATTTGGTGGATGGAATACTGAATCCAGTTGCCAACAATACTGGGCCATTTGCAGTGGGTGTGCATCAGGTAGTCTGGAGTGTTAGTGATGCTTCAACCAATACCAGTAGTGCAACTCAAGTTGTTACTATTACAGATAGCGTTTCACCTTCATTAGCTATTCCAGACAATATGGCAGTGGAAGCGACTTCATTAGCGGGAGCTACAGTTAATTATAGTGTGACTGCTAGTGATATTGTGGATGGTGTCTTAAGCCCAGGTTGTTTACCGGCTTCTGGAAGTACATTTGCATTTGGTATTACTACTGTGAATTGTGACGTAAGGGATGCTGCAACAAATATAAGTAGTGGAAGTTTTACGGTTAATGTTGAAGATTCTACTGCACCTGTTGTTACCGCACCGTTAGATATAACTGTCGAGGCCAGTGGTACCACAACTTCAGTTGCGCTCGGTACTGCAACTGCATTAGACCAGGTCTCTGGTCAGCTAATACCTGATGCTGATAATACTGGTCCATTTACGGTTGGTATGCATCAGATAACCTGGAGTATTAGTGATACTGCAGGCAATATTGGTAGTGCAATCCAGTTAGTAACCATCACTGATAACAGTGCTCCCACATTAACTCTCCCAGCCAATATGACAACAGAAGCAACCTCAGCATCAGGTGCAACAGTCAATTTTAGTGTTACAGCCAGTGATACCGTAGACGCTAGTATTTTCCCGATTTGTATACCAGTTTCTGGTAGTACCTTTGCGCTTGGCTCAACAACTGTAAATTGCAGTGCCATGGATCAAGCAACTAATACCAGCTCAGGAAGTTTCACTGTCATGGTAGAGGATACCTCTGCACCAGTTGTCATGGCCCCATTGGATATTGTCATGGAAGCTACAGGTGTAATCACTCCGGTCACACTGGGCAGTGCAACTGCAACCGACCTGGTAGATGGAGTGTTGATTCCTACAGCGAATATGGTTGGTCCGTTCAGTGTAGGTATTCATACAATTACCTGGAGTGCCAGTGATTCTGCCATGAACACAGGAACTGCAATCCAGACTGTCACTATCACCGATACTGTTGCTCCTGAAATTACATTGAATGGTGCGAGTTCAATTATGCTTTCTATCGGTGATATGTATCAAGAATTAGGTGCCAATGCGGTCGATAATGTTGATTCTAACGTGGTGGTAAGTATCAGTGGAACGGTTAATACCAGTGTGTCGGGAGTGTATAATATTCTCTATACAGCCTCCGATACGGCAGGTAATTCTATGACCATCAAACGTCAAGTTATTGTTGAAGCAAATTCAATTCCAGTTGCCACAGCTGACAATGCCAGCACTGATGAAGATGTAGCTGTTGTTATTAATGTTTTACTGAATGACCAGGATAAAGATGGAGATTCACTTTCTGTTACTCATGTAACACAAGGTTTTAATGGTCTGGTTGAGATTAATAACGATGGAACTTTAACCTACATGCCTGAACCAAATTTTAATGGAAGTGATAGTTTTAGTTATACGGTCAGTGATGATAAAGGAGGTTCTGCTATAGCTACCGTGACTATTTCTGTGATTAGTATTAATGATGCACCCATTGCTGATGCAGGTCCTGATCTGACTGGAAATGTTGGTAATGCAGTAATGCTTGATGGTTCTGGCTCATATGATCCAGAGGGAGCTAACTTGAGTTATGAGTGGTTAATTCTATCAAGACCTGATAATAGTGTAGTGGACTTGAATGACAGTAAATTACAAAGCCCATATTTTGTTCCAGATGAAGCAGGAACTTATCAGTTGCAGTTGACTGTGAATGATGGATCTGTTGATAGTGATCCTGTAACAAGAATAATTATTGTATACCCTGTTTATGTAACGATAACAGCACCCCCTGCAATTACAGTTGATGCAGAAGGATTATTAACTAAATTATCTATCGACGATCTTCAGGAAAGTGGAGAAGCGAGTGCAATAAATAATTTAGGAGAAGACGTTCCTGTATTCCTTAAAAATATTTTAAAACCTTTTTCCCCTGGTCATCATGAAGTTATCTGGGTAGCGAATGATTCTTTAGGAAATCCTGCCGAAGCAATACAGTTCGTAAATGTGCAGCCATATGTGGAATTTCGACCTGTGCAGTTAACAACTCCTGCGGCGATTGTAAAAATACCTGTTTTACTGAATGGAAATGCAGCTGTTTATCCTGTAATCGTGTCTTATAGAATAGAGAGTGACAGTGATAACGAGTCAGAAAATACAGAGTATGTTGTTGAGATAGAGTCTGGTACGGAAGGAGAGATTGAATATACCGTTCCGGATGATATAGAAGAAGGTGAAATTAAATTCAAAATTCGTTCTGCAGTTAATGCCGTAAAAGGTCCTCAGTCTGAACATAAATTAAGAGTTATTAATAAAGGTCATAATGTTTCACCTATTGCGAAACTTGAAATTAAACAAGATGGTAAGAAAACTCGAATTGTATTTGCTAATGATGAATCAGTGAGTGTGAAAGTTAAAGTTCATGACACAAACTCTGATGATCACCATACTTTTGACTGGAGTAAAACTGATGAAATTCTATTTTCAACCAATAATGATATTCCGGGTGAAAATGATGATGAATTCTCTTTTGACCCAGAAAATCTAAATGCTGGTTTTTATAAAATTGCCGTGAAGGTGGAAGATGAAGGTGGTCTGGATGCTGAAGTTGAGTTCTTTTTAGAAGTTCGAGAAATAAAAGAAGACCTCTCTGATGAAGAAGATAGTGATGGTGATGGCAAAGATGACAAGGAAGAAGGTTACGATGATGAAGATGATGATGGTATCCCAGATTATGAAGATGGAGTCGATAACCCAGCGGCGATGCAAGGCAAGCAGGGAAGATCTGATAAGTGGTTATTAAATGTTCAGCCAGGCCTGGGAATACGCTTAGGCACTATCCCACTTTTTTCAGAAAGATATACTGCTAATGTGACTTCAGAAGAAATTCAGGAGAATGCAGGTAAAAATGAAGATTCTAAACCTGCTGAGACTAAAGATGATCATGAAAATAAAGGTGGATACTTCGATTTTGAAATTAACGGCCTGGCCTGGGCAGGGCAGTCAGTAATGATCGTCATCCCTCAGTATACTGAGATTCCAGAAGATGCTGTTTATCGTAAATATTCCAAAACAAATGGATGGCAGGATTTTGTAGAAGATGATAAAAACTCACTGTCCTCTGCGGTTGGAGAAGAAGGTATATGTCCAGCCCCTGGAGACCCTGCTTATAATCATAACGATGGACTGGTTGAAGGTGATTACTGTGTTCAACTGCTAATCGAAGATGGTGGCCCCAATGATACAGATGGTCGTAAAAATGGTGTAATTTTAGATCCAGGTGGTGTTTCGATTGCACCTGAGCCAACTAAGCCGGTAAAAAATGTTAAGAGTAGTTCTGGTGGCAGTATTAATTTTATAGTGTTAATTATCCTGATGAGTTTGTTTGGGGCTAATCTTCTACTCAGAAAAAGAGCTCTGATAAAATAAATTTGTACTGATGAGATTTAATATGTTGCTGGTTTCTACACATTAATAAGTTAAGTTTTTAAGTTCAATTTTTGGAACTCATATCAGTGAAGTAAGATATTTATATTTGTCTCAGAGTGCTAGTTAAAAATTTGAATAAGTGCAATGTATGGTTGAAGCTGCTGGTAGGGTGTGCCGTGCGTACCATTGGTGTTAGTACTAAGCTTTTAAAATGGTGCGCATGGCACACCCTACGAAGTGCGAATCAAAAGGAAACGTTTCTCAAGGGAACTGTGATGAAAAAGGGGGGGGTAACTTTTTTTAGTATTTTAAGCTGGATATAAAAATCCAGCTATCGATTAGAGAAGAGGGCAGTATTACTGTTATACGGTTAGAGTTGTAAAATTAATGGTTTCATATTGCTGATACTAAAGAGTTAAAAATTAGCAGCTGTATCTGTATCTTCAGTTAGTTGAAATGAAATAATATTATTTTCGTTAGCAGAGTGATCTTTTAAATCTTGCCTGTGACCACACAAAATTTGCCCTTTTCCACATAGAGAAACGGAATCATTGGTTAAAAATTCCTCATTGCCTTCTGAATAAATGTATGTTCCATTAGAGCTATGATCTTCGATGAAAATATTTGCATCATTAAGCGTTATAGTTGCGTGTTTTCTAGATATTTTATCATCATCAATAAATACATCTGCATTAGCCGATCTACCAATAGTGATTTGTTTGTATCGGGATAACTTCAGCTTCTTTCTTTGATTATTATAATTTACTTTAAAGATAAGATTGCTAAGAAAAGAGGTAGACGTATTGTCAGGGTCGATAAGGCTAACTGAAAAACAATTTTCACCCTGATCTCTTGTAGCATAGGAAACGTCGTATTGTTTTCTGGTAAAACCCTCCATTATTTTTTTATCAATTCCACAAACTAACATTTCATTTTCACGGGATGAAAAAGATAATTTGGTTGCAAAATTTACCGCTTCTCCATAAATTTGATCCTGATAAACAAAGTAATCACCGGAACAAAGTCCTGTTCTTAATTTCATATCAATTAATGCGTTATCTCCAAAACTAGCTTCCCTGGTTAGATGAATTAAAAATGTCAGGGCTTGGCATGAAGTATTGAATATAAGAATTGTTTCGTCATATATATCAAGTCGATGTAGCGGAGTTACTTTGCTTAGTGAAGTAACTATTTCAAAAAAACTATTTCTAACATTTGATTGTTCATCTGTATCAAAATAGTTAGTGAAATTTACCGTTGCAACATATCCATTATTTTTTTGCACTTTCATAATACTTTAACTTCTATTAAATATTTGTGGTATGAGAGAAAAGTCAGACTTAATTTCTATAATTTCTTCAGAGCTTGATTTTTTGACGAATAGTGAAGTGTTGTGATTCATTTTATTACCACGGTAAGCTTCAAAATTTTTCTGTAAATCAATAATCTGTTTTTTATTACCAGTGAGTAAAAACCAGTTTGGGTCTTCAATTCTGTGTGTTTGTGCATAATTTTTTAATATGTCTGGGGTGTCAGTTTCCGGATCGATACTGATCATGACCATTTGAGTATTTTCAGGTAAATGCCGTTGAATGCTTTTAAGACTGAGGGTGACAGTTGTACATATACTTACGCAGTGTGTGAAAAAGAAAGCAAATACTACGTTGTTATCTTTATCAAATAATTCACTTAGTTGCTTCGACTGGTTTCGCTGATCCAGTACATTCATCTCTGGAAATGAAAATGAAAATGTATTTGCCCTGGATGAATTAGATAAGACATAGTCCAGATCAACAGAATTAAATCGTTTTGCATTTTCAAATGCATATAGATTTAAACTGGAGATTAAAAACACTAGAAAAATTAGATACTTACTCATTCTTTTTCACTACTTACTCAAAAGATTAGCTAACTTAGGTTTATTTATGCTTATGATCTTATAAGAGATAAAGTGAATAAAACGTGAAAAGTATTAAATTTATATGGTCTTGAAGGAAAAGTGTGACGCAGTTCTAAATATTCATTGATTCTCCTTACCCCTTTTCCTGCAGATTACTAACTCCAGCTGTGCAAAGGCTTTAGCAGGATGATTCTCTTGAAGATAATTTCCCCTAAACATTGCTTAAATAGCATTTTTTCCAGTATTTGATAATTCGGCATGATTTTCATACAAAGCGATTAAAAATAAAACTCTACTTTTTGGTCAAATATGGGAGAAGAATAAAAGTGTAGAATTAACTTATGTTTAGCCTTGTAAGTATCTGAAATCTAACAGTAAAGGTGAGTTTTAAAAGCCCTGATACCAATAAATCTACCATCATATACGCATTTATTAACCTTTAAATACGTTAAAATGGATCGTAAGCTGCGGCAAATTGACGCATCAGTTCGTGTGTTCTCCGTATATCTCCTCTTGAAGACAAGCTTCATTATTGATAACAACAAAAATTGGCAGATTTATGCAGGTTTACCTGTTTTATCCGCATCGCACTACACCAAATGTAAAGAGGAGAATACGATGATGAACAAATCATTAACACCGGAAGGGTTGATCCGACCCTTTGCACTTACTGCTTTAGCGATAGGTATGTCGGTAACTCAGTTAGCTTCTGCGGCAAAGATTAATATTACTGTGTTAGATCAAAATGGAGCTGCCGTACCTGGATTTCGTTATCTGGTTGAAGAGGATACTACCTATAAACCTACTCTGAACGTACCAGCAGCAGGATTTGACAGTCTCTCTTTTGAGTTCCATAAGAGTCATAACCCGGTAGCAACCGATGCAGCTGGAAAGGGTATTTCAGGTTCTTCACTTACCCCTGCAGATAATACTGCTTCAATTACAGTGGCAGACAATAAAAACTACTTTGTTTCTGTAGTGCCATATAACGGGCATGCACTGAGTGGTGTCGCTGTCGAAATGGGTACAGTAGACATTGCAAAGACAGTTGTGGTTAATAGCTTTCCTATTCCTACTACACAAATCAGTGTCCGCGTGTTTGAAGACAACAGCCCTGTAAATGGTGCTATTGATCTGGATGAACATGGTTTGCAGTTTTCCATTATTGATGGCCAGAAACATTATTTTGATGTCAAGCTGTTTGATGCGGCCGGTCAATACGGTATGGCTGGTGGTCGTGTAATCGCGGATGCCTACGGCAATCCATTGGGCACAGATTATGATGCGGATGGTAATGTCACATTCACACCCCCAAATGGTTTTAATTTAAGGCCAGATGCGAATGGCTATCTGGTCATTAAACACTTACCTCCAGCTAAGTATGGTGTGGAAATAACCCCTCCAGCTCGAGAAAGTGCTAATGGTGAACCGATTTGGGTTCAGACCTCTACTATTGAAGGTACCAGAACGATTGATGCCTGGGTTAAGGCTAATGAGCCAGAGGTGTTTGTAGAGTTTGGTCCTCCCGGTCCTCACGTGTTTGTCGGTTTTGTGCGCAACTATGATTGTATGAGTGGCGATACAGGTTATGTCCAGGGTGGACTGAATGCCTGTCAGGATGAAATTATTAATGCAGATGGTGATAAGGAAATTATCACAAGCGATCCAGTGACTGGAGGAGCGACCATTACAGGGCAAATCGTTGATAACCATATGTCTCGTCCTGGTCCTTTACAGAACGCTGATGGCTCTGGAGGAAGTTTTATATTTTCTAATGGCAAACCTTTTGAAGGTTGTCGAGTAGCCATCAATGAAGGTATTCAGGGCCGAACCATTTATTCTCAAAAATGTGATTTTGATGATCCTGATCCAGATACGGTTCCTGCTTCATTTACTGTTGATGACCTGGCTCCCGGTTCTTACAGTCTGTCGATCTGGGATGATGGACTGGATGCGGTAATAGCAAATCATCCTTTTAATGTTGCTGGAAATGAGGCTGATGGATACACCATTTCTTCTCTGTTAAATCCTGCACAGCTTAATGCTGCCGGTCAAACCCTTAATTGTGGTGGAGCAGGAAATGCAATGTGTGATTTCGGTCAGATTCCGGTCTTTAACTGGTTTAACAAGATGGATACTGTTGTTTTCTATGATCAAAATCAAAATGGTTTTCGTGATTGCGAAAATCCTGATTGTAATATAGTTGGTGAGGATGATGTCACCATGTTTGCGGAAGCTTCAGCCACTAATTTACGCTGGAGAGATGGACGTATGTACAAGAGCGTACCGATTGATGTTTTCGGTGAAGCACCTCACGAAGAAGTCTTTCCATTTTTTCACTGGTTAGTAGCAGAGGTTGATTTTGCTACTTTTAAAGCAACGGGTGCAACCATGACCGCTGATGCAGGTGGTGATAGTGCTACTCTTCAGGATGATGGTTATGTAGCGCAACTTCAAACTGTTCCAGCATGTAGTGGAACTATGGTCGATGGTGTTGATACCAATGATGCAGGTGAAGGGTGTTCTCACGATGGCGGTTTAACCCGTACAGAAACGGGTGCCGTGTTAACTCAGGCATTCCAGGGCTTCCTGGGTCAGAAAAATACCATAGAATTTGGTAAGGCCAATTATGAGCCAGGTGAGAATGGCGGTATTTCGGGCATGGCTATCTACGCGATTACTCGTGCTGAACATGATCCGCGTTATGCTGCTGCCGAAGAATGGGAGCCGGGTATTCCACGTGTTCAGATTGCCTTATATAAGGATTCTCTGGATACCACAGGCGCAGCTGCCGGTGCCGGTGATGAGATTATCGATGACCTGAATGGAAACGGTGTAGTTGATCTTCCTGACGTGGATAACCATCCCTTAGGTTGGGGTGAAGGTACTGCTGCAAAAGGTCCGGAAGATATCGACCGTAACGGTAATGGTGCATTTGATAAAGGCGATGCATGGGAAGTCACCTGGACAGATAGCTGGGATGATAATGTTCCAACCAATTGTGGTGGTTCAAACGGTCCCGGATTTGAAACCATTGATACCAAGTGTTTTGACGGTTTACGTAACTGGAACCAGGTTCGCCCTGGCGTATTTGACGGTGGTTATGCGTTCCCTGAGAACCTGCCTGCAGCTTACTACATTGTTCAATCCTTCACGCCTCCAGGTTATACCTTGCTGAAGGAAGAAGATAAAAATGTGGATTTTGGCGATGAATATGGTGTTCCCCAGTTATTGCCACCAACCTGTATTGGTGATGATCATCTGGTTCCAGCAAAGTTAAGTCATGTAATGGATGGTACAACTCAGGTGATTGCTGATGATCCGACTGATCCAGAAGCTTTAAATGCTCCATTCGCCAATACTATACGTCCTTTATGTGATACCAAGCGTGTCCGTGTAGGGGATAGCAGAAATGCCGCGGCTGACTTCCATTACTTCACAGAAGTACCGAAAGCAGCTCACGTAGTCGGTGGTGTAATCAATGATGTGGCTAACGAGTTTAACCCTCTTGCGCCATCTTTCGGTGAAAAATTCACTCCACCGTGGGTACCGGTTGCTTTTTATGATTTCAATGGTCATGAAGTAACACGTGTATATACCGATCAATATGGTAAATACAATGCAATGTTGCCTTCTACCAATACGGTTAATGTCGGCAGTCCTTCAGGTATGGCACCTAACATGCTGACTGCCTGTATGAATGATTCTGGTTTGATTGAATCTCCAAAAGACTCAGGTCTTTTTATAACCGATCCAAATCATAATCCTCAGTACAGCCAGTTTTGTTACACCTTTCAATATATGCCTGGTGGAACAACTTACCTGGATACACCGGTTGTATCAGTAGCGGCATTTGCCGGATCTGGTTACCAGCTGGACTGTGATGCAGCAGATGCGACTCCAATGATCAGTTCTGTGTTCAGTGGTGAGTATCCAAATCACGGTGCTTATATCTCTGATCCAACTGCAGCTACCGCTACATTGACCATTAATGCTGTCGGTCTGCGTTCTGTACCGAATCCTTCTGCCACTGAGTTGAGTTCAACCACCGAGAAAAATGTGTTGAGAGATTATGGCTTTGGTGGAACTGAGGGAACGGTCTGGTTTATTGACAAAGATGGCCATGCAACAGCTGCTACGAGTTCAGCTTGGGCGAATGATGTCATTACAGTTGATTTCCCACAGGGGCTCGTGCCCGAGACTAGTCCTGGTACATATCCAATCAAGAGCTTCCAACTGGTTGTTGAAAATGCTAACGGCGTATCATCACCCATGGCAGTAACGGTTACCGTCGGTACCTTAAGATGGGCCAATAGTGAAGTCAGACTGGTAGATTCAAGTACTGCAGCCGGAGCAACTCCAATTCAGGATGCGCTGGATGCTTCAGCCCAGTTATATGCCGGTCAGGGAGATATTATCCTGGTAGCACCGGGTACTTATGACGAGTTGCCCATTATGTATCAACCTGTTGCCTTACAAGGTGCTGGTGCCTATTCAACTTTCATCAATGCGCGTAGTGTACCTGCAGAAAAAGTAGTTAACTGGCGTGCCAAGGTAAATGACCTGCTGGGTCTTGATCCTGATGGACCTAACTTTAATAACCCAAGGTTCACTCTGCTTCCTGGACAGGAAGGGGCTGAACTGTTTGTTACTGAAGAAGGTCCCGGTTTGATGGTGGTCAGCAAGTCTTTTGGCAACCGCAAGTTTGTTAAAAATAGGCCCGCACGTATTGATGGGTTCTCCATTACGGGTGCTTCAACCGGTGGTGGTGTTTTTGTCAACGGTTTCGTCCAGGGTTTCAGTATTACCAATAACCTGATTGCCGGTAACCAGGGTACTTATGGTGGTGGTATTCGCCTGGGTCACAATACAGTCAAGGAGCAGGTCGTCGGTGGTGATCTGGCCGGTACCTTCCGTCATCCTGATGCAATGAACCGTAATATCCAGATTCGCAATAACATGATCACCCGAAATGGTGTGTTTAATGGCGCTGGTGGTGGTATTGCCATCTATACGGGGTCTTTGAATTATCGTGTTGAAAACAACCTGATCTGCGGTAACTTCGCAATGACAGATGGTGCTGGTATTGGTCATCTGGGATTAAGCTCGGGTGGACAGATTAACAGTAACCAGATTATTTTTAATCAGTCGTTCCGTCAGACTCCGGGTATGGAAACAGATGGTGGCGGTATCCTGATAGCAGGTGCTGACAGCTTTAATCTTGGAGCACTGACGGCTGGTGCGGGTCGTGTTCAAATTAACAAGAACCTGATTCAGGGTAACCAGGCCGGTGCCGGTGATGGTGCAGGTATTGCTCTAAGGCGTGTTAATGGTCTTGATGTTGAAGGTACGCCAGACACGGTAGGTGACTGGTGGCTGGTTAATGTTGATAACAATACGATTGTTAATAACGTGGCTGGATATGGTGGTGGTGCCATGTCACTGAAAGAAGCGGTTCGCGTTAATATCCGCAACAATACCATGTCCAATAATGAAAGTACCGCAACAGCGGGTGCTGCATTTGCCCTGGGTACGATTGTTGATGGTAACCTCGTTTCTGATCCACAGGTGGCTGGTATTGTGTCTCGACCACATGAAGGTTTGGCCGGGTTAATACAGATCGAAGATGATCTGTGGCGGTATAATCAGGGTTTTTCATTACCATTTCTCAGAAACAATATCATCTGGCAGAACCGCTCACGTATTTACGAGCTGGCTACTAACTCTCTGGTTGATCCGGGTGGAGCAACGACTCCTGTCTATAACGATTTTAGTGCAGGACTTATTGTGACTACTGCTGGCCAAAAAGGGTTGAGCAGAAATAACTTGATGACTGCTAATGTCACGGGTGATCATTCCAGTAATATCTCAGGTGATCCATCATTTGAAGCGGAATATGTCAATCGTGCACCTGGTCTGAACCCGGCTGCCGGCGCAGAATTCCAGACTATTCAAGTCTCTCCTGCACTGGATGAAGGTGGAAACTGGCTGGATGTACGTTATGCGCCACTGTCTATCAATGATATCGATAAGGATATTGATGGTGAGCAACCTTCAGATTATCACTTGATCGATAATACTTCGATAGCAGTCAATGCTGGTATAAATAATCGTCCTAATGGCAATACCGATATCGATAATGATCCACGTGTTCTTGCCAATGACTTAGGTTCGGATGAGGTGCAATAAGATGATT
Organism: Gammaproteobacteria bacterium; assembly: GCA_018669845.1. Taxonomy (GTDB): domain Bacteria; phylum Pseudomonadota; class Gammaproteobacteria; genus JACNJF01. The sequence continues at coordinate 40,039 of JABHSO010000056.1, read as the reverse complement.
ATTAAACCAGAAAAAAATCGCAACCTGAGAAATGTTCAACCTGAATTGAGGTATGGAAAAATGAAAACGTTAATAAAATACGGCAGCTGCGCATCGTTATTGGCGATGTTCATGCTACCGGTAACATCAACTCAGGCGGCCGTTTTAGTACAGTGTCCTGGAGATGATAATGGTGATGCTCAGTGGACCGGCGGGGAAACACAGCCTGCCGATACAAAGTGTATTCATCTAAGCAGTAGTGATGGTTTCGCCAATATGGGAGATGGTTATCTTCAGTACGTCTTTGGTTATGGTGATATCTCTGGAACTTTGCCAGAGGATGCTATAGATGTAGGGCTTTATAATGCCAATACTTCAGCACCAACTATTATTCTGGATGAGGGGGATGAGTTTTACCTGACACTCACCAATACCGGCATGATGAACCGTCCCGATCTGTTTGATACCCATACGGTGCATTTTCATGGTTTTCCAAATGCATCTAGCGTATTTGACGGAGTACCGGATGCATCGATCTCCATAAATATGGGTGGATCACTTACCTATTTTTACAATATCAAAGAGCCTGGAACATACCTGTATCACTGTCACGTAGAGGCGGCAGAGCATATGCAGATGGGCATGCAGGGTAACCTGTATGTTCGTCCAGCACAGGATGAAGATTACGGGCCGGGTACGGCTAATCCAGGTGGACTTGAATATCCTGCTGGTAGTGGACGAACTTACACTCAGTTCGCTTATAACGATGCAGCTCCGGGTTCACTACCAAAAAACCATGGTTCAACCGGTTTTGATGTTGAAATGCCGTTGCAGCTGACCGGCTTCGATCCTGTTTTCCATGATGCTTCTAAGAATACGCAACCTCTTCCTTTTGCGGATATGGTAGATACCTATCATATGTTCAACGGTCGTGGTTATCCCACCACGGTTGAAGCTGGGGATTATTATGACGTTAATCCAGGTGAAGCTCAGGCTGAAAATGGGGGCATTAATAGTCAACCTCTTACTTCGAAAATGACCGTTACCCAGGGACAAAAGCTGTTGATCAGAATAACCAACCTGAGTATCACCAAGTTCCATACGGTTGCAATACTGGGACTGCCTATGCAGGTTATAGGTCGAGGTGCACGTGAATTGACTGATAAGTATGAAACTGCATCAGTGAATCTGGGCGGTGGTGAAGCCTATGATGTCATGGTAGATACCAATGGTGTCGCTCCGGGAACTTACTTCGTGTATATCACTGAGTTAAATGAACTGAGCAATGATCAGCAAAGTTTTGGTGGTCCGATGACAGAAATTGTCGTCGAAGCCTTGTAATTTAAAATTGGAGAAAATGATGAAAATTTTTAAATCATATAAAAACACGGGACGTGTTCTGGCCATGGCGTCACTAATGGCAGTGTCCTTCGGTCTCCATGCTGCGATTCCGGGTATTGAAAGTAACACGATTGAGTTATGGGCCAAGTCTGGACAAATACCAACGCCTGATGGTGATAGCCTGAGAATCTGGGGGTTTGCCAGAAGTGCGACAGGTGAGGCTGAATATCCTGCACCAACGATTATCGTTGATGAAGGTGATATCGTTAATGTAACTGTTCATAATGTGGATGTGCCACAAGCTGTTTCTCTTGTATTTCCAGGGCAGGGTTTGATATCCAAAACTTGTGATATACCGGGAGCACCTCAGCCAACGGGTTTAAACCCAAATAGAAATGGTTGTTGGGGTAACGCTAGCACTAGTGGCACTGATGTTATTCCTGCAGATGATGCGGGCGTACACTCTATCACTTATACCTTTACCGCAGCAAAACCGGGTACATATCTGTACCAGAGTGGTGTTAGCCCGCAAATTCAGGCGGATATGGGCCTGGTCGGGGCCATGATCGTCAGGCCATCAATGGTAGCTACAAATGTGGATGCAACAGGTGGTGTGGCTTATAACGACTCTACAACGGCTTATGACCAGGAATATCTGTTTTTCCTCAGCGAAATGGATCCCAAGCTGCATTACCTGGCAGAACATGGCGGGATTGATCAATGGGATAATTCGGAATATAGATCGGTGTTGTTTTTCATAAATGGTAGAAATGCCCCGGATACACTGGCACCTGATAATTACCCCTATTTACACCATCAGCCATTAGGTTCACTGGTGATTATGAAGCCGGGACAGAGAATTTTATTACGTGTATTAAACCCGGGTCGATCTCAGCATCCGTTGCACTTGCATGGTAATCACTATGACCAGATTGCACGAGATGGTAATTTGCTTTCAACCACAACCCGAGAAGGTAATACAGGGTTTTCAGATTACACACTGAATTCTGTTCCGGGTTCTACTCAGGATCTGATTTTCAACTGGACCGGTGAAGGCATGGGTTGGGATATTCATAATTCCGAATCTCCACATGGTACTTGTGTCTCTGGAGTTGGGGGAGATGATGCGGTCAATAATAGAACCGGTGCAGGGACTCCCGATGGTTTCCATGACACAACGTGGGAATACTGTGCAGATCACGGCAAACCATTACCCGTTGTTTTACCTGAAAGCCAGGATCTTGGCTTCGGCGGATTTTACGGAGGCAGTCCTTACCTGGGTGATGTAGGTTCCTTACCGGTCGGTGAAGGCGGTTTGAACCCCTGGGGTGGAATGGTATTTATGTGGCACTCTCATTCAGAGAGAGCGCTGACCAATAATGACATCTTTCCAGGTGGCATGTTAACCATGATGATTGTCGTTCCTCGATAGAATGATTAGGAGAATTCAAATGAAACGTTCTATATTATCAGCTGCAATCCTGGGTATTATTGGATTGAGCTCAAGTTTTACGGTCCTCGCCGTTAATCAACCGGTAGCTTTATGTGCCGGGTCATATACTAAAACGCTAACGGATGGAAGTCCGCCTATTCCTATGTGGGGATATGCTCTTGGAGGAGCAACAAATGGAGTGTGTGATGGTGATCTATCCTCTCCTGGTCCGCGTATTATCATAGATGATACTAATGATGGGGTGGACATTGTGTTAACCAATACCTTACCCAGGGCTACTTCTCTGGTTATACCGGGTACGGTTAAGGCAATGGCACCAACATTTTTTACACCTGTAGGGGAAACTTTGCCACGCGTCCATTCTTTTGATGCTGAAGCGGGTCCTTCTGATGGAACTATATCGACCTCGGTAAGCTATAGCTGGAATGGCCTGAAACCAGGCAGTTATATGTATCACAGCGGTACACATTCTCAGGTTCAGGTGCAAATGGGGCTATACGGTGCGCTAACCGATAATTTTATTGCGGGCCAGGCATATGATGATACTGATAGAGTAACCACGACTTCGTACTCTGAAGAAATTGTATTGTTTTATTATGAAATTGACAGAGCGATACACGATAGTGTTGCGCTGGGCAATTACACTATGACAGATATGAAGAGTACAATTGACTATCATCCTAAGCACTTTTTTATCGATATAGCAACAAATTATCCTGGTGGAGGAAATGGAACTGCTAATTATAATGATCTTCAAGCCGTTGGTATAACTCCTGGTGTCAATCCTTTAGTCCGCTTTTACAATGCGGGTTTAAGAACGCATATTCCAACCGTGTTTGAAGCTGATTTTGATATTATTGCTGAGGATGGCAAGTTATATCCCCATGTTCTGGATCAGTACAGTGTGGAACTTCCTCCACTGAAAACCAAAGATGCATTTTTGAAAGTTGCAGGGATAAATGATGTTTATGGTCAACCGGCAGTCAATGGGTCTTTCAGGTTAACCGATAGTGCTATGGCTATTAGTAACCCTGTTGCTACGGCTGGACCAGTTGTTGGGCTGGCAGCGGGTGATGAAATCTCCAATGGTGACGGTAATGGCATGGTACTGACCTTTGTATTGCAGCCACCAGCTGGTTATGTAGCTCCAGTTGCAAGTGCTAATCATCCGAGGGCAGTCAAAGACAATATGGCTGTCGTAGAAGGTGGATCTTTAACCGGTGTTATGACCTCTGCAACTGCAAATGATGTGAATGCTGAGAATGCTACAGTGACCATTCTGAATTTTCCAAAACATGGTGATTTAATTGAAGAAGGTAACGGTGATTTTAGTTATCAGAATGATGGTAGTGAACACCCTCAGGATTCCATCGTTTATCAATTAACCAATGCTGATGGTGAGAAATCCATTGCTGGTATTATGATTAATGTATCATCGGTCAATGATGCCCCTGTAGCTAATAATGATACTGTTAGTGTCAAGGCTGGATCTAAAGTTGAAATTCGTGCCTTGAATAACGATACTGATGTCGATTCACCTTCTCTTTCTATTCAAAGTGTTGGAGCTTCCAGTCTGGGTGTTTTAGAGGCAATGGGCCAGGTTATCGTTTTTGATGCCGGTCAAACAACCGGAACAGAGGTTGTCAGTTATGTTATAGCTGACTCTCTGGGTGAAACGGCTACAGCAAATCTGAATATAACTGTAACTGAAGCAACAGCTGGAACAGGTACATATACACCGGGTAGTGAAACTGGTGGAGGAACACCAACACCAACAGGAACTGCTCCAGTCGCAACAGCTAAAAGTTATTCTGTTACGGAAGGCTCTGCTCTTACAGTGGATATTGCAATGCTGGGTGTTACCGGTGGTGCAATGGGCGTGGCAGTCAGTACCGGCCTGTTAGAATATCCGGAACATGGTGAGGTTGTTATGAATGAAGATGGTACATTTGTTTATACCCATACCGGTGACGATGAAGAAGCTGATCATTTTATGTTTGAAATTTATAATGATTACGGAACTTCTTCTGCAGTAGCTACGGTTAATATCATTCCGAAGATGGATCCACCTCGTGTGAATAATGACCGGGCGAAGACTTCTGCTGGAACTCCTGTTCGTATAGATCTGTTGAGAAATGATAAAGATAAGGACAGTGCATTGAACCCAGGAGGTATCAGCATTACTGAGCAACCAGGAAATGGAACAGTAGAGATAATAATGGCTACTGGCGAAGTTATGTATACACCTAAAGACGGGTTCACCGGGAAAGATTTTTTCCGCTATAGATTAGCTGACGCAATCACTGGTGAATTATCAAAACGAGCTGCCAAGGTGAAAGTCAGAGTCAAATAATGTTATAAACGGAAAATATTTCTCAAGGCAGGGATGCCATAAATTTTAAAACCACTATGAATATATTCAATAGTGGTTTTTTTTTGCTCTAAATTTAATATTAAAATATGTGACTTGTTACAGTAAAAAAATAACTTAATTTGATAGAATATAAATATATGTTAAATTCAATAGAATATAATTATAAAAAATCAGATCCAATAGGTTATTGCATGGCTGATCAAGAAAATAAATATCTGTTTTCTGAGAATGAAATAGACTTTATCGAGTCTTTAAATAAAAAAAATATACTAAAAACGAGTGATGTACAGAAATTAAATGTAATTTTAAGGTCTGGTAAAACAGATTTATCGGTCATACAGTTAATATTGAATCTGGGGCTGGCTTCTGAAACTGATATGTTAAGTTATATTTCACAAAGTAATGGTTTGCGCATTCTTGACAATGCTCAATATCCAACCAGCTTATTTGGAGATAAAAGTTTTAATACTCAGTTTTTAAGAGAGCAAAACGTTATTGTTCTTTCTGAAACAGATGAACTTATAGAAATATGTATTAATGATCCTTTTGCTTCTGGTTTATACAATGCGGTTACGTTTGCGTTAGGTAATAAATATCTTAAGGTTAGACTCGGATTTAAAAAGGATATATCTGAAGCATTAGACCGTGTATTAACAGGTAATGATGATAAAACCCTTGTCGATAAATTTGATTCTATTGATGAGGTTTTGCTGGAAAAAGATATTCAGCAACTCAAAGAACTGGCCAGTGAAGCGCCAGTTATCAAAATTGTAAATTCAATTATTCAGGAAGCAATTCATAAAAATTCATCTGATATTCACATTGAGCCACATAACCATGAGTTAAAGGTTCGAAACCGTATCGATGGCGTATTAATTACCGTTCAGGAAATTCAAATGAATTTGTCTGCGGCAATTGTTTCTAGAATTAAAATTCTTTCTTCTCTGGATATAGCACAACGCAGAGTACCTCAGGATGGTCGATTTGATATTAGTATTGACGGCCAGGATATAGATATCAGGACTTCGGTAATTCCTACAATACATGGTGAAAGCATTGTGTTGAGATTGCTGTATAAAAAGTCGATCAGTTTTGATTTTGAAAGTCTTGGTTATGCTGAAAAAAACAAACTAAGAATTTTGCAGATGCTGGATAAACCACATGGGCTTATTTTGGTTACGGGACCAACCGGTAGCGGAAAGTCGACCACGCTTTATGCCATGTTGCAGCAAATAAATAATGCTGAAAAGAAGATAGTCTCAGTTGAAGACCCTGTTGAATATAAAATTGATGGTATTAACCAGATTCAGGTTCACTCTGAAATTGGGGTAAGTTTTTCTAATGCCTTGCGAGCCATAGTAAGACATGATCCAGAAGTCATAATGGTTGGTGAAATGCGTGATTCTGAAACAGCAGAAATTGCGGTAAGAGCATCAATGACCGGTCATTTAATTTTGACAACCCTGCACACCAATACTGCCGTTTCCAGTATCGAACGACTCATTGATCTGGGAGTGGAAAAAACATTTGTTTTTTCTTCTTTGATCGGTGTAGTTGCTCAACGTTTAGTAAGAAGACTTTGTGATCACTGTAAAAAACCTGTTGCTACATCGCACTTTATTTTAGATACGTTTGAAGAGGATATTGATACTGACTCAATTCTAAACTGTCATGAACCTACTGGTTGTGAATTATGTAATTTTACGGGATATAAAGGCAGGTTATCCATTTGTGAAGTGATGTTGGTAAATGAAGATTTTCGTACAGAGGTGACTACTGGAAATTCAAATATCAATCAATTAGCGATGAAATATGGTATGACTTCAATGGTTGTTGATGGATTTGAAAAAGTGAAAGCAGGGCAGACTTCTATAGAAGAATTATTCCGGGTTGTACTGGAGTAATCGTGTTTCAGTATAAAGCATTAAATGAAGAAGGTGAGTATGTTGAGGGGGAGATAAATCTGTCCTCTGAAGAAACAGCTATTGCTGAGTTGATCAGGCTAAACTTTACACCTATAAAACTTATCAAGGTAAAGGATAAAAAAAATAAGGGCTTATTGTTATCTCGGAATAAAAAATTTGAAGCGCAACAATTTTTTGAAAATATTTATGATTATCTAGATTCTGGATTATCGATAGATAAAGCTCTTGAATTGGAAGCTAAAAGTATTAATCAAAATAATGGGATGACCTTTATAACAGAATTGGTCGATATGGTAAGACAGGGTGAATCTCTGTCTAAAGCAATGCAAAATTTTCCTGAACAATTCAGTGCTCTATATGTAGGCGTAGTACATGTTGGTGAGGAAACGGATTCTTTATCAGAATCATTGCAATTACTTGCTAGACTTACTCACGATCTTCAGGAGTTTAAACAAAAGATAAAATCAGCTCTGATTTATCCCATGATCCTTTCAGGGGTAATGTTAATTTCTGTGTTGGTATTGTTTGGGCTGGTTATTCCCAGGTTTAAATCTTTATTTGTGGGTATGGGTATTGAAATGACTGGTATTACCGGGGTAGTAGTTGGAATATCAGATGTGCTGACCCAGAACTACCAGGTATTATTACTAATTTTGGCACTGTTTATTGTTATTTTTAGTAAAATATTTAAAAGTGCTTTGACTGATCAAGGTTGGGCAAAATACTTTCTTAAAGCACCTGTTATAGGGGGCATGATTCAACAATATAATCTGTATATTATCTCTATGATTTTACATATTTTAATGAAAAAAAGAATCACCATTATTAAAGCGCTTGATCACGTGAAAGATGCTGTTGGGAATATTGTTTATAAAAATGAAATTGAAATAATGACCCGTGAAATTAGTCGGGGTAAATCAATTCAAGATGTATTGAATACAGAGTTCTTTACCAGTCACTTTATTTACATCGTTGCAGTGGGTGAAGAAACGGGGCGTCTTACAGAATCTTTTGCCAAACTTTCCAGATATTATTACAAACAACTTGATGTTCGAATTAAGTCTTTGATGACTTATGCGGAACCGGCAATAATATTAGTTTTAGGTTTGGTGGTTGGTTTGATCGTGGTTTCTATGTTGCAAGCTATTTTAAGTATTAATGAACTTGCAGTTTGATTCCGTTTTAAAGCATGACGGAATGACGATTATTCTTCGTCATTCCGGTAGTCTTTTAAGCGGAATATTAAAAATATAATAAAGATATTTAAACAGTATTTAATTTTTTATATTGGAATTAAAAATGAAAAAAAATGTATCTGGTTTTACCCTGGTTGAATTATTGGTTGTCCTTATTATTTTAGGGCTTGTAGCCAGTATTGCAGGACCTAATGTAATGAAATATTTAGGTAGCTCGAAAGCTAAAACTGCCAAATTACAATTAAAAGAAATTGAGTCATCTCTGGAATTATTTTTTCTTGATACGGGTCAGTATCCGGCAACGGAAAAGGGCATAACAGTATTGGTTAAAGATGACGGTTCAACTGTAGGGTGGAATGGTCCGTATTTTAAAAATGCACAAATTCCCACTGACCCCTGGGGTAATTCATATTTATATCTTAAACCTGGAGAACACGGGGCTTTTGATTTAATAAGCCTGGGTGCAGATAACCAGCCTGGTGGTGAGGGTGATGATAAAGATATCACTAACTGGGGAGGCTAAAATAAATTCCCCCAAAGGGTTTAGCCTGGTAGAGCTACTGGTGGCCTTAACTATCATGTCAATTTTAGTAGGCTCAATCTCTTTAATTATGTTCAGGAAAGAAGAAACTTTAAAAAATTTATCTACAAAAATTGTACAGAATATGAGGCTGGCTCAACAAAGGGCAATTCGTGAAAATAAATCGTATCAGGTAGAAATTGATTTTTCTGATAACTCATTTAATTTTGCTAATGATGCAGTTAATTTGCCAGATGATATTTCTATAACTATTCGAACGGCTGAAAATCAGCAACTAGAAAAAGATCTTGTTGCTGTTACTTTTTATCCAGATATGAGCTCCTCCGGTGGCATGGTGACTTTAGAGTCAGACAAGGAAGTATTTGAAATAACCCTGACGTGGATTTCAGGAAAAATATCTACCAGTTATCATGTTAAGTCTTCATAGAATTAATCTTTTTGCCTCTCTCTCAGAGAGACAAGCTTTTAGTATTTTAAGGTAATTATATGTACTTTCAGCAGAAGGGTATTTCCTTACTTGAAGTGCTTGTCGGCTTTGTTATTTTTACTTCTTCATTGGTAGCTGTACTGGATTATGTGTCAGGGCAGGTTTATCACAATCACTTATCTTCTGAAACTCAACATAAAGTTCAGATGATTTATGATCTTTCAGAAATTTCTGAGCTTGGTATAGAGCAGCAGCTTATACAAGCTGCTGGTAATCCCAATTTTGACTGGACAGTAACTTCTTCGGTGATGGATTCATTTACATTGCGTGACCAAAAGAAAATATTACAACGATCTAAGCATGAAATAACAAATGGAGCTAACCCTTTTGAGTGGACAGTTTTGAATATTGCAGAGGTTGACTAAATTTTGTTTATAGTAATATATAAAGTTGACATCATTGCCGGGTAATTAAAATGAAAAATATATTTTTCCGGCAGGGATTTACTTTGGTTGAAATGCTTGTTTCGATCGTGTTAAGTAGCATTATATTTATCAGTTCCTATCAGGTTATTAGTAATTTAATTCAATATCAGGTTCGCTCAAGAGTACACAATGAAGTGCAGTTTGATAAATTGCTGTTAACTAATCTGGTTTCTCAGATTATAGAAAAAAGTCTGCATCAAAATGATTTATTTTTTCAGACTCAAAGGAAAAGTTTGTTTAAAGGGCTAGAAAATTCAATCCAGCTAATATCTCGTGCATACAGTAGAAATTTTGATGTTGCAGGTTATCGGGTTTACCGGCTTTTTCTTCATGATGATGAACTTTATGTCTCTTATCGAAAATTTGATTCTGAGTATTTATCTAACAGACAGTTTGAAATTTCAACTGGAATTAAAGTTGAAGATATTAGCTTTCAATATTTATCAGCTGATGGATGGCTTGATGAATGGCAAGATAATAAAAAATTTCCAAAATTTATTAAAATAATTGTGGAGTTACCAGGTTCAAAAATAATGGAATGGATAAGAAGGACTGGTCGTAAGTAATGGCTATTAGGCAAACTTCAATGTCGACAAAAAGTTTAGGTTCTGTACTTTTATACGTATTATGGATTTTGGTGGTTATTTCAATTTTAGCTTTTAAACTTACATCATCTTCAAGAGTGGTAACTCTTAATCACTCAGCTGTTTCTACTCAATTGAAGAATCAAATGCAAATTAGTTCTGCTACTCAGTTTGCTATCTTTAAAATAATTTCAAATCAATGGAAATATAAAAAATATGAGCTAAATTTAAATAAACAAGATATATCTATTCAAATATATAATGAAATAGGATTTATATCATTCTATGAATTGAGAAACAGGTCACTAAAAAATGTATTTAATTTAGTTAATATAGATCAATCTACTGTAGAAAAATTAGAAAATGTTGTAAAATCTGGCAATATACAAAAATATAATACTTTTAATGAGTTATTACAGTTTGAAGGTATAAATGTCGAGGTTTTAAATAAGCTAATTCCTCTTATTAGTATTTTTCATGAGGAACCGGTAAATCCTTTGTTTTCCCCTGAAAATGTATTAATTCTGCTTTCAGGCGTTGATCAATATAGTGTGCAAAAATTGATTGAAACTGCAGACGAAATTGAGAGAGAGCAGTTAAGAAAGTCTGTTGTTGATTCTCTTAACTCTCGAGAATTTGAGTACTCTGATGATATTGCTAGTTTTTTTAGAGTTCACATTACTATTGAAAAAGAGATCTATCTGGTTTTTCTAAAATATGATCATCAACAGAAAAAATATAAGATTGTACTAGAAAATAAAATGATGCAAGAGAAGGTATAGAGTTTGTTTAAAGAGGGTGAATTGAATGGAACAGAACAGGTTTTTTCAGGCGATAAAGTTTTTCGTGCTGATGTTTTTATTTTTAATTGCGGTTCCTAAGGTATCCGCACAGGAATTGGTGGCTATCGATTTAATGGACGACTGGGGTATAGAACCAGTACATGTTCGAATCACTGCAGGTGGTTATATGATTGAGTTTCGCTATAAAATACTTGATGTTGAAAAAGCATTGATACTCTCTGATAGAAAAGAATTTCCTTACCTTTTATCCATGAAAAGCAGGGCTAAACTCAGTGTTCCTTATGGTTCAACCGTCGGTTTTTTAAAATCAAATAGAAGGTTTAATAAAAAAGGAAAAAATTATATAGCGATGTTTTCCAATGAGGGGCAACATATGCTTAAAGGTGACAAAGTAAAAGTTCAGATTAAAAATCAAGTTTCTACGGAACTGGTGCTGCAGTAATGAAGAGCAAAGTAATTCTTGTTTTATTACTTATTTTAGCCTTTGTTGAAACTTCTTCTGCACAAGTTTTACTAAGACAGACCGGTAATATTTCTGACCAATACCTGGTTTATTTTACTAATTCAATTGATATAACTGCCAGAATCCGAAATGAAAAAAGTAAAGCGTTTAAGTTTTTTCGTGAAAAGCAACAGGAAAATATTAACCGGTTAAAATTCGAGTTAGCCGATACTGACCTTAAAATTAAACGTAGTTTGTGGATAAAACAGTCAGCCGCTATTACTATTTCTGCTCAGTATATTGACAGGTTAAATTCACTACCTTTTGTTTCTCATGTAAATACCGATAAAAAATATAAAATTGAAGCTTTAGGAACCACCACTCTTGTTTTGCCATCAGATGAATTGGTACAAAATAATTTATTTGATATTGGGGTGGAAACTGTCTGGAATACCGGATTTAGAGGGCAAGGAGTTGTTGTAGCAATAATCGATTCTGGTGTAGATATCGAGCATGCGACTCTCAAATCCCGTTGGCGAGGTGGTACAAATAGCTGGTTTGATCCAGTTAATGGTTCTGATGAACCTTCCGATTTTTCGGGTCATGGTACAGCTGTTGCCAGTATAGTTCTCGGTGGTAATGAAAATAAAACTGGGGCTTTTTTAGGGGTTGCGCCAAATGCACAATGGATAGCAGCTAAAATATTTTCTAGTAGTGCAAATGGTACAGCAGCCAGTTCATCGATAAGTGCAATTCAGGAAGCTCTGCAGTGGGTACTTGACCCAGACGGGGATTCAACAACAGATGATTACCCTGATATTGTTCAAAATTCCTGGGGAATGGCAAATACTGAAGGTAGTTGTACAAATGTAGACTTTAATGACTCTCTGGATGCGATCAATGCTCTGGGTATTGATATTGTTTTTGCGGTAGGGAATTCTGGGCCTGCAGCCAGTTCAAGGTTAGCGCCATCTTATCATGCGGATGTAATTTCTGTAGGAGCTGTAGATACTTTTAATACATCCGTAGAGACCATTTTGTCATCAAGTAGTCGTGGTCCTAACTTATGTGAAGATAAATTATTGCCCTCTCTAATGGCACCCGGAGTGGATATAGTGGCAGCTGAGAAGAGTTTAGGTAGTGTTTCTGCTATTAGAAATACAGGTGAAAATACAGGTACTTCCTTCTCATCACCACATGTTAGTGGTGCACTTGCTCTGCTAAGGAGTCAATTTAATTCTTCAGTTGATTATCTTAAGTTTAGAAAAGCACTGTTTGATTCAGCTAAGGATCTGGGTGTAGCGGGTGGAGATACAGATTTTGGAAATGGATTACTTAAAGTAGATGGCGCTATGACTCTGTTGCTAAATGATAATGCGGACAGAGTCGCTTCAAATGTCATCTTTTCTTCTGCTAATTATGTATTCAAAGAGCAACAATCGACAGTTGAAATTAGCTTACTTCGAACGGGTGATATTTCAGCTGATCAAACAATAAGAGTTTTTTCAGAAAATGGTTCAGCTATCAGTGGTGTGGATTTTGTTAGCGTATCTACAGATGTTGAGTTTTTAGCAGGTGAAAGTTCAAAAATAATTAATATAGAATTGCTTAATGATGATGTAAGTGAAAATACTGAATCATTTAATCTCATTATCTCATCTAATAATTTCAAGAAAAAAATAAATATTGTTGATAGTGATTCAAATTCAATAGATGAAGAAGACGTCATAGGTGGTTCATCAACGGGTATATTTCAGTTACTTTTCCTTTTTATACTGTGGTTTGGTAGAAGGTTTCTAAGATGAAGTGGCTGTTTTTATTTATTCAGTTTTTCTTTATTTCAAATGGATTTGCTATTGATCATGAAGGTAAACGAATTTACCTAGAAGGATTAAATGCTCAAGGTCAGTTAATTAAATCGTATATAAATGACCTGGAAGCTGGTGCTGCGTTAGCCTGTGCAAACTGTCACCGAGAGTCGGGGCTTGGTACATCAGAATCTGGTAAAACTATTCCGCCTGTAAGCTGGAGCTTCCTGGGAGTAAACCTGCCAGTTGATGATAAATCACGGTTTTATTCAATCCAGAATAAACGTAAAGCTTATGATATTAAATCTCTGCATAGATTATTAACAACGGGTATAAATTCGAATGGAAATGCCGCCGATCCTATAATGCCTCGTTACGTGATCTCTGAAAAAGAGACGGAACAACTCGTGGAGTACTTGAAGACTCTTTATGCTAACGATGACCCCGGAGTAGATCCTGATTCAATCAGAATTGCGACTATCATAGACCCCCGGCTTTCAACACAACAAAAAAAGCAACACTTACGTTTTATGCAAGGGTTGTTTGATATGAAAAACTCTTTGACCCGTGGCGAGCTGAAGAGAAAAAAATATTCCCCAATTCAAAAAGTTCCTCAATACGAATCATACCGTCACTGGGAGTTAGTCTCATGGGAGTTAACAGGATCCCCTGATTCGTGGGAACAGGAGCTTACCCAGCTTTATCTAGATAAACCTGTCTTTGTGGTACTTTCTCCCTTAATTCAAGATAGTTATTCTGAAGTAGGGGCGTTTTGCGATGAAATGGAGGTTCCCTGTCTTTTTGCACATGGATCAGGCAGAAGTCAGGGAGATTATTTTAACTTTGTTTTTCGTGATTCAGTAAAGCAACAAAAAGATTTTCTGGCAAATAAAATGCGTAAGGAAAAAAATAAATTATTATATTTTGATAATGAAGGACAGTTGCAGCAGTTACAAAGCAGTCAATTAGAGTTTTTGAAAGCTAAGAAAACTTCTTTCAATTTAATGCAGAAACAATTTAATGAAGTGTGCGGAAAAGATAGCACCATCATAACTAAAGCTGATATAAAATTTGCCCAACAGTTGCGTAAATTAAAATGTCCAATAGATCAGAAAATTAAAGTTTTGATGTTAATGAGTGATGCGGTCAATTTTCAGGAAATAAGCCAGTTTTTTCAGAAAAACTCAAATCCGAATTTATGCTGGGTGACAGACTATGGGAAAATGTTAAAGCGAAATACCAGGAAAATAAGAGTTGATGTTTTGACAAAGAAATTTGGTATGGAAAATACAAATAGTGAAAGTTTACTAATGAATCTGTATGCCTATAGTTTGTTAACAGATTCATTACATCAACTGGCAGGTCACTTTTCCAGGGCATATTTATTGGAAATTATTGAACATATGCTAAATAGCTTTCCAAATTATACTTATTTCAACTCTGTGTCTGGTGCACCAAAACAGCGAGCTATAGTCGGCCCTGTTTCTGAGTATTGTCCCAAGGGAGATAATTCGATATGACGTTGATTATCTCTAAAATAGTTCATTTTTTTAAGTGGTGGTATTCAACCTTAATATCATGTTTACCACATAGCTGGACTCTTTATTTTGGAGGGATAAATAAAAATATTGACCTTATTATTATTAACCAGGGCAATACGATTTTTGTTCAAACAGAGAAAGGGAAGATTATTGATTCTATTTCATTAAATAGCGAAAAGAATATTAATGCAATAGATGAAAGTGTAAGTATAAGCTCAGGTTTTAGTAGCTTAACAGGCGTTGATAGTGATAATTTATCAACTGAAAAACTGGCTCTTAAAGCTAATTTTGAATCTTCTAATATTGATCAAACTGTTATTTTGGATGAAGGTCAGTCTAATGTAGTTAGCTTACAACCCATAAAATTTAAGAAAGAAGTTGATGTAACTGTATTTGATGATGATATAACGACACAATATTTAGATATTAATTCAGACTCTGAAGAAGATACAATTATTATCAAAAATGATCAGGGACAATTAATTAATCTTAATGATCAAAATGACGATAACACATTTGTTTTCCAGAATGAAGGTGGGAAAATCAGGAGGGTAGAGTCTTCATTAATTAAGCCTGATATTGATGAAATAACAGTTGATGATGAAGATCAAAAGTCTAATCTTAAAAACTTTGATGTACTAAATGAATATGAGGTTGTTGCCAGGCTTTTAGCAATGTATCAGGGTAGTAAAAAGTGCCTATACCTGTTGCCGGATAACAAAGTGTTTACAATAAATTTAAGTTACCCAGTTCAGGTTGCTCAAAACATTGAAAGTGTATTACGTTTTGACTTGCAAAAACATATTCCTCTGAGCTTACAGGAAGTAAGGTACTTTTATGCTTTAAACTTTAATTCAGTTCCAGACAAAGTGACTGTTGAAGTTGCAGTTATTAAATCAGAAGACTTTGACTTGTTGAATATGACACTTGAGCCATATATCAACAAAGGTCTTTTGTGTACAACTAAAAGTTTTTTTGAAAAGTATGGTAGGAAAATCAATTTTTTAGAAAACATTTCAGAGCATAAATGGTACTCAATATTTAGGGCTTCGAATGTACATTTAATATTTAATTCAGCACTATTGATTATATTATTAGCATTGCCTTACTATTTATATCATCAATATAACGACAAATTAATCGTAAATTCATCTGAGGAAATGAAGAGAGTTCAAGATATTATTAGTTCAATGAACTCGGTTAGTGCTGAATCAAAGTTTGGGAAAACATTGTCACAACAAATTAGTGATGTACCCAGGCTAACTAAATTTCTTTCTGTAATGAGTGAGGAAATTGATCAACAGGCCTGGCTTTCCCGTTATAGTTTTAAAAATAATGAAATACGAATAAAAGGTGAGGCTGTCTCTGCTACAGCTGTTTCAGATGAGCTTAGTGATACAGGTCTATTTGATAGTATTAAATTCGTCTCGTCGATTAGAAAAAATGCCCGCACAGATAAGGAATCTTTTGAGCTATTACTGAGGATTAAAAGTGGTGCATAATTTTAGCGGAAATCCATTAATAGAAAAAACCTTGGCGGTTGTTTTATTACTATTCTTTTTAATGGCTGGATATTTACTGTTTAGTAATATTTATTTGAATCAACTTTATATACTTGATAAAGGAATAAATTTGAAGTTAAAAAAAGTTTCAAAGGTAGAATCAATTCTGGGTAAAGAAGCTGAGTTGAAAGCTAAAATTTCAGTGCAAAAGAAAAGACTTGATAAAAACAAAATATTCTTAACTAATACTAAACCTTCTACTGCTTCCACTGAGCTTCAGAATAAAATAAAGAGATTAATAGTCTCAAAATCAAAGGCAAAAATTTTAACTATTAAACCTCATCCATTTGTAAAGTTTGATAATTATACAGAAACTTCAATTGAAATCAGGATGAAAAATATTGGGCATAATGGAATTAAGAATATTATATATTTGATTGAAAATTCTTCTCCTACATTAATTATTAAAGAGCTCGATATAAAAAGAACCCAGCTAAGGTATAAAACTCTAGTGAAATCTAAGGGTAGTGTAGATAAGCTTGAAGTTATTCTCGTGGTGAGTGCTTTTTTTAGGGGAAATGCTTAATGTTTTCTCATGATGAAAATCTGAATGTAATGTATGAAATAATTTTATTATGCGTTATTTACTGACATTAATTTTACTACTAGCTATACCCGCTACTTATTACTTTGTCGGGAATATACTTCAAAACAAGGAAGTTGAAAGTAAAGAGTATATTGTGAATTTTGAACAGGATGCTTTGAGTATAAAAAAACTTGGCAATATAGATGAGTATGAATCTATTACAGAAAAGCCTTTATTTGTTGAGAGCAGAGAAAAAACGATAAAGGTAGTTAAAAAGAAAAAACCGCAGAGAAAGGCTGTCGTTCAGGATTTAAAAGTTCAGGCCCTTGGAATAGCGTTGACAAATGAGGGTGTTCTAGCGGTCATAAAAGATTTGAAAAATGGAAAAATCATTCGGTTAAGAATTAATGAAGAAATCTATGGGTGGTCACTTGATGGAGTGTCTGAAGATAGTTTTACGTTTTCAAAAGATGGTCAAACAAAAATTATAAAATTTAAAGGTAAGTGAGGGTGACTATGTTTCAGGTAAGGTATATGTCCATAAAAAATAAGTTTTTAAATGCTGTGATAGTTGGTGTACTGGTAAATATTACTGGTTGCGCTTCATTTGATAAACCTGGTTATAAGGTTGATATAAATTCACAGCCTCCAGAAAAAATAACCGAACCTGCTGAACAGGAATCAATTACGGGTGCGAGTGAAATAAATCCTTCTTTCGATGCTGTTTTTAAATATGGCAATGGCAGGGATTTTAATAAAGTTTCAAAAAAGAAATTTAGTTCAAACAAAGGTGAGTACAGTCTTGATTTCGTAAATATTTCGATTGAAGAGTTTACATCCATCGTATTCACTGAAATGTTAGGAAAGAACTATGTATTTGATAGTACGATTAAAGGAGATGTCACTGTTCAAACCAGAGGGCAGCTTGATGCCCGACAGTTATTGTCTATCGTAGAAAGTGTCCTTGCTTCACGTAATGCAGTAATGGTTGCTGAGGATGAACATTTTAAGATAATCCCTATTGCTAAGGCTAAAAATTATTCGTTAAAGCCAGAGTTATACAGTGCTCGTAATATTAAACCCGGTTATAGAATGGTTATTGTGCCGGTTAACTATGTAAATCCTGAAGATTTGAAATCAGTGCTTGAATCAGTCTCACCAGGTGCAGGGCATTTAAAAATTGATAAGGAACGACGTGCCATTGTTATTACTGGTTCAGAGCAAGAGATTACTAATGTGGTTGATGCAGTACAAATATTTGATGTCAGCTGGTTAGAGAAAAAATCTATTGCCGTATTACCAGTTGAGAAAACTCAGGCTTCAATTATTAAAAAAGAAATAACAAAAATACTTGAAAGCCAAAATAAGTCGCATGGAATTGTTCTGGATACTATTGACCGGTTTAATGCACTGTTAGTAGTTGCAGATAAGAAAAAAGAAATTGATGCAGTTAAAAGCTGGCTAAACATACTGGATCAGGATACTCCAAAAGTTGAAACTCAGCTGTTTGTTTATGATGTGCAGAATAGAAAAGCCAGTGAACTGACTGATTTGTTGAATGGAATATTTAATGAAGGTGCAAGTTTGGTATCCAGTGATACTGAATCGAAAAACTCAAAAACTGCTTCGACTAAAGAAGTAGTAGTAACAAATAAAAAAACAGTTACTAAGAATGAAACTACCAAAAAGGAAAAACCATCAAGTCTAAGAATAGTGGCTGATGAGATTAATAATTCTATTGTAATTTTATCTACAAAAGCTGAATACGATAGTATTTTTTCTATCATTAAAAAGCTTGACGTATTACCCATGCAAGTTTTAATTGAGGTATCAATTGTAGAGGTAACATTAAGCGATGAACTTAGTTATGGATTAGAATGGTATTTAAGGCACAACGGAATAAGTGATAAGTTTAACTCTGATACGACTTTGGATTTAAATGCCGGTGCTGGAATAGGAGCTATTGCACCCGGGTTTTCATTTTTGTTAAGTGGCAGTGGATCACTGGTTCAGGCGGTGTTTAATACTCTTGCGGCAGAATCTAAATTGAATGTTATTTCGAGTCCTTCTTTAATGGCTCTGGACAATCATACTGCTACTATAAGAGTTGGTGATCAACAGCCGGTCCAGGTTGCCTCGGCCAAATCTTCTAATAATGATGTTTTAACTCAGTCAATAGAATATAAGAGTACGGGTGTGCTGTTATCAGTTACTCCAAGAGTTAATTCGGGTGGACTGGTGACTATGGAGTTAAGTCAGGAAGTAACCGATATAGGAAGTATTGATGATGCTACGGGTCAACGAAGTTTTCTGCAACGTAACATAAATACGACTGTCGCTGTACAAGACGGCCGTACCATTATTTTGGGTGGTTTAATTACCGAAAATAATGTTGAAGCCGAAAGTGGTATACCTGGAGCTTATAAGTGGCCTATTATAGGTAGATTATTTGGTAAGAAAGCAAATTCTAAAATTAAACGAGAGCTGATTGTTTTAATCACACCAAAAGTGATATTTAATCACCAGAATGCTCTTGATATAACAAAAGAATATGCCGAAAAGATGCAGTTACTAAAATCATCTATTGTTATAAATGAGTAGTACTTAGAAGGAATTCAGGTAGATTTTATGCAGATAAAAACTATATATATTGCTGAAAACGAAAATATGTTTTCTGATTGCCTGTCTGTAAATTTAGAATTAGAGGGTAAGTTCGAAGTTATTGGTTCTTCTTCTAACGGGGTAACTGCTTTCAATGAAATAAGAGAGATGAAACCGGATTTAGTTCTCACTGAGCTCAATTTGGAAGCACTTAGTGGTATTAACCTGATTCGTAAAGTGAAAGCAGCCGGTTTGATGTCTAAGATTATACTTCTGTCGTCTGTTATTTCACCCCTTGTTATTCATAAAGTGCTAAGTGCAGGTGTAGATGGCATTTTGCTCAAGAGTGATCAATATTCAATGTTGACGGAAGCTATTTCAGTCATATCAAAAAGAAAATTTCTCAGCCCTGGTATTTCAGATCCACTGGTAAACAATTTTCTTAGTTTGAATAGTGACCCTAATAGTCAAAAAATATCTCCACTATCGGATCGGGAAGAACAAGTTGCCAAGTTGATTGGGGATGGTATTACCAGTAAAGAAATTGCCGTCATGCTGTCCATCAGTGAAAAAACGGTTAGCAAGCATAGAAGCAATATATTTAGGAAATTAAATATTAAGAATACGGCTCAATTAGTTAAATATATCTATGACAATAATTTAATTGGTTAAAGGGGGGTGTGAGTCAATCAGCGTTTAAATAATTTATTCTTAGTCTGATAGATGATTTGTCTAATTCAATCATCGTTTGTTATATACGAAATTTTCACATTATTATTGTATAATTAATCTAGGTTAATTTAATTGAGGTTCTATGAAAGTTCTTCTTGTTGAAGATAATAATGATCTGGCCCTTAATATAACTGAATATTTAGAATGCCAGGGTCATATTATCGATTATGCCGCTGATGGTATTACCGGTATGCATCTGGCTTTGAATGAAAGTTATAATGTTATAGTGCTGGATGTAATGTTACCTGGTATGAATGGATACCAGTTTTGTCAGCAATTACGTCAAAATGCCCAAAATGATATACCTGTTATCATGTTGACGGCGCGAGATACTGAACAGGATAAGTTAAAAGGTTTTGACTCTGGTACTGATGATTATCTGGTAAAGCCTTTTTCCCTGAAAGAACTTGAAGCTAGAATCAATGCTCTTAATAGAAGAAATCATCAACAGGTGGTTAATAAAACTCTGGTAGTTTCAGATCTTGAATACAATCCTGGTACGATGATTCTTAAAAGAGCAAATAGAACTCTGTTACTTAAACCTGTTCCGCGCAAAATTCTTGTAATCCTGATGACAAATACTCATAGGGTTGTTACCCGACAGGAGATAGAACAGGAAATCTGGCTAGATAACCCACCTGATAGTGAAGTGTTAAGGGCGCATATTTATGCAATTCGAAATGAAATAGATAAAGCGAGTCCGGTAAAACTTTTACACACTATTCATGGGGTAGGGTACAGACTTGCAGAAGCAGAATAACAGGTACCGTCTACACAGTCGGATCGCAACCATGTTTATTATCATTGCGGCTATTAGTAGTCTCTCTTATTCATTATTTATCTGGGTCATGATCGATAAACTTGAGTATGCGATGTTGAATACGCTGGTTGGGCATGAGGTTGATGAATTAGTCAGTGAACTTGCGGCTGACCCTGAAGGAACTGCAATGCCAAAAACAGCGTCTGTTCATGGTTATTTGTTGAGTCGAGATAGTGAAGCTCCCGTTCCTGAATATCTCAAAGTACTTGACCCAAACATTCATAGTGGACTTACCGTCGGTGATATAACTTATCATGTGGCTATTCTTGACCTGAATGATGATCGTCTTTACCTGGCATTTGATGTAACACACCTGTCAAGGTATGGAGATGTTCTGCTGGTCATTTTGATAGGTGGTGGATTTGTAGCGGCTTTTTTCCTGTTGGGAATAGGGCTATGGTTAACACGGAAGTTTTTGTTACCGGTGAGTAACCTTGCAGAGGAAGTTGCCAACATAGACCCAACAATTCGTAATGTAAGAATCGAAGAAAAATATCGAGATTATGAAGTGGGTTTAATTGCTAAATCTATAGATCAGTTTATGGACAGGATGGATGCATTTGTTGAAAGAGAACAGTCTTTCACTGCTGCTGTCAGTCATGAGTTAAGGACACCTGTATCAGTAATTTCAACGTCAATAGAGCTACTGGAATTAAATAGTGATATATCCAAAAACCAGCAAAGAACCATAGATCGAATTAATTCATCCACAAAATATATGCGGGGAGTAATTGAATCCCTGTTATATTTTGCACGTTCTACCGTAATAACTTCTGATAAAACTATTCCTCGAATACAGGTAAGCGCAGTGTTTCAGGATATATTACAGGAGTACAAGACTAGAGCTGCTGAGAAACATTTATCTTTAAAATTAAAGAGTAATTCTCATGTGATGGTAAGAATGCCAGAAGGCCATCTAACGATCATTCTGGGTAATCTTGTACAGAATGCTATCAATAACACTGATAACGGTGAAATATGTGTCACAGTGTCAGATGACTGGTTTTCCGTTGAGGATACGGGGCGCGGTATTGATGAAGGTGATATTGATCATATTATTGAACGCTGCTATCACAGCCCCGATAGCCCTGGATGTGGACTTGGATTGCACCTGGTGATGAATATTTGTAATAACTACGGACTTAAACTTGAGATAGAGAGCTCTGTTGGAAGTGGTTCAAAATTTGTGGTGAAACTTCCTGAGAGTATCATTCATTGAGATTTGTAACTACTCAGCGTATTCAAAAAAGTCAAAAAATATTCACCACGAAGACACGAAGCTCACGAAGAAAAGCAAATAATGCTAAAAGTAATTGGATAAATCAGTCATTGTCATAATTTTAAAAACTTTATTACTAAATAACGATGTACCTTCGTGTCTTCGTGGTGAAAAAATCTTTAAAGCTATCTAATCTTAAAACTCGCTGAGTAGATACTGAAATTTTTCAATATGTTAATAGCTTCGTGTTAATCCATAAAATTAGTATCGTTACTTGCTTCTTTGATATATCAATATCATCTTAGGTTGTTTTACAACCTTACTAATTCAAGGCAATATATTGCCTCTTTCACAAAAAAATCAGACCATTAATAAAGTTACCTCATGAATCTTTTTATTAAAATTGTAGCTCCAATTATTATGATAGCTGCTGGTACGGCAGTTGCTGTCATGCTGGACATGAATAAACCTGAGCCAGAGAAAAAAGATGAAGTAAAACATGCCCCTAGCATCTTTGTGGATAAGGTTAAACATCGTGATATGACGTTGATGATTTCAACGCAGGCAGAAGTTAAAGCAAATATTGAAGTTGACTTAATCTCTCAGCTTAGTGGCATGATCAAAGCAATTTCTCCTGAATTTATTGAAGGTGGACGGTTTAAAGCTAATGAACCTCTGTTGTGGATAGACGATGCTGATTATCAGCTGGCATTAAAGCGCACACAGGCGCGTCTCGCAGAAGCAGATGTTAGGGTAAAACAGGCTAAGGCCGATGCAGAAGTCGCTCGCCATCAATTGAAAAATGCTAAAAACCCTTCGGCGTTAGCATTAAAAAAACCTCAGCTTGCCGAAGCCAATGCGAATTTAAAAGCGGTTCAGGCAGATATAGCTTTAGCTAAATTAAACCTGAGTCGTACAAAAGTTTCTTTACCGTTTACGGGCCGAATAAAATCAATCCAGGCTAATGTGGGGCAATATGTGGTGGCTGGCAGTGCACTGGGACGAGGTTTTGCAACAGGTAAGGTAAAGTTAAGATTGGCGATAACCGATCAGCAGCTAGCTTATTTAAATTTACCGATAGGTTATGTTGCGGGAACAGATAATGCCCCTAGAGTGGACTTTAAGGCTAAAGTTGCTGGTAAAGAGAGAACATGGCAGGGCAGGCTTACTCGTATAGATGCTTCCTTTGAACAGGATAGTCGACTGCTGTATGCCACTGCCGAAGTTGAAAACCCTTATGCCAGTGGCAACAATAAAATGCCGATGGCTGTTGGACTGTTTGTGACGGCGCAGATTCATGGGCAGAGTATAAAAAATGCGCTGATTATTCCTCGTTCAGCACTACGATCCTCCAATAAAATATATGTGGTGAATGATAAACAACGGCTTGAGATGAGAACCATCGAAGTGAAGTATAAATCACCTGAAGCGGTCATTATTCAGGGAGATGTCAAATTAGGGGAATCAGTGGTGATTTCACCTATCCGCAACCCGATTCAGGGAATGGAAGTTGTCACCATGGAAAAGGTCAACGACAACAATGGGTAGATTGATTGACTGGTTTGCTCACAACCCGGTAGCTGCCAATTTATTAATGGTTGGTATATTGTTAGTGGGTGTACTCGGTTATGCGAATATTGAGCGGGAGGCATTTCCACAGACAAAGTCCAATACCGTCAACGTATCGATAGTGTGGCCAGGAGCCGCACCACAGGAACTTGAAGAACAGGTAGTTGTACGGCTGGAAGAGTCTTTCTCTGACCTGGAAAATGTTGAACATATACGCTCTGAAGTAAGCGAAGGTTCAGCCACTATTCGTATTGAAGCAAATGCCAAAGTTGATATCGCTGAGTTTCTAAATGATGTCAAATTAAGAGTGGATGGGGTGAGTTCCCTGCCTCGAGAAATTGAGTCACCTCAGGTCAGGCTGAGTGATCGACGTCAGGAAATGATTCGCCTGGCAGTCCATGGCGACTTATCGGAAAGAGAATTGACCCGGTTGGCCGAACAGATTCGCGAAGAAGTTGCCCAGCTTAGCCATATTTCGGTTGTTGAATTATTTGGTGACAGGCAGGAAGAAGTTTCTATCGAATTGTCAGAACAGGCTATGCGTCAATATGGCCTGACTTTTGATGATGTCGCGAATGCTATTCGGGCAAGCTCAATCAACTTATCTTCTGGCAGTGTGCGGACTGCAAATGGTGATGTGCTATTACGTGCCAGAAATATGGCTGATAACGAGCAGGACTTTGAAGATATTATCCTCAGTCAAAGCAAACAGGGCGGGGTTGTGCGTGTTGGTGATGTAGCTCGAGTAGTAGATGGATATATCGACGAAGAGATTTTAGCTACAATAAATGGTCAAAGTGCAGTACTGGTTCAAGTCAAAACCTCGGATAAGATGGATGTAGTCAAAGCCAGTGAATCGATGAAGGAATGGCTTAAAGGTGCACGTAAACGTATGCCAGACGGGGTTAGTTTGACGTTGTGGTGGGACTCATCTGAAATTTATTCAAACCGCATGGCTACCATATCCCGAGCTGCTTTATCGGGTTTGTTGCTGGTATTCCTGATTTTAATATTCACCTTACGACCCGTTGTTGCTCTGTGGGTTACTGTGGGTATAGGCGTTGCTTTTCTTGGTACTTTATCGATGTTACCGGTTAATGATGTTTCGTTAAATGTCATCTCAACATTTGCTTTTCTACTGGTCATCGGCATCGTGGTGGATGATGCCATCGTGGTGGGTGAAAGTATCCATCACCATAGCTCGTTGCATGATGGTGGAGTGGATTCTGCAATTGAAGGCACTAAAATGGTGGCAAAGCCGGTTATCTTTGCGGTATTAACCACGATTGTTGCTTTTCTTCCCTGGTTGTTTTTAACAGGTGAAGTGGTGCAAATAACGCGGCAGTTATCCATTGTTATCAGCGTTGCTTTAATCTTATCTTTAATTGAAGCATTTCTTATTCTGCCTGCTCATTTGAGAAAGTTGAAACATAGAAAAAAGGTAAAAGGCATTGCCCGGTTGCAGCAAAGAATTGAACAGTCTGTGGTGACTTTTGCTAAAGGTACTTATCGTTCAATCTTATCTGCGGCTTTAAGGCAGAGATATTTCACTGCTGCAACTTTCATTGCATTTTTTATCATTAGCGTGAGTGTTTTTGCATCAGGTTGGGTGAAGTTTTCATTCATGCCTGAAATAGAAAGTGACCAGGTGAATATCAATGTCACGATGCCTGACGGTTCCTCCTATAGTCGCGCAATGGAAATACTGCAACAATTACAAAGGGCTGAAAAAAAGCTGGAAGAAGAAATTAATGCAGAGTCAGCTGAAGGTGGTGGGCAACTGGTTGAAAACTGGTATACCCGTGCGCGCAGAGACAGTGTTCTGGCATTGGTAAAACTGGCTCCTCCTGAGGTCAGGCAGTTGTCAGCGAAGGAAACTGCAAATCGATTACGTGAGCTGGTTGGAGATATTCCTGATGCTCAATCCGTAACCGTTGATTACACTATAAATAATGCCTCACAACGTATTAATTATTCGGTCGAACATCCTGATCTGGATATTTTACGTCAGGCCGTGGCTGACCTTGAAGCTAAGCTCAGAACATTTGAAAACGTATTCTATGTGCGTAATGATTTACAGGGTACTGCTGATGAATTACATTTTTCATTATTACCTGGAGCGAAAAAACTGGGCATAGATCTGGCTGCTGTTTCAAAGCAGGTTCGACAGGCTTATTACGGTGAAGAAGTACAGCGCCTGCCCAGAGCTTTTGGTGATGTCAAAGTGATGGTTCGTTATCCTAAAAATACCCGGCGTAATCTGGATAGTCTGGATGATTTCAGGTTCCGTACTAATGACGGAAGAGAGCTGCCTTTATTATCTGTGGTGAGTGTTGAATTTGCTCCAGGTATTAAAAAAATTAACCGCAGAGATGGTCGTAGAAGTGCTTATATTGATGCTGAATTGAGCGGTGATGATAGAAAGGAAATTTCGGATGAGATGGAAAAAGATTTTATTCCAGACTGGAAAGCAAAATACCCCGGCTTACAGCTGAGAAAAGAAGGGCAGGCTGAAGGTGAAGAAGAATTTTTTAAAGAAGTCATGAGTCTTTATGCCGTTGCACTGTTTATGATGTATGCATTGATTGCTATTGCTTTTAAGTCTTACTGGCAGCCCATTATTATTATGTCAGCGATTCCATTCGGATTTATGGGTGCTGTTTATGGCCACCTGATTTTTAATACACCAATGGCTCTGTATTCATATTTTGGAATAGGGGCCGCAGTAGGAGTGGTAATTAATGATAACCTGGTATTGATGGATTATATTGGGCGCCTGAGAGAAAAAAGAATAACTGCAATTGAGGCAGTGATAGAGGCGGGCGTCAAACGTTTTAGACCTATCTTACTTACGTCGCTGACGACTTTTGTCGGTTTGACTCCCATGCTTGCAGAGCGTTCAACCCAGGCTCAGTTTTTACACCCTGCGGTTATTTCTCTTGCCTTTGGTGTTTTGTTTGCTCTTTTTGTGACTTTACTATTTGTGCCTGCTGTTTATTGCATCAGTGAAGATATTGATCGTGTCATAGAAAGAATCAAAAGTGCTTTTTCCAGCAAAAAGGTTGAAGTAGAATCCTGACGAATTCTACTTGAATTTAGCCCTCATGGCTTTTATTCTTAGTCAATGTTAGTCAGAATTTATCCGGCTCAATGAGCTCACTCTCTCCTGTTAAACTGCTTACTTTACTGGTTGTAGCTGTATTGCTGCTGCTGTTGTTGATTGTGGGCGTGTTACTCACTGATACTTTATTAAATATCCGGGAGAATCTTGAGCAGGCCCCCGTCTGGGTGTTTTACCTGGTGTTATCGGCCTTCGGTCTTTTTTCACTGTTTTCCGGCTGGCTCATTATGCGTCTGCTTCGACCTAAGAAAATATTAGAGTCCACTCAAACGGTTGTTCACCCTGTTGATGAAGAAAGCCTGCATGAAAAATTACAGCAAACTAAATTAAACGGTATCGATACAGCGCAGGCCGAACATGAGCTGGAAAAATTAAAACAGCGTCGACAGGCTGGCATCATTCATATTGCACTGTTTGGCGAAATAAGCAGTGGTAAATCCAGCCTTATCAAGTCTTTGTTACCAGAGTCTGAAATAGAAATATCGGTTACCGGCGGCACGACTCAAAACTTACAGGAATACAGTTGGACAAGTCCTGCTGGAGATCAGTTAATTTTAACGGATATGCCTGGTTTGAATGAGATTGGTGAAAACAAAAAATCGCTATCACAGCAGGAAGCCTTGCGTTCTCATCTGGTAATTTATGTTTGTGATGGTGACCTGACGCATAGTCAGCTTGAAGAACTCCATATTTTGAGTGAGCTAAAAAAGCCAGTAATTTTAGTATTAAATAAAACAGATCGTTTATCTCAGGCTGAACAGGATCTGTTGAAATCCAGCCTGGAAAAAAGAGCCAAAGAACTGGGGATAAGTTCAGTTGTTGCGATAAGTTCTGGAGGCTCTCAACAGGCCATTCGGATAAAACCTGATGGAAGTGAAGAAGCTTTTTTAAGGCAGCTACCAGCTCAGCTTGATCCTTTGAAGTTATCCATTCAAAGATCGATTGATGAAAACAGTGAAACCCTTGAAAAACTCAGGGACAGTGCTGTTTTTACGCTGATTTCAAGCCAGCTTGATGAAGCAAGAGATGAGCAGCGAGATCAACAGGCGCTAGAACTAACCCGTTCCTATTCTAAAAAAGCAGTAGTCGCCGCAATAGCAGCGATAACGCCCGGAACTGATATTTTAATTCAGGGTTATCTGGCCACACAGATGGTAAAAGAATTGTCAGAGTTGTATCAGGTGCCAGTTCGCAAAATGGATGTCGATTTACTGCTAAAATTAGTGCAGAAACATGTTAGAACACATATAACTCTGCTGCTTGCTGTAGCAGGAAATGCTCTTAAGGCTTTTCCTGGAGCAGGGACTTTAGCGGGTGGCGTGTTACATGCTATAGCTTACGGATTTTTATTTGAAACGCTGGGTAAGAGCCTGGCAAAATCATTACAGAGCCGGGGTGAGTTGCACCCTTTACAGGTCGCCAGTCAATTTGAGGATAATCTGGGTGAAAATATTAAAGCGTCTGCAGGGTTTTATACCCGAATGGCGCTCAAAGAATTCAGTAACAAAAGCTGAAGATAAAGTTGCAGTGAGTGCTGATGAAGGACAGTTTAATCTGGACCTTGCATTAGAAAGCCTGCAGGATTTATTAAGTGACAAACGTGTGCCTGAACAGGTCAGAGAGTCATTGGCTGTAGATTATGCTGAAGTGGAAGAAATGCTGGAACGTATGCAGCAGGGACAGCTACACATTGCAGTATTTGGTCGAGTCAGTGTTGGAAAGTCCGCTTTATTGAATGCCCTGCTGGGGCAAGAAAAGTTTAGTACCAGCCCGTTACACGGTGAAACAAAAACGGCTCAACAGGGACAGTGGCAGGAATATGAATCCGGTAATATCTTTCTGATCGATACGCCGGGCATCAATGAAATTGACGGTGAGAAACGTGAACAGTTAGCGAAAGATGTAGCAGCACGTGCAGAACTTGTGTTGTTTGTAGTTGATGGTGATCTTACCGATACCGAGGTTCAGGCACTGAAAACTATCTCGGCACAACATCGTCCGATCATTTTAGTATTGAATAAAATTGATCGCTATCAGGCTCATGAAAAAGAAAGGTTATTTAATTCTCTTGAATTACACAGTGCTGGGCTGGTCGATAAACGCAATATTGTGGGTGCTGCGGCTGATCCGGCTGAACAGTTTATTATTCAACTCGATGAAGCTGGAAATGAAACTGAAAGTACCAGAAAGCCAGCGGCCAATGTAGAGCAAGTTCGGGCACGACTGTGGGAAATTCTGCAAAGTGAAGGTAAAACCTTATCGGCACTTAATGCTTCACTATTTGCCGGTCAGTTAAGTGATCAGGTGGGACAGAGTATGGTTCTGGCCAGGTCTGAAATTGGGCAGAAAATTATTCATAGCTACTGTGCTGCAAAGGGAGTTGCTGTTGCTTTTAACCCTGTACCTGTTGCCGATCTGATTGCCGCAGCTGTGGTAGATGTATCGATGGTTGTGCATCTATCAAAAATATTTGGTTTACCGTTGTCAAAAAGTGAAGCAGGCAGTTTGATAAAAACTATTGGTGCTCAAATGTTATTATTGATGGGCACGGTCTGGGCAGTACACTTTGTCTCTTCAGCTTTAAAATTGGGTACGACAGGTTTATCAGCCATGGCAACCGGTGGAGCACAGGCGGCGGTGGCTTATTACAGTACTTATATTGTCGGGCAGGCAGCGGAGCAGTATCTGGCTCAGGGCAAATCATGGGGTGAAGGTGGCCCTAAATACGTGGTTAGAGAAATTCTTGATAACCTGGACAGGGATTCCATTATGGAACAGGCGAAGCAGGATATTAAAAGCAGGTTAAGTAAGGCTTAATTTAGCTATGTTTTGTTCTGCAATATCACTTCGAGCAAGGTTAGGCTAGAATGCTTTTTTTATGATGCTTTAAATGAGAGTTTTCTGAATGTTTGGCCTGTTTGAAAATAAACCTGTGTTGGAAGAAAGTCAGTCACAATGGCTGTTTGATGTGTATGCCTGGTCACTGGAAAACTTCGATGCGAATGTTTTCTATAATAATACCGTTCTGGTATTGCCCACCAATGAGTTTTTCCCCGGCCGGGTTGATAGTCAGCAGGGCATGGCTGAACTGATATTTGAAAAGGTAAAAAGCTATGCCTGTATCTCGCATTGGCCAACTCGGGTTGTTGATCAAAGTGTATGTGCGATTCTTAATGCACCACAGTTACAAATTGAAGGTCCCCTTCGTGACCCGAAAGCACTGGTGAATGAGTCGGTGACCGATGAACTGTGTTTGCAGGTTCCATTCAACCCCCAGCAGGTCAGTAATCCTGAAGGCATGATTGCCAGCTTTGCGCATATCTCTGCACATTTTATGGGACAGATGGCTAAGCAGCCTCCTCCAGGTGGCCCCGAGTTTTGGCCACATGTCACTGAAGTATTGGCGTCATATTTAGGGTTTGGACTTATGTTCGCTAACAGTGCTTATACTTTTCGCGGTAGTTGTGCCAGTTGTTATAACCCTAATGCTAACCGGGATTCTTATCTTTCAGAGCAGCAGTCAGTTTACTCTCTGGCTATTTTTGCAGTATTGAAAGAGATTCCCAATAAAGAGATAACACCTCATCTAAAAGGGCATTTACGTGGTTTTTACAAAAGGGCTGTTAAAGAAATAAATAAACGTCAGCAAGACCTTGCAATATTACGCAAGCAACAACTATTAACGGCTTAAAAAAACTGGAAACTTTTCAGCTTAAGTCTGGTGGGAATTTTTTAAGATAGGGTTTCATTTTCATGTCACTGCCTATGACGTGATTTACTATCCAGTTGCGCATGAGTTCAACCAGGGGTGCTAAATCATTCTTGTCTGCTGATTGAAGATCATCATCTCCCAGTAGCATGTTGAGTTCGTCATCGGTCACTTCATCAAAAGCAGCGCTCTCGTCATCGTCCTCTTCTTCAGATCCTAGAACCTTATCAAGTTTCTTTTTGATGCTGTTTAACTCTGCCAGGATCTTTTCATGTTCGTCTTTCTGTTCCTCATGAAGAGGATATTTAATCTTGAGTTGAATTTGTTCTTCGTGATCGAAATGGGTTTGAGTGTATTCGACAAGGTGATCCAGCGTTTCAACCAGTAAATCATGGTTTTCTTCGGTGTTCAGCGCCAATTCTACTGCGTTGATCTGATCCAACAGGTAGCTGTGTTCGTTATCGATAAGAGTGTTGCCTACACTCATTTGTTCACGCCATACCAGTGCCATTAGAGTTACCTTTTTATTGATGGTTTATAGTGTTGACAGGTTTGTCAGTAAATGCTTTTTTCGAGTAGTATTCTGTCCACCTTCTTAATATAGCAGTAACTCAGATTGTTCCCTGATTTTTGAACAATTATTTTTATTGGGCGTAGCGCTCTACAAATCGTTTTAATATTTTACGTGCATAAGGTGTATCTTCTTTGCTTACTGCTTCGATAAGACCTTCGGCTTCATGGGGTTTAAAGTAGCCGTGGTGTTTATAGGCATGAATACGCAATATGAAACCTTCGCTATCGCCTTCAGGATGGAACTGGGTGGCATAGACATTGTTGCCCAGTCGAAACATTTGTACAGGGCAGGCAGAACCGGTCATCAACAACGTTGCTCCCCTTGGAGTAATATCGCAGGCTTCCTTGTGTCCAAGTAAAACTGATATTTGATCAGGAAATCCAGCCAGTAACGGGTCATCTTTTCCTTCACTCGTCAGTGTTAGGCGGGCGCTGCCAACAGGTTCACAATATTGCCCGGAAATAGGAGTGCCCAGATAAGCTCCCAGCAGGCCATTGCCGGAACATGCGCCCAGGAACGGGAAATCATTGCTAATTATTTCTTTAAATAAGTGATTGAAATCAGCCTCTATTTTTTTCTGAATAGGTGACTTATCGGCTTCTGGGGTGCTGATATCAAACGGACTTCCGCCCACGATAATGGCTGAATAGCTATCTAATGACAGGGGTGGAATGCCCGCTTTTTCAATACGTATGCGTTGAACATCATTAGTATCCAGGCCCCCGTATTTTATGATGGCGGCAAATTCATTGTCCGAAGTATCATCTTCGGGGCGTAATTGTAAAATCAGGACAGGTTTAGAAATTTTCATAGGTCGCTAATTTTATTCATATTTTAATCTTTTACAATGACATCCTCTTGTTCGATGGTTGGCATTGGGTCTAGTGCCCGTCTCGTGTAGAATGGCTGTCCTTTTCAAATGTTCAAAGTAGTGAGTGCAACCCGTGAGTGATCCCAAAGCAGATTTATTCCAGCAAGCTTTAAAACAACGTATCCTGTTTCTGGATGGCGCTATGGGCACTATGATTCAATCGTATGAGCTGGAAGAAGCAGATTATCGGGGGGAGCGTTTTGCCGGCTGGTCATCACCTCTTAAGGGTAATAATGATTTATTATCTCTGACGCAGCCAAAAATAATTCGTGATATTCATAAAGCTTACCTGGATGTGGGTGCGGATATCGTTGAAACCAATACCTTTAACGCGAACCGAATTTCCATGGCTGATTATGCGATGGAAGATTTATCCTACGAAATTAATAAAGCATCGGCTGAGATAGCACGTTCTATTTGCCAGGAAGTGAGTTTACAAACCCCGGATAAGCAACGTTTTGTTGCGGGTGTATTAGGGCCGACAAATCGCACTGCTTCATTATCGCCTGATGTGAATGATCCAGGGTTTAGAAATATCAGTTTTAATGACCTGGTCGAAATTTACTCTGAATCGACCAAAGGTTTGATGGATGGTGGTGCTGACCTGATTCTGATCGAAACTATTTTTGATACGCTGAATGCAAAAGCGGCTGCCTTTGCGGTGCAACAGGTTTTTGATGAACGTGGTGAAACATTACCGATAATGATATCCGGCACTATTACCGATGCATCTGGCAGGACTCTATCCGGCCAGACTACGGATGCATTCTGGAATAGCCTGAAGCATGTTGAACCGGTATCCATCGGACTCAACTGTGCACTCGGTCCAAAAGAATTACGCCAGTATGTTGAAACATTGGCAACTATTGCTGATACCCATGTATCTGCTCATCCCAATGCAGGTTTACCCAATGAATTTGGTGAGTACGATGAAACACCAGATGACGTTGCGGGAGAAATCGAAGAGTGGGCGAAAAGTGGTTTTCTAAATATAGTCGGTGGTTGCTGTGGTACTTCACCCGCTCACATTAAAGCGATTGTAGATGCTGTTTCCAAATACTCTCCGCGGCAAATACCGGACTTACCAAGACAGTGCCAGCTGGCAGGTCTTGAACCCTTTAATATTGCAGCTGACAGTTTATTCGTGAATGTGGGTGAACGTACTAATGTCACCGGTTCTGCAATGTTCAAACGTTTGATCATGGAAGGCGATTTTGATACTGCGCTGGATGTAGCAAGACAGCAGGTGGAAAACGGTGCTCAGATCATCGACATCAATATGGATGAAGGTTTGCTTGAATCACAGGAAGCAATGGTTCGTTTTCTGCACCTGATTGCCAGTGAGCCGGATATTGCTCGTGTGCCAATCATGATCGATTCTTCTAAATGGGAAATTATCGAAGCCGGGTTGCAATGCATTCAGGGTAAGGGTGTGGTGAATTCTATCAGTCTGAAAGAAGGCGAAGAAATATTTATTGATCATGCAAAAAAAGTTCGTCGTTATGGCGCTGCGGCAATTGTCATGGCTTTTGATGAAGAAGGGCAGGCGGATACCGCGCAACGTAAAAAAGAAATATGTAAGCGGGCTTATGACATTCTGACTCAACAGGTCGGTTTTCCTCCTGAAGACATTATCTTTGATCCGAATATTTTCGCGATAGCAACTGGTATTGAAGAACACAATAATTACGCTGATGACTTTATTGAAGCGGTACGTTATATCAAAACCGAACTGCCTTATGCCATGGTCAGTGGTGGTGTCTCCAATGTGTCATTTTCATTCCGCGGAAATAACCCCGTTCGTGAAGCGATTCATGCTGTTTTTCTGTATCACGCGGTTAAAGCCGGTATGGACATGGGTATTGTGAATGCAGGGCAACTGGCCATTTATTCGGATATTCCTGCAGAATTGAAAGATACCGTTGAAGATGTCGTACTCAATCGGAATGATAATGCAACCGAGGCTCTACTCGATATAGCCGATAAATACCGTGGAGATGGAAAAGCAGTTGAAAATAAACAGGATCAGGAGTGGCGTAGTTTTGAAGTGAATAAACGCCTTGAACATGCTCTGGTTAAAGGTATCACCGAATTTATCGAACAGGATACCGAAGAAGCCCGACTGAATTATCCTGCATCACTGGAAGTGATTGAAGGGCCATTGATGGATGGCATGAATGTGGTTGGCGATCTGTTTGGTGACGGTAAAATGTTCCTGCCTCAGGTAGTGAAATCTGCCCGTGTTATGAAACAGGCCGTGGCATATCTGATGCCTTATCTCGAAGCAGAAAAAAGCGGGAAAATGTCTTCAAACGGTAAAATTTTAATGGCGACTGTTAAAGGCGATGTACACGATATAGGTAAAAATATTGTCGGCGTTGTGTTGCAGTGTAATAACTATGAAATTGTAGATCTTGGCGTGATGGTGCCTGCGGAGACTATTCTAAAAAAAGCCCGGGAAGAAAATATTGATATTATCGGCTTGTCCGGTTTGATCACACCGTCTCTGGATGAAATGGTGCATGTCGCTAAAGAAATGCAACGTCAAAATTTTACTATCCCACTGATGATTGGCGGGGCGACCACGTCACGGGTTCATACCGCTGTAAAGATCGAGCCGAATTATGACAATGAAACAGTTGTTTACGTAAAAGATGCATCTCGTGCTGTGGGTGTAGCAACTGCTTTATTGAGTGAGGCGCAGGGTAAAGAATTTCGCCAGGGCATCACTGATGAATATATCAATGTGCGTAAGCTACATGCGGGCAAGCAATCGCGGAAAAAGTTTGTCAGTCTGGAGCAGGCCCGTGAAAATAGAACCGCTATAGACTGGACCGGTTATCAACCTCCAAAACCGAATAAACCTGGACTGACGGTAGTTGATGAAATTGCTTTAACTGATTTGGTCGAATTCATTGACTGGACACCTTTTTTCCGAGCCTGGGAACTGGCTGGTCGATACCCCAAAATTCTCAGTGATGATGTTGTTGGGGAAGAAGCAACGACATTATTTAATGATGCACAACAACTGTTAACACAAATTGTGGATGGTAATCAGTTACAGGCTAAAGCCGTTTATGGTTTTTATCCGGCTAGAAGTCGTGATGAAGATATCGTGCTGTTCACTGATGAATCATTCTCTGATGAACATATGGTATTGCACCATCTGCGTCAGCAAAATGAAAAGCCACCTGGAAAACCGAATCAGTGTTTATCTGACTATATTGCTCCAGAGTCATCAGGTTTAAATGATTACCTGGGGGCTTTTGCGGTAACAGCCGGTATTGGTCTGGATGCAATAGTTGAGAAATTTGAAACAGATCTCGATGATTATTCAGCGATTATGACAAAAGCGATAGCTGATCGTCTGGCTGAAGCAGCAGCTGAATGGTTGCATGCAAAAATTCGTAAAGAGGATTGGGGTTACTCAGGTGATGAAAAAATTGATAACGACGGTTTAATTAAAGAGAGTTATCAGGGAATTCGACCAGCGCCGGGATACCCTGCCTGTCCTGATCACACTGAAAAAGCTCTGTTGTGGCAGTTAATAGAACCTGAAAAACATATCGGAATCAGCATTACTGAATCCTTTGCTATGTTACCAATGGCTTCAGTTTCCGGTTTTTATTACTCTCATCCGGAAGCCCGATATTTTGGACTTGGCAAGATAGAACGGGATCAGGTGCAGGATTATGCTAAACGTCTGGATCAATCTCAATCTTACGTTGAGCGCTGGTTGGCACCGGTATTGAATTATGATTCTTAATGGCTAATGAAAGCATTCAAACCAGTTGCATGGATGCTGCTTATCATAGGGATTGGCTTTGTAGTGAGTTGGTTACTTAGCTTCACTACTGCCATTGGTTTAATGGAAACAGGTTTTCATCAGCAATTAATTGAATTAGCCCCTGTTTTTAAATATCATTCTCAGACTCCAGCAGTTAGTCTTTCCTATGGCCTGCAAAATCTGGTTCTATTAAGTACGTTTTCTTTTCTCGCAATTTATCTGTTGTGGTTTAAATTAACGGAACCCTCTGTTGTTTTTATCATTCTTGTAGCCTTTGCTTTGTTCATGCTGCAAACTTTACTGGCTGTTATGTTGCAGTTCTGGCTACCAACGATCTGGGGTATTGTTTCTTTTTCTATAACAGCTCTGTTATTACTGACTCGTTCAAAATTTATTAAAGTAAAGAAAACACGACCCCTGTCCCGGGTACAGCGATTAAAGGCAATTCAACAAAAAATCACTGAAAAAAACTATGAAACTGCCGTTGTGATGTTAAAAAACTGCGAGTTTTCTGATGAAATGTTTGAGATAGCCTATGATCTAGGTGTTAAGCTTGAACAACAGGAAAACTGGATACTGGCAAGGTATCTTTATGTTTGGCTGGTTCAATTCGACCCGGGAATAGAAGATTTTGTGACGCGTATGGATTACAAGATAAATCCAGATATGGATGAAGACTTATCAACCAGTGAAATTACTCAGAATAAAGATCAGTTTGGTCATTATCAATTACTGGGTAAAAAAGCATTGGGGGCTACTGCTACAGTTTATGAGGCTTTTGACTTACTTACCCACAAAAGAATAGCGCTGAAAATACTCAACCAGCAAATTGATGACACTACGGGTGATCGTGACGTGCTGACTTTTTTGCATGAAGCAATGACAGTGTCAAAGCTGGATCATCCCAATATTGTGAAAATTCATGATGCTGATATTCTTAACGAGCGCGCTTATATAGCGATGGATTATATTGCGGGGCATCCGATGTCAGAGCGATTACGCCGTAAAAATTTTCTGACCGCTGCTGAAAGCCTGAGGATTATGCAATCTGTTCTAAATGCACTGATTGCGGCCCATAGCAAAGGCATTGTGCATGGGGATATTAAACCGGCCAATATAATGTTTGATCAAAATAGAAAGATGTATATTTTGACAGATTTTGGTGCGGCAAATAATGGCAGTCAGTTACTGGATGTGGAAAAGAGAATTGTGGGTACTCCTGCTTACATGTCGCCAGAACAATTATCAGGTTCTAAAATGGATGGGCGTAGTGATATTTTTTCATTGGCGGTGAGCATTTATCATTTGTTATCAGGTGTTCAACCATTTTCTGGTGAAACCTTATCAGCATTGAAAAAAAGCGTACTGAACCAGGAAGTAGACACAAGCATATTGACTGTGCCGGATATTATTAAACAAGTCCTGGCAAAAGCTTTGCAGAAAAAAACTTACCAGCGTTTTGCCGATGCGAGTCAAATGTTGCAGGCAGTTATTTATTGTGAAGAAAAACTTAAAGAGTCATCCACTGTAAGTCATAAGTCGTAAGTCGTAAGTCGTAAGTTTAAAATTATACAGGGTACAAATGCCAGCTCGATGCGGATGGGTCTCAGATGATCCACTTTATATTGAATATCATGATCATGAATGGGGGAAACCTCAGTATGATGATCAGAAGCTGTTTGAAATGCTTTGTCTGGAAGGTGCTCAGGCCGGGTTAAGCTGGATTACCGTGTTGAAAAAAAGAGCGCATTACCAGAAAGTCTTTGATGATTTTAATGCACAAAAAATTGCATTTTACAGTGATGAAAAGCGAGCAGAGTTACTGCAGGATGCGGGTATTATTCGCAATAAATTAAAGGTGAATGCTTTTATTGTAAATGCAGAGCTTTATCTTGAAATTAAAAAACACCAATCATTTAAAGATTACCTCTGGCAATTTGTAGATGGAAAACCCGTGCTTAACCATTGGAGTTCATTGCAGCAAGTGCCGGTTACAACAGTGCAATCTGATGCTATGTCAAAACAGTTAAAAAAAGATGGATTCAAATTTATTGGTAGCACCATTTGTTATGCTTTTATGCAAGCAACAGGCATGGTCAATGATCATACAACAGATTGTTTCTGTTATAAAAGTTTGAAGTAAAGGCTTGAATTGTTAGCTTAAATTAATATATAAGTGTAATGGTACACTCTATTTGACTGGCTTTATCAAGGCTGTCACTAGTTTAAGCATGACTGAATGGTAGTCATTATAAAAAATATTAATTAAGGGACAATATTTATGAACGAAGCAATTGAGTTGTTATTCAATTTTTGGGTCGGACTGGCCATACTCGTGTTTATTATCGTTAAGCTTTCGGTGAAATTTGTACCGCAAAACAGGGCTTTCGTTGTCGAACGGTTTGGTAAATATAATAAAACCATGGAAGCGGGTTTAAATTTTCTGATCCCTTTCATGGATAGAGTAGGTCATGACCGTAACCTAAAAGAACAGGCTGTGGATGTGCCTAGCCAGTCTTCAATCACGCGAGATAATATTTCACTGGTGGTCGATGGAGTTTTGTACCTGAAAGTTCTGGATCCTTTTAAAGCTTCTTATGGCGTTGATGACTATACCTATGCGGTTACCCAACTTGCGCAGACCACGATGCGTAGTGAGATAGGTAAAATTGAACTGGATAAAACTTTTGAGGAACGTGAAGCGTTAAATACTAATATTGTCTCGCAAATTAATGAAGCTTCTGCTCCCTGGGGTGTACAGGTTTTACGATACGAGATTAAAGATATTGAACCTCCTCGTACTGTACTCGAAGCAATGGAAAGGCAAATGAAAGCCGAACGTGAAAAACGAGCGGTAATTCTGGAATCAGAAGGTGAACGTCAGTCAGCCATTAATGTGGCAGAAGGTAATAAACGAGCAATCGTATTAGCCGCAGAAGCTGACAGGGCTGAACAAATTCTAAAAGCGCAAGGTGAAGCTCAGGCAATTGTTGCTGTAGCAGATGCCAAGGCAAAAGCACTGGAAGTTATTGGTGCGGCAGCCATCGAAGAAACCGGGCAAAAAGCGATTCAGCTGGATCTGGCTGCACAGGCCATTGCGGCTAAACAGGCAATTGCTAAGGAATCTTCTGTAGTCTTGTTAAGCGATGATAAATCCGGTGCAGCAAATGTTGTGGCTGAGGCGATGACAATTATTAATATGATCAATAAAAGTAAGACCCAAGAATTTAGCCTGGATGAATGATTATGCTGGAATATATCAATAATAATTTATCCGGGTTCTGGATTGCCACCGGCTTTTTTTTACTGGCAATAGAAGTTTTACTGTTTGGTTTTAGTACCATAATTTTTCTATTCGCTGGTTTGGCCGCTATTATCACTGGTTTATTAATGATGTCGGGAATATTGGCTGAAAGCTGGACAGCTGGAATCGCCTGTTTTGGCATTACAACCGGAGTGATCAGTGCATCATTATGGAAGTTGTTGAAAAAAATGCAGGACAGGTCTCAGTCAGATCAAAAGCCACAAAGTGATTTTGTTGGACTTGAATTTGTTTTAGACAGTGATATCAGCACAACCGAACCAGGTAAGTATCGCTATTCTGGCATCGACTGGAAAGTGGAAATAGACAGAGATAGTGATTCTGACTCCTTTGAAAAGGGGCAAAGAGTGTCTGTGGTTTCTGTTGATGTTGGTTTGTTACAGGTTACTAAAGCAGATTGAAATTTTATTAAATAAAAAAAGTCAAAAGATTTGCACCACGAAGGCACGAAGAAAACAACTAAATGAAAAGTGCTAAGCAGTATTTGTTATATTTTTTAATAAGCGTGTTGCTTTATAAATATTCCTGATTACCCCTGAGCTTCAGCCATCAAAGCTCTTAAAACCTTTTCACCACAGAGGACACAGAGCACACAGAGGTAAAAAGTTTTTTTAAGCTTAAGAAAGCATCTCATGCTCTAAATATATTGGAATTTAGAAATAACTAATCCCATTCTCTTCCTCTGTGGTGAATAATATTTTCAATGAGATAGGATAGCTGAGCCTCA
>JABHSO010000098.1 GCA_018669845.1 Gammaproteobacteria bacterium | reverse complement strand
CGTTTAAAATTAAATAACTTATTAGATAATCTACTGTGTTATACCTCTGCATCCACCGTACCTCTTGGCCCTGAACCACTGTGTCAACTGTTACAAGATGAAGGCGCACAATCTGTTCAGGATGCACTCAATATAATCTGTAATTTTGAAAATGATGGCTGCGCTACCTTTAGTGTTTCAGCTGGTCCCGGATGGCAACAGGTTTTCACTAAAATACCACCATCGGCAGATGCACACATTTGCTTTCAGGAGGGAGACTACCCACTAGGTGAAACCCTGGTCGTCGAGAATAAAGGTCATTTAAAAATTAGCTGTGCTGGAGAAGGAACTCGTTTCTATCATAATGCCAACGAAACGGTTATCAGATTTAAAGACTGTCAAAGTGTCTCTGTTACCGATGGGTTTTTCAGCGGGGGCAATAGTGGGGCAGGCAAACCCGATGATCAAACTTTTGCTCATATAAAAGGAGCACTGACATTTGAAAATTGTGCAGAAGTACAGCTTCAACACATTGTTTCACAATGTAAATCTGCTACACGTCTATTTGCCAGCTGCATCACGGTGATAAACACTTTATCTAAACCAGGGCGTGTACGAATCAAAGAGTGCCGCTTTGAAGTTGGCCATCAACAGGTAGGTTTACTACTTCTTAATCAGCAACGTATTAGCGTGATAGACAACCAGATTTTGGCCCGTAAAAAACCAAAATCTATGACTATTGATTACATGTTAAATGACTATACCGTCGCCTCTCGTATCAAAGACCTGTTAATCAAAGGAGCAGTTGTTCGTGATTTTGATAAACTTGATATTCCTCAACGGGAAGGCTTACAAAATTTACAGACAGACCGAAAATCTGGTAATAGACAGATCATGTTCAACTCACCAATTGCCAGTAGCCAGTGGAAAAAACTAGTCTCTGCTGAAACTGAAAATACCGTCATCAGCAGTAATAACGCACTTCTTAATACGTTAAAAAGTGTAGCCATCAATATTTTACGCAACCCAAAATTGCGTAGAAAAAATGCTGCTTTAACTCGCTGGATTACAGACCTTAAAAAACAAAATCCATCGGTCATGTCCAAAGGCATTGTGTGTGCTGGTGATACGGCAAAAGAAATTAGAGTTTTAAATAATACAATTACGGGTACGCACATGGGCATTCAGGTCGGTGTCAGTAACCGTAGCAAAGATAAACCTGAAACCTTACACGCAGGTATTACTCGTATTCAGGGTAATTCCATTCAGATAGTTTTATCTCCACTTGCCAGCAGGCGAAGAGGTGGAATTTTTGCAGGAAATTGCTCTCAGTTAAGCATTATAGATAATTCCATTCAGCTACAACGATTTTCTTTCACAAACTTAACTAAAGTGGAAAGCATCAGAATTTATGGAGTTCTCGGGCGTAAAATTATAGTCAAAGATAACTACAGTACAAATTGTAATATAGGTATAAAAATAGCCCCTGTAGCAATGCAGGATGTCACTCACCAGTGGCTCGTAGCAGACAATATGTTTGCCGGATCCACTACATCAGTTGAGGCGCCAGGCAGCGTTAAAAAAAGAAATAATATAACTTGAATACTCGTCAATTTTGTTTAAAATGAACGTAGAGATTTAATTA
Organism: Gammaproteobacteria bacterium; assembly: GCA_018669845.1. Taxonomy (GTDB): domain Bacteria; phylum Pseudomonadota; class Gammaproteobacteria; genus JACNJF01. Next base: position 1,852 of record JABHSO010000098.1, on the reverse strand, counting down.
TCTCAATGTTATGCACCAGTCTCATTTGGTATGAGCATTTCCGTGAAATTAGAGTAAGTGGTTTACAGATACTTTGAGGTTCCTAATTATTGGTCTTCAGTCGGTTTCAGTCAGTCGCAAACAAAGGTTGAATGGTTCCGGGTTCAATACCCGTTAAACAAAGTCAGCTTAACAGCTGGGTAGAAGGCGAGGCAGTTTATGGCTCGCCTTTTTTATTGCCTGCAATAAAAAAGTTATTGTTAATTTTCTATCTTAACGGGATTGATAATGATGATTTATAGCAATGCACGACAGCATCATAAAAACATTAAAAAAACGGCGACAGGAAAACCGGTTGCAATCAAACAGGCAAACTCTGTAAAAACAATTTTGCAGACCAAATTAAAAATTGGCCAGCCGGGTGATAAATACGAACAGGAAGCTGATAGAGTTGCTGATCAGGTCATGCTTAGTCCGGTTCAGAAACAACAGCAACAGCCCTGCAGCAGCTGCACTAAACAGAACCCCATCATCAGTCAGCTTCAGACTAAACCACGATCATCTTTAAAAAATAATCATTCTGTAATACCGGCCTCTGTGCAACAGGTAATACAGTCAAGCGGCAAACCCATCGACTCACAAACACGTGCTTTTTTTAAACCCAGATTAGCTCATGACTTCTCCAGAGTACGTTTACATACCGATGCAAAAGCAGCTCAATCTGCGACGGATGTAAATGCTCGGGCATATACCGTCGGTAATCATATTAGCTTTGCCAATGGGTTATATAACCCTGCTAGCTCACAGGGCAAAAAACTACTTGCTCATGAACTTGTACATGTCATGCAACAAAGCCAAAACACCGTGCAACGAGATTACGCAGTACCCTCTGTAAATAGTTTTGACCCCGTTATCTCCAACCTTACACCAGCAGAAATTCGCGCAGCAATTAACTTTAATAGAATTCGTTATTATGACCGTGGTGAATTACGCTTATTACGTGATGTTCTTGGACTGTCTAGAACACCCACCGTGATAGATTCTGACTTTGTCCAGGCAGTCGCTAATTATCAACACGAATTTGGCCTAAGTGGTGTCGATGGCAAACTCGGTACAGACTCTGCGGCAGCCCTTACCCGAGAACTTCGTGCCGAAGGAGAAACCAATGCTGGCACTGAAATGTCTATTCGAAATCGAGCAGATGAGACAAAAAACAATATCAATAGTGGCACTCAAACTGGAGCCTTTGACGCCCGTTTAAGCCATAAAAAAGCTAGACTATCACTCAACATGCGAGTGAAATTTAATTTCAGCGGTGCCTGGCCCAGCAATGCCAGAAAACGAACCTGGTCAAGAGACTTTGAACGACGTGTAGAATCAAGGTGGAGCTGGAAACTGTTAATGAAACGACAACAACGCCGTCATCGAAAGTACCTGCGCTACTATGGCACCAAAGTTAACGTCTTTAACAGCAATACAAACCCGCATTACCAAATAAACGTCAGGTGGGCCACCAGCTTCATGGGCAGCAGTGTAAATGTAGGCTCCAATGTGGCTACTCTGGATGCCCTGGACACAAACACACGTAATTTCAATAATACTTTTGGTGGTGTAACCAGAAGAACGACCCAACGGCCAGTCGAGCACGAGTTTGGTCATATGATGGGATTACCGCATATTGAGTGCAACAGTAATAATGCTAACTGTTACGGCACTTCACACGGAAGAAATAATGCCGGAAATGTCATGGGAATGGGAAGTTCAGTTACACCTTCAAATGCAGCCCCATTCCAGACTGCCATTAAAGGCATAACCAGCTTAAACTGGGATGCTATAAGCTTCCGGATGCTTGTCTGATTAATTTTGTATTGTG
>JABHSO010000095.1 GCA_018669845.1 Gammaproteobacteria bacterium | reverse complement strand
GAATTCTACAGCCAATTTCCTGGCTTATGTAGACGACGACTACTTTACTGACACAACATTCCACCGTGTAATCCCTAATTTCATGATTCAAGGTGGTGGTATTACCGCAGACATGAGTGACAAACCCAGCAAACATGCTCCTATTCAAAATGAAGCTAACAATGGCCTGAAAAATGATCGTGGAACACTGGCAATGGCTCGCACCAATGATCCACATTCAGCAACTTCACAATTTTTCATTAACCACAAAAATAATGATTTCCTAAACTTCAAGAGTGAATCGATGCAAGGCTGGGGATATGCTGTTTTTGGTAAAGTCACTGAAGGAATGGATATTGTAGATGATATGGCAGCCGTTAAAACAGGAAACAAAGGTGGACACCAGGATGTTCCACTAGAAACTATTACTATCACTGGTGTAAAAAAACAGTAATCATCTTTTTAGCATGACTGATGAAATCCTGTTTATTTCAGATCTTCACCTGGACCAACATAAACCGGAAATTTCTTCACATTTTCTAGCTTTTATAAAAACCCGGGCATCCACTGCCCGGGTTTTATATATTCTGGGCGACCTGTTTGAAGTCTGGTCTGGTGATGATGATCCTGCCAAAGAGTTCAGAGAAATATTCGATGCCCTACAAAATCTTGCCAAATCGACAGAGATTTATTTCCTGCACGGCAATAGAGACTTTCTTGTCGGAGAGCAACTTGCTAAAAAGTTAGGCATTACAATTATTAAATCACCCCACATTATCAATCTGGGGACTCATAAAATAGCGCTATTACACGGTGACGAACTTTGCACCGATGATGCTGCTTACCAGCAGTTTCGAAAAATGGTAAGAGAAAAAGGGTGGCAACATGATTTTTTGGCAAAACCTCTTGCTGAAAGGCTTCAAATTACTGCTCAACTTCGACAACAAAGCAAATCTGAAATGGGTGATAAAACAACTGCTATTATGGATGTAAACCCAGTTGCTGTATCGCAGATATTCAATCAACTCAATGTCGATACCTTAATCCATGGTCACACTCACCGCCCGGGCATTCACTCTCTGGAAGAAAACCGTCAACGCATTGTATTAGGCGACTGGAACCCGGAACCGAGCTATATAAGCTGGTTAGATGGAAAGCTGAAGCTTATTGACCCGCGAGTTTAATGATCGGGCTTAAAAGATTCATCAGCATGAATTTTATTCTCACCCACCGAGTAAGCCATAATCATACTGAGTCTGTAATAATCAAATCCAGTCTCTTCATGCCATCCATTGAATGCCTGCTGGATCAGCTTTAAATCTTTCTGACTTGACGGCCGGTCATTGATATCTAACCCGGATAATTTCAAACATAAAACGACATCACCGGTTAAGGCAAAACTATCTACCCCAACATGTTGTAAAAAATACTGCCCGGTATTTCCTCCGAGTCGACTGCCTTTAGACTTCAAAAAACGAAATAACCCTACCAGATCAGACTTAGGCCAATCGAGTAAAAACTGACCAAAATCACCATTGAAGCCAGCTGTTTCATTCACAAACCAGAGGTTATGTCTTACTGCCTGAATTTTCTGCCGGTGCCTTACAATGCGAGTATCCTGCATATAATTATCCCAGTCATCCGACGATAGCCTCATCAATTTACCGATATCAAAGTCAAAAAATGCTTGTCGAAATGTCGGCCATTTATTATTGATGACTCTCCACACAAAACCCGACTGAAAAATACTTCGGGTCATTTCTTCCAGAAAAAAACTATCGGGTTTAGCTCTTAGTTCTTCAGCATTAATTGATTGAGGTAATAGCGCTAACAAGGCTTTCTTTCCACCCTTTCGTTTTTCCGCTCGTTCAATAATTATTTTAAAAGAGTCCATGAAAATCTGCTTTAGTTTTTCAGATTGGCTGAATTCGGGTAATACACACTATAGCCTTCAGGCTGTAACATAATTGAATGATGTTTTTTCAACTGACGAAACCCAAGCAGCTTTTTCTGCCGCCCCTGATCATCAGAAACAAATAATGGAAAACCCACTTTTAAGTAATCACTGGCATGTAAATAATTATTTGCCATATAACAACTGGAACGTACATTATTAGGAATGCGTGACAGAGTTTGATTATTCTGCTGCACGATGGCTTGTTCATAATCTATTAATGTCAGGGTAACTTCCGGCAAAAAATCCGGCACATTTATTGATTTTTTACATAACTGACCATCTGCATAAAACAGGTGTTGCACGGCTGAAGTTCCATTCACTTTTGGTGCACCTTGTAACTTATTCTGCTCTACTTTGAAGTCAACTTTAAAATCCATAGCTTTTGCAGTTAGGGGTTTCATTATCAGGTGTGACTTTTCTTCATGATTAAAACTATGCACTTCGTGAGTCTTTCGATCAAATAACAGAAAATCCCCCTGATCATCGTCATCATCCAGGCGAAGAAAAAATTCACCCAGCAATAAACGAGACTTAAAAGGTTCAATTCCCGGTTCAATTTCCTCAAAAATAATCTCAGTTATATCCAGTTTTATCTCATTGTTGGACTCGGCCAGCAACATAGAAAATGGCTGTATCATCAGCATAAATGGTAACAGTGATAAAAGTGTTTTTTGCCTCATAAATATCTTTCCAACTCATCCAGTTCATCAGTTTCAAACCCGGCGGCTAATCTCGCAGGCCGATTAAAAGGCCCGCGCAACTTTCCACCAAAGTATTCATCTATCAGTAGTTGGAAAGTCGTTTGGGCATTTAGTTCTGCCTGATCACAACAATACAGATACCATCGATTACCAATGGCAACATGACCGATTTCTTCCTGATAAATAACCTGCAGAATATCAACTGCTGTTTGATCACCAATTTGTGAAAATTTATTCATCAGACCCGGCGTAACATCCAGACCCCGGGCTTCCATCACGCGTGGAACCAGTGCCATACGATGTAAAACATCATGACGTGTTTTACAGACCATATGCCACAATCCATTATGCGCATCAAACTCACCATAAAAACTACCCAGTTCAACCAGGTAGTCATTTAGTAACTTGAAGTGTTTAACTTCTTCAAATGCGACCTGCAACCAGTCTGTGACGAATTCATCGGGCATATCACGAAAACGATAGGCAGCATCAAGCGCAAGGTTTATTGCATTGAATTCAATATGGGCAAATGAATGCAGCAGAACTTTTTTTCCCAGCTCAGTAATCATTGAGCGCTTAGGTACTTTTCGAGGATTGACCAGCGTTGGTTTAACCGGACGCCCCGGAACATCGATAGACTCGACAGGGCAATCATTAACTCTTGTTAGTCGTTGATTTTGCCAGTCATCAAACAGCTCATCCGTTAATAGACATTTTTGTATCGGATCATTTTCCATGATGGCCTGATACAGGCGAGCATATAGATTCATAACTAATTAGAGCCTTTCACCACAAAGGGCACGAAGCACACGAAGATTTTTCAACCCAATTATTTTTTTCTTCGTGCTCTTCGTGAGCTTCGTGGTAAAAGTTAGTTTATTCAAATTAGCTTTCCAGCCCTCTACTGACATCCGTCATAATATCTTCAATGTCTTCCAGGCCCACAGCTATGCGAATCAGGTTATCGGTAATGCCAGCCGATGATTTTTGCTCATCTGTCAAACGTCCATGCGTGGTAGATGCAGGGTGTGTAATGGTTGTTTTGGTATCGCCTAAATTAGCTGTTATTGATAGTATTTTTGTCTGATCAATTAACTTCCAGGCTTCTTCTTTACCACCTTTAACCCGAAAAGAAACGATACCGCCAGAATCTTTTTGCTGACGTTTTGCCAATTCATACTGAGGATGACTGCTTAATCCAGAGAAAAACACTTTCTCAATTGAAGCGTGCTGATCAAGCATATGTGCCAACTGACTCGCGTTACTGGAATGAGCTTTCATCCTGAGGGAAAGTGTTTCCAGACCTTTTAACGCAATCCACGCATTGAATGGACTCATTGTCGGGCCGGTGGTGCGTAACACACCCAGCACATCAGTCCCTACAGTTTCCTTATCCCCAACGACAGCTCCACCCACTATACGCCCCTGCCCGTCCAGATATTTTGTCGCCGAATGGATAATGATATCGGCACCCAGTTTTAACGGTTGCTGCAAAGCCGGGGTACAAAAACAGTTATCAACCACTAACAGGCAATCATGAGCATGTGCAAGTTCTGCAAGAGCAGCAATATCAGCAACTTCAGTTAACGGATTAGAAGGTGTTTCCAGAAATAATAATTTGGTGTTTTTCTGAATTGCCTGTTCCCAGACGGCCAGATCGGTTAAATCAACAAATGTAGTTTCAACCCCAAATTTACCCATATAACGATCAAACAACATGGTAGTCGTACCAAAAATTGAACGCGATGAAACAATATGATCACCTGATTTCAACACCGCCAGGCACACAGCCATAATAGCAGCCATACCGGAAGCAGTAGCTACACAGCTTTCACCACCCTCGAGTGCCGCAAGACGTTGTTCAAATGTTCTAACCGTCGGATTGGTAAAACGTGCATAAATATTACCCGGCTGTTCACCAGAGAATCGGGCAGCCGCTTCAGCAGCAGAATTGAAAACAAAACTGGAGGTAGGAAATATCGGTTCGCCGTGTTCAGATTCAGCGGTACGTTGATGACCCGTTCGAATAGCGAGGGTATCAAAATTAAATTCATTATTAGACATAGTATTTTCAGACAAGGGTTTCTCCCAATCAAGTTAACTCGGGAGGGTCTTCGGTTAGCCAGGCGGCCATTTATTGAAGAGTTTCTTCCCCCTCTTTAGCTAGTTTTATAAAGCGCCTGCAAGCCGAGAAACAAATCAGCGCTTGATCCTTATCTATACTACCCCGCTGCCATAGTTCTGTGCAAGCCATAGAAAAACGGGAATAGTAAAAAATGATAGTGTTGTCTGAATACTTGAAGTGGCTGCATATAACTCGGCATCACCACCCATTTTTTTTGCAAACAGATAACCATTCATCGCTGTTGGAACGGCAGCACAGACAATAAGAACAGTCAGAGCCAAGCCACTAACACCAAACCATAAAGCCCAACCAGCCATCACCACAGGTGTTAAAATAAGTTTCCCAAATACACCAACCAGCAATTCACGAGACGGCTTGAGTGCTGCCTGTAAACTTATTCCAGCTCCAAGAACCAGCAATGAAGCCCCCAGAGCTGCCCGCCCTAAAAGGTCAAACATAGTCATAACAGGTTGCCAGAGACTGATACCGGTCAAGTTAATAAATAATCCAAAACTAACACCCCAGATTATCGGATTTGCAATCACTGATTTAGTAACCTGCAATGGAGAAAGTCGATGGTTTGCAGAAAATGCCGTCAACACAAGAATATTGGATACCTGCAAGATCGGCACCATCACCGCAAATGACACGGCTATCAGAGCTGCTCCTTCTTCATTGAAAAGCTTAATCACGATAGCCAATGCAATAAATCCATGCCAGCGTGTAGTCGTTTGAAAAATGGTGGAAAACTGGCCTCCGGTGGTTCCCCAGATCCTGTGCAGCACAGGCCATGAAACCAGGGTTAATAGTGCCACTGAGGACACCGTAAATATAAGGGTCAGCGTATATGGACCAAATTCAATGGCTCCCAGGTCAGCCTTTATCAATGTCATGGCCAGTAGACATGGAAAGAAGATCCAGAAACAGAGCTCTTCAACAGCTCGCCAGTTATCAGCGGGAACTAAGCCGCCTTTACGCAGAGCAAAACCCAGAATAACTATTGCAAAAACAGGGATAATACTTTCAAAAACTTCAATCATTTTATCGCAATGCTATATAAAATATATTCACCACGAAGGCACGAAGAACACGAAGTATTTAAAAAGTTATGGCGCTAACCTTAAGGTTAGTGCATGTAAATGAACATTAAATTATTTCAAAATCTTTTCTTAACTTTCTATTTAACCTTCGTGTTCTTCGTGCCTTCGTGATGAAAAAAGGTTTTAGAGGTCTATAAAATCAGTGAGAAAATCAATGTTTATTCATTTTATCGACATAAGCCATGCCTATGGCTGAGAGCACAAATGTCATATGTATAATCACAAACCACATCAATTTATCATTAGGAATACCTTCTACATCCATGAATTTCTGTAATAAATGGATTGATGAAATAGCAACAATCGAGGCTGCTACTTTTTGCTTTAATGAACCTGAGTCCAGTTTTCCTAACCAGGATAATTTATCAGCACCTTCATCGAGGTCTATCTGAGAAACAAAATTTTCATATCCGCTAAACATAATCATGACCAGTAATCCACCCACCAGTGACAAGTCAATCAAAGATAATATAACTAAAACAAGTTCAGATTCCTTTAGTGAAAAAATAAGAGGAAAAACATGAAAAACTTCCTCAAAAAACTTGGCCCCAAGTAAAATTAAAGCTAATGAAAGCCCAAAATAGATGGGCGCCAACAACCATCGACTGGCATAAAAAATGGATTCAACTAGTTTTTCCATGAGAACAAATAATACGACTGATAAAAAACAGGGATTCTAGCAGATCAGCAATCACTCAGCGTAGTTAAAAAAGTAACCAAATCACGACACCGGCGCTACAATCAGCGCCGGCAGGAAGAGTGCTTATTCAAAATGACCGGTTGTGACAATAGAATTAGGAAAAGTTCTTGAGCTTACGGTTGCAGGTGTCATCGCCGTTAAAATTCCAGTTGCACCAATTCTATATTGGGAAACATTACCGTCGTTATAATTTGACACATAGACATAGCTTCCTGAAATATCGGTAGTAATGGATCTGGGGGATTGTCCTGCGGCAATAGCGGCCGACAGATGAGTCAAGGCACCATCAGAACCAATACTGTACTGGGAAATCGTATTATCACCGTTATTTGCCACATAGACATAACTTCCCGATGCATCGACCGTTACAGACCAGGGTCCATCTCCCGCAGCTACCACTGGAATTGCCATGGCTGTCAACTTCCCATCAGCACCAATGGTGTACTGGGAGACACTGTTATCGCCACCATTTGCCACGTAGGCATAACTTCCCGATGGATCAACCGTAACAGACCGGGAGAGATTCCCCGCAGCTACCGTTGCTGGTGTCAGGGCAACCAGTGCCCCGTCATTAGTAATTCTAAACTGAGAAACCGTGTTATCACTATTTGCTGCGTAGGCATAACTTCCCGATGCATCGACGGTAACAGACCAGGGAGACCAGAAACCAGATCCTGCTGCTACCGTTGCCGGTGTCATGGCAGCCAACGTTCCATTAGTACCGATACTGTATTGGGATATAGTATTATCATCGCTATTTGCCACGTAGACATAGCTTCCCGATGGGTCAACGGTAACAGACTTGGAACCATCACCTACAACTATGGTTGCAGGGGTCATGGCAGTCAATGCACCATCAGCGCCGATGAGGTATTGGGCGATGTATTGGGAAGTACCGAAAAGGGTATCCGTTGCTACATAGACATAACTTCCCGTTGGATCAACGGCAATAGATTCGGGATCATATCCCACAGCTACGGTTGCAGCCACCATGCCAATCAACGATCCATCGGTAGCGAAGGTATACTGTGAAAGCGTGTAATCACCACCATTTGCAACGTAAGCATATTGGGCAACCGCAGAAACAGGAGCCACACCACCAGTCACCACTACAGCGTAAGGATTCAACCTTGCAGCGATGTTAGCAGGAGCGACAGGTATCAAGGCACCATCAGCACCAATACTGAACTGGGAAACGGAGTTATCACTAGCATTTGCCACATAGACATAGCTTCCAGATGGATCAACAGTAACAGTTCGGGAGCCATCCCCTGAGGGTACATTTGCGGGTATCATGGCAGTCAATGCACCGTCAGCACCGATATTGTACTGGGAAACAGTAGCATCACCATAATTTGATACGTAGGCATAGCTTCCTGATATATCTGTGATAACAGACAAGGGGTCATCTCCTGCAGTTACGGTTGGATTTAACATGGCAGTCAACGCACCATCAGTGCCAATACTGTACTGAGAAATAATGTCATCAGAAATACTGGTTACGTAGGCATAGCGTCCCGATGGGTCAACGGTAATTGAGCCGGGACCATCTCCCGTAGCAACTGTTGCAGGTGTCATGGCCGTTAAAGTCCCATCAGTGTCGATACGGTACTGGGAAACATTATCATCATAATTATTGACCACATAAACATAACGTCCAGATGGGTCTATGGTAACAAACACTGGGGCATCCCCCGTAGCTACAACTGCAGGTGCCATAGCTGTCAAAGCCCCATTTGCACCGATATTGTACTGTGAAATATTATCACTGACCCGGTTTGCCACGTAGGCATAATTCCCCCAGGGATCAATGCTAACAGACTGGGGCAGTTCGCCTGCAGCTACGGTAGCAGGTGTCATGGCGGTCAAAACCCCATCGGTACCGATGCCGTACTGGGAAATATTGTCATCAATAAAATTAGTCACGTAAGCATAACTTTCCGATGGGTCGAGGGTAATGGCTATTGGGCCATCTCCTGTATCGACATTACCCTGGTAGCGCAACCTACCTGTATCATTCTCAACCGCGTAGTAGGATACAGAATTATTCCCTCGATTAGGCACGTAGGCGAAGCGGGGGTATGCCGCTGAAACCACTGGTGGACAACTGACAGAGATATTGTTGATGCTAACTCCTGCCAGTGTTCCGTTACCATTAGTCACGCCGCAAGCCTGAACAGGAGAACCGGGCTGGATAGCAACCGTGATACTGTAGACAATGCCATCGGCGTATACGCTAGCAAAGGTAAAACCACCATTGGCACTGATAACAAGATCATCCGTGCCATTGTTTTGCAGTATCAATCCACTGCCTTCAAGCCCACTAACGGTACCACCCAGAGTGTAAGTGCTAGTTACACAACTAACATCCACATTAGCTATGTTAGCACCGGTAACTGTACCGCTACCATTGGTCACACTACAAACCTGGTTTGGCGAGCCAGGTTGGCTTAGTACTGAAACACTATAATCATTACCATCGGTAATTGCGCCGGTAAAAGAAAAGTTTCCATTAGCACTAACGATAAGATCATCACCAACATTGTTTTGCAGCAACAGTCCACTACCAGCAAGACCACTAACAGTGCCACTGATGGTGTAACTGCTAGTCACACAACTAATAGCTACATTGCTTATGTTAGCTCCGGAAACTGTACCGCTACCATCGGTCACACTACAAACCTGATTCGGCGAACCGGGCTGAGTAAATACCGAAACACTGTAGCTTGCACTATCGGCAAGTGCCCTGCCAAAGGTAAAGCTGGTGGCATTAGCAACTATAGTCAGGTCATCACCAGCATTGTTTTGCAGTACCAGTCCACTACCCACAAGCACGCTGATATTACCTCCAATGGTGTAGGTATTCACAACAGTTTTGTCGCTGCTACCACCGCCACCACAAGCGGTCAGAATCAAAGCAAAAAGCAGCATAAAAGTTTTTACCCAGATACCAGGCTTATTCATTGTTCATTCCTCTTGTATTCATTCTGTAATAACTGCTCCAGCAGGCTTTGCTGCGTGTTGAAGCTCCTTATGCGTCCTTCCATGACCTCTTCAATCGTTCCCACCAGTTCCTGTGGATCATGCGTATTTCGTCGGTAGATGCGTAAAATGTAACTTTCACTCGTTGAGTAGCTGGATTTCTTTCTATTCATCACCGGCTCAATACTGTTTATTCCTGATAACAGTAAATCACAGTTGAGGTTTCATGGCGGTTACAGAAGTGGTTACAGTTGAAGTGAAAAAGGCAAAAAGATGGAGGTTTTACAAGAAAACTGGGGAGAGCAGTTATAAGGGAAAGTTGGGCACGAGTTACAGTCTATTCAGAAGTATCAACAGTGGTATTCATTCCTGATACTATTTGCCAGCGATTCCAGTACTGGACCCGGCTGAATACCCAGTTGCAGCATCAATACCTCTTCTGCATGCTGGTAGCTTTGCAACGCTTTGGCGGGAAAACCCAGTTTTAAATAAAGCTGCATTAGATGCTCATGAATCTTCTCATTTAGTGGATCCAGCTCACGCGCCTGGATCAGCAGATCCAGTGTCTGTTCCATCAACTCATTGCTATCGACTTTTTCCGAGAGCAAAACAACACCGTTGATAAAAATCTGCCGAAGCCGCTCACGATGCTCAATAATTAACATTTCACTATCATCGGTCGACAGAAAATCCCCACGGTATAGCGCCAGTGCCTGGATAAGTTCATCAATATCAACCCGGCTACTTTTTAACAGACTCTTCATCCGCTGTTCAAAAGTGACGGCGTCTACAATGCACAGAGAACGGACCAACGAGAGCTGACCACTCTCAAGCCGTAGCCAGGGTAAAGGCTCTTCACCCTTTTTAAGCCCAAGCCTACGCAGTCGCCAGAGAGTGACCTTCAAATCCTGCATGCCTCTGGCGCCATCGACATCCGGCCACAAAAGATCGGCCAGATGGTTTGCCGATACATTGTGCCCCCCATGAACAATTAGCAGCTTAAGTAGCAGCTTTGTGCGACCACCGCGCCAATGTCTATCATGAATAACATGATCACCAATCTCTATCCTCAACTCACCAAGGGTTTGAATGCGAATGGGATATTGCTCCCACTTCAAAGTTCTTTCATCATCAGTTTCAAACAGACGTAATTCGAGTTGTCGTAGAAATTTTTTTGACCGATAAAGCAAGTGTAACGGCTCACCCTCCGGCAGCTTATCTTTTGCTCTCTGAAAATATTTACGAGCCTCTTCTAAACGATTTTGAGATGCCCGGATAGCGGCCACATCAAGTGATGCAGTTGAAGCTACCAGGTTAAAACCACCCTGTTCCCAGAGTTGAAACCCCTGCTCATATATACGGAGAGCCTGCTCTTTTTTGTTCATGCCTGCCAGAGCCTGTGCCTTTATCATTGGCGGCATCATCTGTAACAAATGGCTCTGGCACTTTTCTGCCTGAAGTGCAGCCTCTTCAGCATGAATAGAGCCCTTGCGATACTCCCGGTGAATCAATGCCGCTATGCCAAGACTGTAGTGCAGATAGCTATGATAAAAGGCATTGTATTGCGGTACGTTCCAGGCGCGAATTTGTGCAGCAATGCTATCGGCCTGCTCTCTATCACCGGAATACGCATAGGCAAGAAGGCGGTGGGACTGGGCGAGTAACCAGAGCGAGGATGACATTCGATCAAACAGAGGGTGATTCACCGTCTTATCCAAAATCTGCTGTGCCATTTTCAACTCACCGTTTAATACCCGGTAAAAACCATGGGTCGCCTGTAGATAAAGTCGGCTGATCAGGGAACAATCCGTATCACCTCTTAGAGGCAAGCTATCCTGGAGGAAAATCTCTGCAGAACTCAGGTCACCACGATACAACAACAGGAAGATTCTCATGGCAGCATGATAAACCCTGAGGGAAACCGAACCAGAGATTTCAATTTTCTCAAGCTGCCTGACAAATAGAGCATCAGCCGAAATAATATTACCCTCGGCAACAATGGTTGCATAACCCATTAAGCCCAGCAGGAAAGCAGCTGCTAAAGGTGATATCTCCTCTTGTTGCAACAGTTTTTCAGCCCGCTGCTGCCACTGGGTAAATGCAGAAAAATCACGACCTTCATCCAGAATTTGTCGATAAGCAGCACCAACCGCTAAGATTGCCGCATCGGGATCATTGTTTTGCAAGAATAATCGGTAAAACTCAGCAAGAGACTCCGAAGTCATCTCTCCGGTAAGCAGCCTGGAAATAAAAATTAGCCGTAACGGCTTTTGTGGAAGTGCATCAGGAAACTCCTGCAAGGGAACAAAGTGAATAGCAACACGCGGGATATTGAGGTTAAACCACCACTGCACGGCATCTGATGACAGCAGTTGCAGATAGCCATTTATATCCTGCTGCTCTAATGTGTCACGATAGGCAGGTTCAAGTTGGTCCATCCTGAAGGTTACTATATCGTTCTGATGCATGAACAGTTTCCCTGATCATTCGATGATTACCAGATCATTAATTTCAGTCTGATCAAAGATCATTATCATATCCTTATTTTTCATGCGGATACAACCTATGGATGCAGGTACTCCAATATTATCCTCATCGGATGTACCGTGTATATAAATGTACCTTTCAAAAGAATCGACTTCTCCACCGCGATTTAAACCGGGCTGCAAACCTTCCAGCCGAAGTATGCGTGTGGTAATCACATCATCGTCACCCTGATGATCCCGGGCCAGGCAAATTTCTTGAGTGGGTATGCGGGATCGAAATACTCGACCTAAGGGTTCATTATCACCAATTTTCTGCGCAATTTTATGAATACCCGTTGGTGTTTTTAAACTTCCCTGACTCTGACCTAAACCATATTTTGAAGTAGAGACAGGATAAGTCTGAATAGCTTTATCCCCGGCAGATACACAGCTTAATAATTGTTGCTGACTATCGATATAAATAATGGATCGGGAATTTGCGAATTTAAAGCTTTCTACATTAGCTTCATTTAGCTTATGTTGTAAATTTTGCCATAACATCAGACTGAAAGTTCAGGCATTATTATGCAAATCCATACCGGCCACTAACGGTTCTTCTGTATCATTTTTTGCTGAGTCATTACGAATAGCTTTAATTTTATCAAGGTAATCATCGCTGATATTGTTGGTCACATATTGTCCGTTAAAACAGGAACAATCAAATTCCTTAATATCCAGATTACCCTTTTGCACAGCTGCAATCAAATCATCAAGATCCTGATAAACCATCCAGTCGGCTCCAATGAGCTTACCCACTTCATCATCAGTTCTATCATGCGCAATTAATTCTTCTACCGCAGGCATATCAATACCATAAACATTCGGGTAACGCACAGCAGGAGCAGCAGAAGCCATATACACTTTGTTTGCACCCGCATCACGTGCCATCTCAATAATTTGCTGAGAAGTTGTGCCTCGCACAATCGAATCATCCACTAATAATACATTTTTTCCTTTAAACTCTATATCGATAGGATTGAGTTTTCGTCTAACAGATTTTTCACGCAGAACCTGTCCCGGCATAATGAAAGTTCGACCGATATAACGGTTCTTGATGAATCCTTCACGGTATTTCACACCTAAATGATATGCCAGTTCCATCGCCGACGGGCGACTGGTATCTGGAATGGGAATAACCACATCAATATCATGATCAGGTTTTTCATTTAAAATTTTCTTCGCCAGTTTCACTCCCATTCTAAGGCGTGCCTTATACACGTAGATATCATCTATAACTGAGTCAGGTCTGGCCATATAAACATGTTCAAATATACAGGGTCTCAGCTGAGGATTTTCTGCACACTGGCGAATATGTACATTTGAATGTTTATCGATATAAATTGCTTCACCTGGCTGCAAATCTGCCACCAGTTCAAAACCAGAAGTTTGTAAAGCTACAGACTCTGAAGCCACCATAAATTCTGTACCCGTGTCTGTTTCACGCTTTCCATACACTACGGGTCTTATGCCAAAAGGATCACGAAAAGCCAGAATACCTTTGCCGGTAATCATGGCCACAACCGCGTAAGCACCTTCTATGCGTTTATGGGTTGCTTTAACAGCCTGGAAAATATCATCAACATTGAGCTTTAATTTTCCTGAAACCTGTAACTCATGGGCTAGAACATTAAGCAGTACTTCAGAATCTGATTCGGTATTTATATGTCGACGATCTTCTGCATACAGGTCTGCTTTAAGTGTTTCTATATTGGTTAAATTCCCATTATGAGCCAATGAAATACCATAAGGGGAATTCACATAAAAAGGCTGTGCTTCAGCAGATGAGGAGCAACCGGCCGTAGGGTAACGAACATGGCCTATACCCATATTACCGTATAATTTGGCCATATGGCGAGTATGAAAGACATCACTGACCTGACCATTATCTTTGCGCAGGTGTAATTTTCTATCTTCACAAATTACCATGCCAGCAGCATCCTGCCCGCGATGCTGTAGTACCAGCAATCCATCATAGATAATTTGAGCAACAGATTGCTTACTGACTATTCCGATTATTCCACACATACAATTAACTCTATTACCTGGTTAGAATTTAAATCGGCCAGCTATATCCTGCGGCATCCATTCCTGAATCCATACAGCTATATCTTTAAAATAAACCACAAAATCAGATTCCAGCCACCAGGCCTCATTGGGCATAGGGGTTAGACCCGCAAATAATACAATCATAGAAATGATGAGCACTCCGCGAGCTGCTCCAAAGATCATGCCCAGTAATTTATCCGTACCGCTTAAACCGGTTTTTGATACCAACTGGCTAATCATAAAATTAATGATGGCGCCAATGATTAATGTGGTAATGAATAAAATGGCAAAGGCTACTGCCTGACTGATGGTAGGAGATTCGATGTAGGGCAAAAGAAAATCAGACAAAATTAGATAATAGGTCATGGCAATGAAACCTGCGACGATCCAGGTTGCCAGAGATATCGATTCTTTTACAAAGCCACGGATCAGACTAATTAAAGTCGATACCAGAATTACAGACAGTATAGCAATGTCAAACCAGGCCATTCATTTCCCCTTCCACAAAAACAATATATTTTAACACGTGACGACCTAACTACTTACTATTTCGTAGTCTATTTTTCATAGTGCATTACCAGTCCCTTGATATTGTATTTAGCTCGTACCTTATTACCGATAACTCTTGCTTTATTACGAGAAATAAAAGGTCCCATTCTGACCCGGTAATTTAACACACCATTATGTTTAAATTTTTCAATGAAAACTGACGCCAGGCCAGACTTACGTAACTTATCACGTAACTTATAAGCTTTAGCTTTATCACTAAAACTACCTGCCTGAATCACCCAGCTGGTACCACCCGTTTGTTTTTTAACAGGTTTTTTACTAACTTCCACCGGTACTTTCGTTTTAACAGGTGGTACAGGTTTAGCTTGAGCTTCAGTAGATTTTATCACTGCGGCTTCAGCCTCAGATTTATTATTCTGTTTGGCTACAACCAGTTTCTCTGTTTTACTGGTCGATTTTTGCACAACCGGTTGATCAGCAATTTCATCAACGATTATAGCTTCAAGTTGAGGCAGCTTCTCTACTTTCCGGGTAAGCTCAATGACTTTATCTTCCACAGTGACGTACGAAGGAATTTTGGGAGGTGTTGGAATGGATATTTCCAGATGTTTAGGCCGATCACCAGACCCATCCAGTAACATCGGCAGGAATATAACTGCTAGAGAAAAGATGACAGTAACGCCAACAAGTCGCTGTTTTAATTGTTGATCCATTATTTCAAAATATCTAAAAAAGGTTTTGACTCATAATACCGATAAAATAGCTTCTACTGTCATGAAGGAGCCGCAAACAAGTATTATATCCTCATTATGAAGGCTTAACACGGCTTGCTCGACAAACTTTTCAGCCGAATTAAATTTTTTTGATACATTAACCTGTGAAGAGATGCGCTCAGTTAACTCATTCACGGGTAATCCTCTGTCACAGTCCAGACCCAGAACCCACCATTCATCCACAATTGACTTTAATTTGGCTACAAAACCAGCCGGATTTTTATCCGATAACATACCAAGTAGAACAATAATTCGACCATTGGTTTTAAATCCACTGAGAGCTTGAGCAAGTGCTTCAGCCGCATCCTCGTTATGCCCAACATCAACCCATAATGATGCTGGTAAAGATGTTTCAATGTTTTGTAACCGACCCGGGCAGCTTAACTGTTTAAAAGCACTGGTAATTTCTTTGTTCCCACAGGAGTCAAGAAAACCCAATAACGACAAACCAGCCAATACACCGCTTATGTTCAGCGCCTGATGATATCCCAACAAAGGCGGTTTAAGCTTAAGCTTGTGTTTATCATTAGACCATTCAATAAAACCATCATCCAGCAGCTGAAAATCATAATCCCTGCTGAAGGTAACAACCTGACTTTTACAGTCAGTCAACGCCTGTTTAAGTGAATCAGGTACGGTAGTCATATTACAAACCGAAAGTGCTTCATCACGAAGAATACCTGCTTTTTCGTAAGCTATTGATTCAACTGTATCTCCAAGCCAGTCCTGATGATCTAACCCGATAGGAGTGATATGTGCAAGATCAGCATCAATAATATTTACCGCATCCAGACGTCCGCCGAGCCCAACTTCCAAAATCGCCACATCAGGTTTAAACTGACTGATCAGATATAACGCTGCCAGAGTGCCAAATTCAAAATAAGTAAGTGCCACATCACCACGAGCCTCATCTATCACTGAAAAGGCACTACAGAGATCATCATCTGAAACACTTTCAAGATTAAGTTTTATACGTTCGTTATATTTTATTAGATGAGGGGAAGTATAACTGGCGACTTTATAACCTGAATTTTGCAACCATGTTTCGTAATAAGCCACCGTTGAACCTTTTCCATTGGTTCCAGCTACAGTAATTACCGTGTCGGCAATTTGTGGTAAATCAAGACTTTGATAAACCAGCTTAACTCTATCCAGACCGAGTTCGATATTTTTTGGATTGAGACTTTGTTGCCAGTCTAACCAGGATTCGAGAGATTTAAAGCGCATCTGCTATTGAGTCAAATTTGTTCTGAGTTTGATTTTTTAGATTTAATAAGCAGGATTACCGGAATGGCGAGAGGACCAAATATACCTCCCATGACAGCCCAGTAAACGGGATCAAGACCTTTCTTTTTTGCAATGAACTGAGCAAGAAAAACAAAGAAAATAATGATCAAAATCAGATAAGCCATGCTGAAGGCTCCGCTAAACATTCTGAAAAACCTGCTAAGGAGCTGGTTTATTGACCATCATGCTGCACAGTGCGCTAATTTTATCACGCATTTCACGTCTATCGACGATCATATCAATAGCGCCATGTTCAAGTAGGAATTCACTACGTTGAAAACCTTTGGGCAATTTCTCTCGTACTGTTTGTTCGATAACACGAGGACCGGCAAACCCGATAAGTGCTTTCGGTTCAGCAATATGAATATCACCTAACATAGCAAAACTGGCTGAAACACCACCCATTGTCGGATCTGTTAGCACAGATATAAAAGGTAAACCCCGGCGCGATAAACGTGTAAGTGCTGCGCTGGTTTTAGCCATTTGAAACAACGAGATCAAAGCTTCCTGCATTCGTGCACCACCACTGGCAGAAAAACATACCAGAGGGATATTATTTTCAATACTGGTATTTACAGCGCGTACAAATTTTTCTCCGACCACCGAGCCCATAGAACCACCCATAAAACGGAATTCAAATGCAGCAGCAACCAGTTCAATACCCTTAACGGCCCCTTTGATAACGATCAACGCATCTTTTTCGCCAGTGTTTTTTTGTGCAGCACTCAAACGGTCACGATATTTTTTATCATCTTTAAATTTGAGAATATCTTCAGCTTCAAGGTTAGCCGCTATTTCTGTCCTGTTATCTTCATCCAGAAATTGATCCAGACGACGTCGAGCCGGCTGGCGCATGTGATGGTCACACTTGGTACACACATCCTGATTACGCTCAAGTTCTGAGCGATAGATAATTGCATCACATTTATTACACTTGGCCCACAGACCTTCAGGCACATTTTTTTTATCGTTACTGCTATAAGTACGAATAGAAGGTAAAAGTTTTTCGAACCAGCTCATAGATTTATCTGTTCACGTGTTTGATGTATTAATGTAACTAATTCTATCATTTAAAATTAGTAAAACTCATCGGCTTATTATGCATCAAATTAAGCCGGGGCATCCATCATGTTTCGCATATCTAACAAAATGTCAGACACTTTTGTATTCATTAATTGCTGATCATTCTGATGCTCAGCAACCTGATTAACCAGTGCAGAACCAACCACAACGGCATCAGCAACCCAGGATACTGCCCGTGCAGTTTTTCCATCTTTAATACCAAATCCTACACCAACTGGTAAGTCAGTGATAGCACGAATCTGTTGTAACTTCTCAGTCACTGAATCTATATCAAGCGTATTCGCTCCGGTTACGCCTTTCAACGAAACATAATACAGATAACCTGACGCAAACTTATTAATTTTTTCGATTCGTTCTGCACTCGTAGTGGGTGAAATGAGGAAAATTGTATTGATCTCATACTCAGTCATTAATGCAGTAAATTCTGTCGCTTCTTCCGGTGGCATATCCACGATCAACACACCGTCTACCCCGGCATCCGAGGCTAATTCCGCAAAGAGTTTATAGCCCATAATTTCTATAGGATTTAAATAACCCATTAATACAACCGGTGTATCATTATCATCATGTCGAAACTGTTTAACCATTTCGATAACATCTGACAAACTGACATGATGCTCCAGTGCACGTTCATCAGCTGCCTGGATTACCGGTCCATCAGCCATCGGGTCAGAAAAAGGAACACCCAACTCAATGATTGAAGCACCCGCTGAAACCATTTCATGCATAAGTGAGACAGTGTACTCAGGTTGAGGATCACCCGCAGTAACAAAAGGTATTAATGCCTTTTTATTCTGCTGCTTTAATTTTTCAAAAGTATCACTTATACGATTCATACCTTAATACCCTCTAACTCTGCCACTGTATGAATATCTTTATCTCCACGACCAGACAAATTCACTAGAATTATATCTTCAGGAGTTTTTTGTGCTGCAAGTTTAGTGGCATAAGCCAGTGCATGAGAAGATTCCAGCGCAGGGATAATACCCTCAATCCGGGTTAATTCATGAAACGCCTGCAGTGCTTCTTCATCCGTTACAGAACTATAAGTTGCACGTCCTGTTTCTTTTAACCAGGCGTGTTCTGGTCCGACACCCGGATAATCCAGTCCAGCTGAAATACAATGTGTTTCTATAATTTGACCGTCATCATCGCTCATCAGGTAAGTTCTATTACCGTGTAATACACCCGATTTTCCTGCCGTCAACGGCGCTGCATGTCTTCCAGTTTCGATACCATCACCACCACCTTCAACACCATATATCTCAATTTCTTTATCATTCAGAAATTCATAAAACAGACCAATAGCATTTGAGCCTCCGCCTACACAGGCGACTAAAGCATCTGGCAATCTTCCAGCTGCTTCTAACATCTGCTCACGAGCTTCCCGGCCGATAATAGACTGAAAATTTCTCACCATTGCAGGATATGGGTGAGGTCCCGCAACGGTACCGATGATATAAAAAGTATCATCAATATTGGTTACCCAGTCGCGCATTGCTTCATTCAATGCATCTTTGAGTGTTTTAGATCCAGATGTAACCGGCACTACTTCGGCACCCAGTAATTTCATACGATAGACATTGGCAGTCTGTCGTTTTATATCTTCTTCGCCCATGTACACGACACATTCAAGGCCTAGTCTGGCCGCTACTGTTGCCGAAGCAACACCGTGCTGACCGGCTCCAGTTTCAGCAATAATTCTAGTTTTACCCATACGCTGGGCTAACAATGCCTGCCCAATCGTATTGTTAACTTTATGAGCACCGGTATGATTAAGGTCTTCTCTTTTCAACCAGATTTGTCCACCACCGACTTTTTTCGATAATCTCTCAGCAAAATATACCGGGCTTGGGCGACCGACATAATGTTTTAGATCGGCATCAAATTCTTTCAGGAATGTTTCATCCTGGGAATATTTTTCATAAGCCTCTCGTAATTCCTGCAAAGGCTCCATCAAAGTTTCTGCAACAAACAAACCTCCAAACTGACCAAAATGGCCACGCTCATCAGGATATTTACTGTAATCTATTACTTGCTCATGATTATTGTTGGCAGTCGACACGAAAAACCTCTTTACAAAATTGTCTGATTAAATCGGGATCCTTCACGGCTTTTAACTTTTCAACACCACTGCTTACATCCACAGCCCAGGGGTGAACCTGTGAAACTGCTTCTGCCACATTTTGGGGATTTAAACCACCAGCCAGAATAAGCGGATATTGAAACGTTGAAGGAATCTTCGACCAGTCAAATGTATCACCTGAACCACCCTGACGTCCAGTGACATTACTATCTAGCAAAAAACCCTGTGCTGTTGGATATGCCCTGGCATAATCGTTTGCATCCGAAACACTACCCATTGGAATAGCTTTTATATAAGGTAAAGACCAACGCTCACAAGACTCCACTGTTTCATTTCCGTGAAACTGTAAACAGTCTGGCTTCACCTGCTCAATAACCTGTTTTATCAATTCACTACTATCATCCATAAACAAGGCGGTAACCGTCACAAATGCCGGTATCTGCTCGCGTATTTGGGCCGCCATTTCAAGCTCTACAAAACGAGGGCTTTTCCGATGGAACACCAGTCCGATCGAATCTGCACCGCAGTGCGATACCAGAAGAGCATCCTGAACTGATTTTAAACCGCAAATTTTTATACGCGTTCTAGTAACAGAATTATTTAAATTCATAAAAATATTTTCACCACGATGCACACGAAGAAAAACTTAAATTGAAAAATTTAAGAATGTACTGATTATTTTAAATGCTAGCTGCTTTTAAACCTAGAATAATCAGGTTTTATAAAGAGTTATTTTTCTTCGTGGGCTTCGTGCCTTCGTGGTGAATATAAATAGCATAAATTAAAACAACAGTGGCCTGCGTTCAGTTTGTTGAAGTTTAAATTTGTCCGGATAAAAAGCCTGAACAAAATACAAACCCGCAGCTGGAGCTGTTTTTGCTGCCTGACGCCGATCTTTACTCTTCAACACTTGCAACAACCAGTTTGCATCATGATCTCCTGCACCAATTGACATCAGACTTCCCGCCAGGTTTCTAACCATATGATGTAAAAAAGCATTTGCTTTAATATCAAGGTAAAGAAGCTCTCCACATCTAACAATATTGAGATACTCTATCGTTCGAACCGGTGATTTAGCCTGACAACCTGAAGCCCTGAAAGCATTAAAATTATGCTCTCCCACTAATTGTTGTGCGGCTTCATGCATCACCTTATCATCCAGCTTACAGTGTTCCCAACAGACTTTATCGTGGAACAGTGCACTGGGTACTGGAGAATTCTGAATAATAAAACGATAACTGCGGGCTATTGCACTAAACCGGGCATGAAAAGAAAGTGCTATTGGATGAACCCACAGAATTCTAATATTCTTAGGCAGCCGGCAATTAGCACCTAATAACCATGAACGATTGCTTCTCTCAACATCTGTTTCAAAGTGAGCAATCTGTTCGCAAGCATGTACTGCAGTATCGGTCCGCCCTGCACAAACCAGTTCAACTGGTTTATTCGCTACATATGATAATGCCTGTTCAACCTCAGCCTGAACAGAAGGACTATGAGACTGTCTTTGCCACCCACAGTAGGCAGAACCATCATATTCAATACCCAGGACAAGCTTTAACATAAAATAATTATCAGTAGGACTCAGTGTCAGTTAATTATTGTAACTATAATAATACAGCAGACATAAAAAAGCCTGTTACAAAAATAACAGGCTTTAATAAAAACTAATCTAGAATTTAATTAATTTGATCTAATAAACCGGTTGCTTCGGCTTTTTGATCATCAGTACCTTCAGTAAGAACTTCTTCAAGACTACTACGCGCCCCTTCAGCATCACCCATATCAATGAAAGCTTTTGCCAAATCTAATTTGGTTCCCACTTCGTCCACATCATCAGGCAACATCAAACCTTCTATTTCATCGATACCATCAACATCCAGATCTGAATCTTCTGCAATGGCAGTAGTTTCTTCAGTAAAATCACCAGGTGCAAAAGTGCCTGTCTTATCCAGTCCGGCTCCCAGATCAACTTCGACAATAGCAGCTTCATCAATAGCAGCTTCATCTGTCGCTTGAGCAATAAAAGCATCATACTCACCAGTACTATCCGCTGGACGGAATTCAGTAATATCATCTTCGCTTGAATCAACTTCCAGGTCACCTGCATCCAGGCTAACGTTAGTTAAAGCCACAGTATCAGATGGAGTGAATTCTCCACTTTGTAAACTGTCGTCACCCATGTCAGACATATTAAAATCTAAATCTTCATCGAAAGGTATTTCAACATCAATATCGTCAGATTCAACTTCATCAGATTTAGTTTCTTCAGCTTTCTCCGTCTCAGCTTCCAGCTCTTCGGGAGATAAAACCAGGGTTTCATTTACATCATCGATTTCATCGATCTCACTAATATCAAGCTCATCACTCTCTCCAATATCAAGTTCATCAAGACCAAAATCTAACGACTCGGTATCATTAAACTCTAGACCATCTTCATCCATTGGAGGAACTTCATCTAAAGGAGTAGGCGCTTCTACAGTCGGTTCAAGATCTATTATTTCAGTGTAAGCATCATCCTCGCCCTCTGAAGATATATCCATATCATCGGGTAAATCAAAACTGATATCATCTTCATCACTATCCAGGTCGATATCGATTTCGGCTTCTACAGTTTCATCACTAGTCTCAACTTCATCGTCAATACTCAGGTCTTCAACTACATCTGTTTTTTCAGTACCGCCTAATTCATCACCAATATTAAAATCTTCACCGAGATCATCTTCAAGCTCTAGTTCATCAATAGCAATTTCATCGGGTAAATCGTTAGATACTACCTCATCAGAAGACGATTCATCGGAATCACCCACCAGGTCAGGAAAATCTATATCCAGTGCATCCAGATTTTGAGTTTCAGAAAAATCATTGTCCTCAGGAATATCCATAGCCTGAGTAGCTGATATTTCAAATGAATCATTCTCAAAATTGAAATCGGTATTGGAGAAATCTGTAACATCATCATCTGATCCAATATCAAAATCGGCAGACTCTGGTTTTGCATACTCAAGATCTTCGACAGATACACCACTGTCTTTCGCACCAGAAAATAATTCATTATCCGGTACCAGCTCAAAACCCATGGTCTGGATTCTAACCCAGAATCGATCAGCAGCCCCACCTAACGATTTCAGCATCTCAGCTTCTTTAACAAAAGAATCTTTATTCTTGGTCGCAAAATAAGTATCCAGTAACTTTGCTCTGTAATCAGCTCTGTCAGGGCTACTCTGTAAAGACTCAGTTAATAAGTCTTCAGCGTTGTCATACAAACCATATGCCAGGTAAACATCAACTTCATTCAGAACATCATCCTGTTCTTCCTGGGTCGCTACTGGTTCTTCTTCCGCTGTAGGCATGTCATCAGCAGAAATGATCGCTGTTGCAGAAAATTCATCATCTTCATCATCTTTGTCAGCTTCAGATACAATTGTCTCCACCAAATCTTGCTCAGATTCCATAACCGCCGTTTCTGCCAGACTTTCGTCTTCATCCACGGATACCTGAGTTGTAGTAGGAATATGTATTGGAGTTGCATCTTCATCTAGTAAACCGTCAGACTCCTCAATTGTAATACCTTCATCTTCTTTAGTAGATTTTTTGCGTTTAAGTAAAACCAGTCCTAGCAACAATACAAGAAAGCCACCTATTCCACCCAACATGACAGGATCATTTAACAGTTGATCCATGGAAGGCAGCATATTCAGAACTTCATCTACAATTGAAGTTTCAGGTACCTGATCAACAATTACGGGGACAGGTACAGTAGTAAATTCAGCCTGGCTTTCCTGCTCTTCAGCAAGCATTTCATCAGTGCCTTCTATAGCGGTCGGTAATACGGTCTCGGCTTCTGTTGATTGCTCTTCTTCCATCATTCCATCAGTGGAAGCCATTTCAGTTTGTTCTGTTGAATCCTCTTGCATAGAATCTTCAGCCAGCATATCACCAGCAGCTTCTATCATGACTTCAGAAGGTTTTTCTTCTATAATTTCTTCAGTAACAACATTTTCTTCAATGACCTGTTCCGTCATCGCTTCTTCAACAACTTCAACGTCGCTCTCTGCAGTTGATTGCTGAAGTTGTGCCAGGCTGTTGTCCTGTATTTGAACAAGTTTTTGCAATTCCTCAAATTTACTCTGCTGTTGCTCCAGCATTTCAATTCGAGATAGTAAATCATCATTTTCCAGTCGGGCTGCTTCAAGTTCTTCTTCAGCTAATGCCAGCTGCTTTCTTATCTGACCTGCATTTTCACTGTTGGCATCATTTTGCAAACTAGCACTGTCTGAATCACCTTCATCAGCAGTGACTAAACTTAACTGACTATCAGTTTCCTGTTGAGAACTTTCTATACCCGTAGAAGAGTCAGCCATAGCGGCGCTGGTTGAACCGGACTTTCTAGCAACATATTCATCCCAGAGTCCATTTTGATCGAGAACCTGAGCGTAAGCTTCCTGTTTACTAAGTCTGTCCATGACATCCATATCTGGAACTCGAAGTACTGCTCCCACTTTCAGGTTATTAATATTATCTTTACCAAAAGCATCGGGGTTCATCATTTGCATCGCCAGCATAACTTGAGCCATGCTGTGATTATCATCTTTAAACTGAGCGGCTATACCCCACAACGTATCACCTTTAGATACCACGATCTGATCTACAGAAGCAGCAGAAGAAAGGTACTCATTATCTGCGACGTAGGGTACTTGCTGTTCTGTGGAAGAGCTTTCTGAAGATGTTGCTATCGGGCTGGCAATCGCTCGTGGCGAACCTTGGCTCTCTGCTACTGGTTGTCTTGTTGAGGTGGATTCACTGGCAACTGGTTCCATTTCTGCCGCTTTGCTTGTTGCTGGTTGTTCAGCAGTGACCTGTGGGGCCTGAACCGCCTGCTGCGCAAAAGACATCGGATCCAGTAGAACGGTAAATTCACGTAATAACCGTCCTTTGGCCCAATCAGCTTCTACCAGAAAACTTAGGAAAGGTTCTTTGATAGCAGTTTTAGTTGTGACTAGAATTCTGGCCGTTTGCCCATCTTCTGACTTCTCAACTTTGAATTTTAATTTCGACAGACCGGCTGGACGTTCCAACCCTGCCTTGTTAAAAGCATCACGACTTGCAAGACTGATCAGCAAATCATCAATTTCACCCGGCCGGGCAGAATTAACCTGTATCTCTGCTTTCAAAGGTTGATTTAAAAATGAGCTAGTTTCAATCTCGCCCAAACCGAGGGCAAAACCAGCCAACGGAAATAAAAATAACGCCGCCCAAAGCGATGAAATAAGTCCCAATTTTCGCACGTTTAGTCTCCCAAACTCCCCACCGGATTTAATTATTTAGCGCTGTTTAACGGCCTGTCAAACAGTCACCTGCTATTATATAGAGAATTGTACCTACTCGAGAGTAGTTAAAATCAACTGTAATTGCTCAGATTATAGAAGCTTTCTGAACAACCACTTAGAATTTACTTTAAAGAAAGCACTTTCACAAGTTCTTGTAACTATAGATTATAAATAAGATTTTAGCAAAATTTCCAGCATATTTTGATAATTTTGAATCAATCCATTTCTAACCGAATCAGCTACTATCCAGAATTGTAGTCTATTAAAATCATTTTGTGGTTGATACAGGCCAGAAATTAATACATCAGATCCCGTTTTACAGTCTGTCAACGGACTGATAGTTTGCTCAACTATCCGAATACCCTGTTGCTCATTCAGTAAACTGGATATTTTTTCTATATCTACTTCGCTGTTCATTTTCAGCGAAACCGAAATTGATAAACCATGAAAAGCAGGAACGAGAATATTTTGCACACTACATTTCAGGTCATCAGCCTGTAAGGCACTGACCAGTTGCTCTTCAACAATTGATTCATCTCCATCGGGAATCATATTAAATGCTAATTGAAGAGGGAATACCGTGCTTTTAGCATCCTGGCTATTCAACAAACTGATGGTTTGGGAGGCCAGCTCTTCTACACCCGTTTTGCCATAAAACGAGGAAGAAAATACATTCACTACATTGAGTGACTTCAGTCCAAAATTATTCTCAATAACTTTCGTAACTAATAGTAATGTAGACAACTCGGCAGAAGCCAGTTTAAGGGTACAGGGTTGTTCCGGCAGATTCGATTCTTCTGTGATCTCAGGGGTAAAAACAGAATTATTTACTTTATCAACATGATGACTGATGACAAAACAGTCAGCATGCTGCAATAGGCTTTCAAGTTCAGCATCAGGCTCAAGTAATAATACGGCAGCTAAGTCCTCATAATCATATTCATACTGATCTTCAACCGTAAGATAGGTATCTCCGTAAGACAGACGGTTACCTGCCTGTTGTTCCCGATCCAGTAGAATCACACTATCTGACTTAATCCCGGATTCGGCCATACGCTCCAGCAAAGCTTCAGCCAGCAACCCGCTGGCATGAGTTACTGCAATTTTTGATGATTTCATATTACTAAGATTTTGTTTCAATGAGAATATTAAGCATTCTTCTTAGAGGCTCTGCAGCCCCCCAGAGTAATTGATCTCCAACTGTGAATGCTGAAAGGTAATTATCACCCATCTGCATTTTACGCAAACGTCCGACAGGTACCGATAGAGATCCTGTGACTACTGCTGGTGAT
>JABHSO010000058.1 GCA_018669845.1 Gammaproteobacteria bacterium | reverse complement strand
AATTATTGAAGCAGTTAAAGCAGACATGGTGATGCATCCCAGTAAAATCATTGCCGATAAAATTAGAGTTTTACTGAGCACCCCGCTGTTATATCAATTTGTTTCTCTGGCTTATTATCAGGATAACAACTGGGCCTGTGAACTGGTCAGCAGGATCACCGCACTGGTGGGACACCAAGTACCCAACTTAACAGAAATAACTATAGACAAGAATGAGGCGCAAGCAGTCGTTGATGTACTCGAACATGGTGAAACCGTTAAACTGGCAGATTTACAGCGTGATCCCTGGAAGCGCAGAGATTGCCTGAAATGCATCGTGTTAATGATTGAATGTCATAATGATCTTTTACTCTTACCTGGGTCTGAGACAAAAATAAATGTGGGTGACCGGTTGCTGGTGTGTGCAGGTGAACGCGGTTTTACCCGTCTACGCTGGAATTTACAACACGATAATATTTTAAGCTATGTACGTACTGGCACCGTGGTTAAGCATGGCTGGTTATGGGAAAAGCTTAGCCGCAAATCTAAATAAGCTAATTTTGGCCATCACATTCAGTTTCACCAAAGACATCACTCCAGATGAAAATTTGAATTTACAAAAGATAGCGTATAATGCGCAATTTTTTGGACTCCTTCATTGAAACACCCTCAATCCGCCAGTTGGTTTTCTCCATCTCAAACCCTTAAACGACAGATAGATCAATCTATTTTGTCCTGGCTTGTTGATGAAGGCTCATTGACTCAACGCCTTAAAACTTTTTGCCCAGATCAGTTTTCAGTGGTGGTTTTAGCTGAAGAGTGGGGAAAACCTGATCACTCCGAAGCAAAGCTTTTAGGCATTCCAATGGCGCAAAAAGTTTTGTTGCGACAGGTTCATTTAAAATGTGGCGATCAACTATGTGTGTATGCAAGATCTGTAATCCCTCTTTCCACTTTACAGGGAAAGCACCAGCGACTTCAGTATCTGGGTAACAAACCACTCGGTGAATACCTTTTTGCCAACCCGACACTCAAACGCAGTAAGATTGAGTGGAGCAAGTTAACAAGAACTTCATCACTGTTTAATATCGCCATGGTAAATCAACCTGATTCAGACGAGCCAGTCTGGG
Organism: Gammaproteobacteria bacterium; assembly: GCA_018669845.1. Classification (GTDB taxonomy): domain Bacteria; phylum Pseudomonadota; class Gammaproteobacteria; genus JACNJF01. Next base: position 6,531 of record JABHSO010000058.1, on the reverse strand, counting down.
GGCGAAGGTCACTGTTCCAGATAGATACTAAATCACTGCTGGTCAGTGAATTCTTTTTACCCGTGTTAAAAGACAAAACATCACAACATGACGCAGATTAAAAACAAAGTCGGGTTTATCAGCCTGGGCTGCCCCAAAGCAACTGTAGATTCCGAGCAGATTATCACTCAACTTAGTGCAGAAGGTTATGACATCGTGCCAGAGTATGATCAGGCTGACATGGTCATCATCAATACCTGCGGCTTCATCGATTCTGCCGTGGAAGAATCAATGCAAACCATTGATGAGGCCTTGCATGAAAATGGTAAAGTAATTGTGACTGGCTGTCTGGGTGCTAAATCAGAGTTGGTCAGTGAAAGCTTCCCCAATTTACTGGCAGTAACAGGTCCGCACGCAACCGCCGAAGTCATGCAGGCTGTGCACAAACATTTACCCGCCCGGCACGATCCTTTTATGGACTTGGTTCCTGCTCAGGGCATCAAGCTAACACCGCAACATTATGCTTATCTGAAAATTTCTGAAGGCTGCAATCACCGTTGTACATTTTGCATTATTCCTTCTTTTAGAGGAGACCTGGTCAGTCGACAAATTGATGAAGTAATGCAGGAAGCTCAAAATCTGGTGAACGCGGGTGTAAAAGAGTTACTCGTTATCTCGCAGGATACCAGTGCCTATGGTGTTGATGTTAAATACAGTACTAAATTCTGGAATGGACAGCCTTTACAAACCCGCTTTGTCGATCTGGCACGAGCACTGGGGCAATTTGGAATCTGGGTCAGAATGCATTATGTCTACCCTTATCCACACGTTGATAATGTCATACCGTTAATGGCCGATGGTTTGATTCTGCCTTACCTCGATATTCCTTTTCAACATGCCAGCCCCAAAATTTTGAAGGCCATGAAACGTCCTGGCAGCCAGCAAAAAGTACTGGAAAGAATTCACAACTGGCGTCAAATATGTCCTGAACTGGTAATCCGCAGTACGTTTATTGTTGGCTTTCCAGGTGAAACGGAAGAGGATTTTCAAATGCTGCTAGATTTCCTCACTGAAGCCCAGCTCGATAGAGTTGGCTGCTTTATGTATTCACCCGTTGAAGGTGCAGTGGCCAATGAATTACCCGATCAGGTTGATGAACAGACAAAACAATCACGCTTTGAACGATTTATGCTGCATCAGCAGGTTATCAGTACCAATCGACTCAGCTTACGTATCGGCCAGACCATGCAAGTTTTACTGGAAGAACCTTACGAAGAGGGCTGGACAGGGCGTAGCTATGCGGATGCTCCTGAAATTGATGGTGTAGTTTTCATTCGTACAGAGCAAACATTACAGGCAGGTCAGTTTGTCCAGGTAACAATTACTGCCAGTGACGAATACGACATTTTTGCGGAGTTATAATCTTGGATATGCTAGCTATAGTTATAAATGATCAACTTAGATTACAGTATGATCGCTCAAAACAATTACCCGAACACCAGCAACAATACCTGAGCAATCTGGATAATAAATTTATCAAGGGGCTGGAATTGCAGGGAGAAAAAATTGAAAACCCCAATATTGAGCAAAAGGCCCGATATATGTCTTTAATTTTAATGGAAAGCATCATCTACAAAGAAGACAGTAAAGCCGCAGTCTGTCTGGCATGGCTAGCAACAAGGCTGCCTGATTTGAAACAACTTAAAGCTATTGTTGATGACCAGGAAACCCAGTTTGAACTGGTTTTTGACCGTGAATATCAGCCTCACCAGGTTGTAGATTTTGATGGCTTACATTAATAATAAATTTAAATTCACTCCTTTTATCAAATAAATCAACAAATATGCATAAATTAAACTAAATTTATACTAAATATGACCGATAAATAATATACCTCCCAAATTATAAAAAAGTTTTTCGGAGGACGGAGTTTAGAATGTTGAAGTTTAATTTAAGTTTAAAGCTTGTTATTGGCTATAGCCTGATGGCCGTGTTGCTCATTATTTGTGGTCTGGCGGGTTATATCGCAGCCAACAAACTTTCTGATGTCAGTGATTTTCTTGTTAATGAAGCGCGATTTACGGTCCAGGGCGCGTTACAAACCAGTAATGGAGTGCGCGAACAAATTCAGGTAATGGAGGATATTCTGTCTGGTCGCATTACTCAGAATATTGATACTGCTTTAAATTCTGCAAAAAACAATACCAATCAGGCTTATCAGAAAATGATAGATGCCGGCCTGCTGCCTGATGACCAGTTAACTAAATTGAATGCTGCTCAACAGGCATTTATCGATGCACTCAATCCATTAATGGAAGGTAATAAACATTATCAAAATGGTTACTACCTGATGATTTCAAATGCAGATGACTTAAAAAACCTGTTGAACTCCATCAATAACCTGGCAAATCGCATCATAGTAGAGAGAGAAACAAACTGGGATACTGACGATGCCGCCAATAGCGAGCAAACAGAGGAATGGTTTGCTGCGACTGCCACCACTGAAGCTAAACTGGGGTTATTTTCACAGTTATACTATTACCAGCGCTTTATTTCCTCAACGAATAGGCAACCCATCGAAGAGTTAATGGTCAACAGCCGGAATGACCTGGATATTTACATCGAAGATCTTTCTTCCATGAAGATTGCTGAGAAAACTCCTAAGGATTCAACCGAAACTTATGCTGCTTCTTTAAAATATCTTCAGAATCAGCATAAAATTCTGTATGACCAGGCAAAAGCATCATTTTTAAATTTACAGCAAAAACGGCTACTGTATACCAGCAAAGCCAGCGCGCTACTTGAACAAACTGTAGCAATAGAAAAAATCAGTGATCAGGTTATTAACCAGGAAATTAACAAGATTCAACAGGTTAAGAAATCAGCCTTTTTAAGTATCCTGATTACCGTTTTAGTCGGCATTGTTTTAGTCGTTGTTGCCTATTGGGTAGCTCTCAAAATCGTGGTTTGCCCGGTACGTAATGTTGCAGAAAAGCTGGATGACATTTCACAGGGTGATGGTGACTTAACCCAGACTCTTTCGATTAAAGGTAATGATGAAATTACCGATTTATCTCGAGGTTTTAATAATTTTACTCAACAAATACGGAGTTTAATCGTAGAGCTTGTTGAAGCCACCGGTAAACTCAGCAGTACTTCATCAGACCTTGCTAACCAGTCAGTTGAAACTCAAAATCAAATGTCTGCTCAACAAGATGTTACCAACTCGGTTAGCAATGCCATGGATGAAATGTCAAATAAAGTAGAATCGGTTAGTCTTGCTGCAGAAGAAGCTGAGCAAAGCATGAAAGTTATGGATCAAACTCTGGAGAAAAGCCAGCATGTTATTTCCTCTACGTTAAATTCTATCAATGAATTTGCCGCCGATATCGATTCTGCAAATACCGTTATCGAAGAGCTAAATCGTGATAGCCAGCAAATAGGCTCGGTATTAGATGTTATTCAAGGCATTGCAGAACAAACCAATTTATTAGCACTAAATGCAGCTATTGAAGCTGCAAGAGCGGGAGAGCAGGGCAGAGGTTTTGCTGTAGTCGCCGACGAAGTCAGAACCCTGGCCAGCCGCACACAGGATTCTACCACTGAAATCAAAGCCATTATTGATCGCTTACAGAATGGTTCCAGTAAAGCCGCCTCAGTGATGGGAAAAAGCCAGAAAGATGCTCAGGACACGGTTTCTAAAACGGCTAGCGCATCTGAGTCATTGTCCAGCATTACCAGCAATATCCAGTCCATGGGGCATATCATTAATAATATCAGTTCTGCAGCGACTACACAGAATCAGCAGGCTCAAAGTATGAATCAGAACTTGAGTAACATTAGACAAATTACTGCCGAGACCACACAGAGTAATCAAAATATGTCTGAAATCACCGTTGAGCTCAATCAATTAGCCAACCAGCTTAAATCTCTTGTAGGACACTTTAAAATTTAGCCACTGATTGTTAGAGCAATAGGAAAAGTTGATTATCCTGCTTAATAATTGTCAGTTCCTGTAATGAATCTCCGACACAGGGACCAGACAGGCACAGACCTTTCTCTATATTGAAACGTGCATCATGCACAGCACATTGTATTAATGCTCCATCCATATCCAGAAACTGATGTTCCACCCAGTCCAGTGGTGCTCCCGTGTGTGGGCAACTATTAAGATAGGCAAAAAACTGCTCATCTTTTTTTACTACAAAACCACTGATACTTTTACCCTTAAACTCGACATTAAATCCTCTACTTCCCGGGTCTTCAATTTCATTCTGCTGACAAATAAGTAACTGTTCACTCATTCAAATTCATGCCTTTAAATTGTATTTTTTGGGCGGCTAATTGGTTGGCAGCTATCAATGCAGTTTCAAAATCTTCTTGATGGTTTAAACTATTGATTAACCCGGCTATAAAACAGTCACCAGCTCCCACTGTATCGACAACCTTTTCGATCTTTTCTACATCCAGATTTATGCGTTTCCCAAAACGGTCTTTACCAACAAGCCCTGCTTCCCCTAAGGTACAAACAATGTTTAGCTTAGCGTTGTAACGACTTAAATCTTCCAGGCATTGATCCGCGGTTATATTTTTACTGATCAAAAATGCACTGGAAACAATCACTGTATCCACAAAAGGCAGTAATAACTCAAAACCTGCCCGGTCTTTTTCTATTTCCAGTGAGATAGGGCAATCAGGTCTCTCTATTTTGTTCAAGTATTCAGTTAGTGTATCAAGATTACGACCTTCAAAATGTAACCATCTATATTGCTGTAAGGGAATATTCAATAAGTCATTCAAAGAAAGTTCGGGTAAATTTCTGTGGTGCACAATTGTCCGGCTTCCATTCTGCCTGTTTAACCAGATAGAGGATTCAGCTGTGCTGTAACCTGATTTTTGAATACACAACCGTGTTGAAATTTGAAGTTTCGATAACTGCTGCAATAACCAGTTAGCCGTTGAGTCCTGAGCCAGGCTACTGACAATTTCAACTTTGTTACCCAGTTTAGCCAGGATCTGGGCACTGTTGCAGGAGTTTCCACCCAGAACACGGTTATTAGAAAGCGCTCGCATTTCTTCATCCTGCTCAGGAAAATGCTCCAACTCCCATATTTGATCAACCACGCAGTTACCAATCAGTAAAATAGTTGCTTTTGTCATTGTAAAATAGTCATTTTGTTAATTATTTTATTTAAATACTGGAAACTGGCTGAATAAATTCTACACTATTAGTTGAACCTGGAAAAATCAGTTGAAGTACGCTAGACAAACCAATAACTTGCACATCTTTTTCGCACTTAACTGATTTTTTCAGGTTGGACTCCCAATATTTTCTTATGGGTTTTCAAATAAATAATAATTTTACCAACAGGATAAAAAGCGCGTGGCGGACGACAAAGACTGGAAAACTAAATATTTTACTAGTTTGCAGCAGCTGGAAGATATGGAAACCACCTGGTATAAACTGGAAAAATTATTACGTAAAGCTATATCCAGAATCAGTATTTCTGCAAAAGGAATCAATGATCAGCTGGATAGTCTGTTACAGAAAATTCAAAAACATTCACGTGAAAAAAATGATGCTGCACTGGATTTAGATCTGGAAGATCTTTCAAGATTATTAGCCAAAATGGATGTCACGCAACCTGTTGAGCTGGCTACAGAAGAGGAAAGTGAAGCCGACTTTCACACTTACCTGCTAAAGCTGATCAATCAACTACAGTTTGATACAGATTATAAATCTCGAATTGATGAGTTTAAGTCCTCTATCAGTAGCATGGACAGTGATCAATGCCTGAGCAATCTGGCAGAAATATTAAATGAATTATTGCTGCATGAGCCTACTGATAAAATATCCATTCAACAGGTACTCATCTCTCTCATTGAAAAAATAGCGCTTACCCACGGTAGTTCAACACAGCTCAATAACATTAAGGAAAAACTGGATAATGATTTCGACAGTACTGAATGGAGTCATTACCTCGATGATATCATCACCGAAATTCATAGCATTATCCGTGGCATCAATCATGAAAAAATTGAGATGGAAAGCCTCATTGTTGATGTTACCCGGCAGTTAAATGAAATTTCAAATGTACTGACCGATGAGCAGTCCGATTCACTGGAAGGCCGTAAAGATGCCGCAGAGCTGCAAAACCTGATGACTGAAAATGTTGAAAATATTCAGACACAGGTAAATCAGGAAGATGATATCCATAAGCTGAAAAACAACATTAAAAATCACCTGGACTCAATCAAAACCGGTGTAACCTCATTCGTCACGCGTGATAATGAGCGATATCATAAGGCTGAAAAACGTAATGTTAAATTACAGCAACAGATTAAAACCATGGAAAAGGAATCAGATGAGCTACAACAAAAACTCTCTGAAAATCGACAGAAGTTGATGTTTGATACCTTAACCGGTGTTCGTAGTCGCCTATCCTATGATGAAGTGCTTGAGCAGGAGTTACTACGCTGGTCACGTTATCAGGAAGCTTTCAGCTTTGCGATACTCGATATTGACCACTTTAAACGTGTCAACGACCAGTT
>JABHSO010000090.1 GCA_018669845.1 Gammaproteobacteria bacterium | reverse complement strand
ACTAAATTTCACATTAGCATCAGTCATCATCGTGTGTTTAATATCACCCAGTTGTTCAATGAAAATTTCACCACCTTTCATATTATCGGAGGTTGTTCCCTGTCCTGCATAAGTTTCCTGAAACTCAATGGGTAAGGCTTTATCATTAACCATAAGTCGACGATTATAATAACTTACATGATCACCCGGTAATCCAATAACTCTTTTAATAAAATCCAGCTTTTCATCATCGGGAAATCTGAAAACAGCAACATCGCCACGTTTAACCCCTTCACCTTCTGTTAACTGGTTATGAATAATGGGTAAACGCACACCATATTGATATTTATTCACCAGGATAAAATCTCCCACCAGTAAAGTCGGCATCATTGAACCCGAAGGTATGCGAAAAGGCTCATACAGAAATGAGCGTAAGATCATCACTGCAAATAAAACAGGGAAAAAAGATTTGGCATATTCAACAAGAATCGGGTCATGGGTCGATTTCCCACTGGACACCTGTTTTCTTTTACTGGCAAAGAACATGCTATCAACCAGCCAGATGATACCACTCACAAGCACAGTTAATACCAGCAAAAATTCAAAATCAAAATGAATCATATTCTATGGAATCCGTTTATTTATCAAAAATAAGTAATAAGTTAGTTTTTAGAATCTACCTGTAAGACCGCTAGAAAAGCCTCTTGAGGAATCTCTACATTGCCCACCTGTTTCATACGTTTTTTTCCGGCTTTCTGTTTTTCCAGCAGCTTCTTTTTACGTGAAATATCACCACCGTAACATTTTGCAGTCACATTTTTGCGTAAAGCTTTGACATTGGTTCGAGCAATTATTGACGCGCCAATTGCAGCCTGAATAGCCACATCAAACATTTGTCTTGGGATTAATTCCTTCATTTTACTGGCCAGTTCACGGCCCCGGTAATCGGCGTTATCACGATGCACAATAACAGACAAAGCATCCACTTTGTCACTATTAATTAACACATCTAGCTTAACCAGGTTAGCCGCTTCAAAACGTAGAAACTCATAATCAAAGGAGGCATATCCACGGCTGACACTCTTTAGCCTGTCGAAAAAATCGAGTACTACTTCACTCATCGGTAGCTCATACACGATTGAAACTTGAGTACCCATGTAGATTATTTCTTTCTGCACACCCCGTTTTTCAATACATAGAGTAATAATAGAACCAATATAAGCTTCAGGAGTCAGGATATTGGCCTGAATTATAGGTTCTCTGATTTCATTAATTTTATTGACTGCAGGTAATTCAGCAGGATTATGAATCTCAATGATATCACCAGTAGTCGTTTCTACCTGATAGATAACCGTGGGCGCTGTGGTGATAAGATCCAGATCGTATTCACGTTCCAGACGCTCCTGAACGATTTCCATGTGTAACATGCCCAGAAAACCACAACGAAATCCAAAGCCTAAAGCCTGGGAAGATTCTGGTTCGAACTGCAAGGCAGCATCATTCAGTTTAAGTTTTTTCAGAGCTTCACGACAATTTTCATAATCATCAGAGCTCACAGGAAAAAGGCCGGCAAATACCCTGGGCTGTACTTCTTTAAAGTCAGGTAAAGCATGCAACGCAGAGTTATGGCTAGATGTTATCGTGTCACCAACTTTGGCCGACTCAATATCTTTAATGCCTGAAATAATATATCCAACATTACCGCATTCCAGTTGATCAGTTTGTTTGCGTTTAGGGGTAAAAACACCCACCTGATCCACATGAAATTCTCGACCAGTCGACATCATTTTAATCTTTTGGCGAGGTTTGAAAGATCCTTCCATCACTCTTACCAGCGTGATAACACCCACATAACTGTCAAACCAGGAGTCTATAATCAAGGCTTGCGCAGGATTATCGATATCACCCTTAGGAGCTGGCACCAAGGCAACAAGTTGTTCCAGTAGATCATCAATGCCTATACCTGTTTTGGCACTCACCACTATGGCATCAGTTGCATCCAGGCCAATAACATCTTCAATTTCTTTTTTAACCCTATCAGGATCAGCCGCGGGTAAATCTATCTTATTTAAAACTGGAATAACTTCCAGATCCATTTCAATGGCCGTGTAACAGTTAGCAACACTCTGGGCTTCAACACCCTGAGATGCATCAACGACCAGCAGTGCGCCTTCACAAGCTGCTAGTGAACGTGAAACTTCATAGGAAAAGTCAACATGGCCCGGTGTATCAATAAAATTGAGTAAATAGGTTTCACCATCTTTCGATTTATACTCGAGTGAAACAGATTGAGCCTTGATGGTAATGCCACGCTCACGCTCCAGATCCATAGAATCCAGCACCTGTTCAGACATTTCACGTTCACTCAAACCACCACAAACCTGGATAAATCGATCTGCTATTGTCGATTTACCATGATCAATATGGGCAATGATGGAAAAATTCCGGATATTTTTCATCCGCATAATCAGAAGACCTGTTTAAAAAGCCCGCGAATTTTACGGGAAAGTCGCCTAAAACGACAGTGTAGAACAGAAATTTAACGCATTTAGTCGTATAAACGGCATATTAAACGATAAAGATTCACCACGAAGTCACGAAGAACACGAAGATAAGGTTAAAAATTGATAAGATTTTTAGTTTAGTCTAATAATCAAAAAAGCTTACCAGCAATTAAATAGAGTAAAACATTATTATTTTCTTCGTGTCCTTCGTGCCTTCGTGGTGCATTTTTTTTATTTTAAAACGATTTCTCTAATTGCCTGTTCATCAATAAAATAATGACAAACTTCCTTTCCCTTAAATTGAAGTACCGGCACTAAAGTATCATATAAATAGATCAAGTTTGTATCACGATCAATATCAGACTCTGCCCAGTCAAAATCAATATCCTTTTGTAAAGCCACCAGTGCCAGTCGCATCGACTCACACAGGTGGCAATTTTCCCGGTAGAACAATGTAAAATTAGTTGTAATCTTTATGAGTCCGAATCCAGAGGTTTAATCGCCAGAAAAACCGGTCCATTACTTCGCTGAATAAGAATCGCTATCGATTTACCCGCTTTCAAGCCTTCTGCAATAGAGGTAAATTCATCAACTGAATTAATGCTGCGGTTATCCAGCATACTGATAACATCACCTTTACGAATACCGGCTATTTTAGCGGCACCATCCATATCAACTTCTTGAACGATCACACCTGAATCAAGTTTGAGCTTCTTTTTAGTGGCCTTATCCAGCTTTTTAACACTCATGCCTAGCACAGATTTCTTTACTTCATTTTCCTCTTCAGGCTTGCCTTTAGCCTGAATTATCTCTTCAGGTAACTGGGCGATAGTTACTTTAATAGTTCGCTTTGATTTATTTCGGATGATTGTCACGTTAGCTGGTTTTCCAACAGGGGTACGACCCACAATTGGAGGTAAGCTACTGGAACGAGTCACCTTTTTACCATTAAATTCAACAATAACATCGCCCACCTGCAAACCTGCTTCCTTCGCAGGGCTATCATCCAGCACTTTGGCAATCAGCGCTCCATGAGGATTGGACATTCCGAATGAGTCGGCCAGTTCTCTGGTCACTTCCTGAATCAAGACACCCAACCAACCACGTGAAACTGTACCGGTATTTTTTATTTGTTCAGCGACATCGATGGCCATTTCGATGGGAATAGCAAATGACAGCCCCATGAACCCACCAGAGCGACTGAAAATTTGAGAATTAATCCCGATAACTTCTCCATCCATATTAAATAAAGGTCCACCGGAATTACCTGGATTTATTGCTACATCAGTTTGAATAAAAGGCACGTAATTATCACCTGGAAGGCTACGTCCTTTAGCACTCACAATACCTGCCGTGACAGTATGATCAAAACCGAAAGGTGAACCTATGGCCAGAACCCATTCCCCAACTTTTAGAGCATTCGAATCACCCAGTTTAAGATTAGGCAGGTTCTTACCATCAATTTTTATGACAGCAACATCAGAATTTTTATCAGAACCAATAACTTTTGCATCGTATTCATCTCGATTATTCAAACGAACAATGACTTCATCTGCCCCGTCAATTACATGGTGATTGGTCAGAATATAACCATCCTCAGAAATAATAAAACCAGATCCTAATGAACTGGTCTCTCTTTCTTTCAAACCAAAACCATCATGATCAAAGAATTTTTTAAACAATTCACCAAACGGTGAATCTTCCGGAAAATCGGGCATTTCCAGTTGTTTTTTTAATTGACTGGTTTTAGGTTTTTTACTAGTACTGATATTAACGACTGAATCTTTAGCATCTTCGACAATAACGGTAAAATCGGGTAGTTGGGCAAAAATCTGGCTGCTAAAAAACAGCAATATAAAAGCTGAAAACAGGTTAATGGTTTGTTTTTTCATGAATGCGTCCTGAAATAAAAATTAATACTTATGGAGCCTCTGATTAATTCTGTGCGAAATAGATTGTACTCAGAAAAGTCAGATTTAAGGCGTCGAATTACACGTAATAGTGAGCTATTGTGAAGATTCGCAACGTAGAAGCTGGCTTTTCTGAGTGCAAGATATGAGCTCATGAATTGATTAGAGGTTCCTTATATTTTAAATGATGTTTTTAGGCGGGGTTCGACCACCTGGGGCGAAAATTCCTGCCGAATAAATTGAGGTTTCATCTTTAAGGCAAAGTCATTTTTAGCCATCCTGCCACTAAACATCAGTCCGAAAACCAGTCCAGACAGTGAAGCTAAAACAATGACCGATTCTGCTCCGTTAAAAAAATAATTAGCCACTAAACCAAATAGAAAAAGACTGAGTAAAGGTAACAGGTACACCAGAAATCCGGCAAAGTGAAAATACTTATCCGGCATACCGATGACAATTCGATCTCCAACTTGCAGTTTATGCCTGTTAGGAATAGATAAAGCCAGTTTTTTATAACCCAGTAATCGTCCAAGACTGCCGGTACCACAACCCTCGCTAAGATCGCAGCTTTGGCAGGCATTTTGGCGCTGTACTTCAATCAGTGCCTGATCGCTGCGTAATGCTATTACCAAAGCCTGTTCTTCAATCATGAAATCTGCAGCATCTAGTTTTGATAGACAGTTGATTCAGCAAGTTTTTTCACCGTGATTGCAGGAACTTCACCAATGGCTGTCACAGTAAAGTCATTGATACGAGTTCCAAATGCATTAACAGCGCCCATGGAAGACTCGCCTGACAGGCTCTGGCCTGAAGTCTTTTCAATAAATACCGATACAGAAGCCATACCGTCGGTGATAATCATTTGCTGGGTATAATCATTAGACTCGGGCATTTTCTTTCTAAAAGATGTTTCAACCCAAAAGCCACCTGGTAGAGATTCCAGTTTCCATTTAGCATCGGCCTGTAGAGAAATGGTTTCACGACCTGAATGCGAACGAATTAATGCATATCCACTGTCGATTTCCGGAATAACCGAAAATGAGTTTTGATCATCATAGTGCATTAGTGTTAGTTCAGTGAACATTATCTGCTCTTTAGTTCGACCCAATTCATCAAATAAAACTGACTGAAGCAATAATCCAGTGTTTTCATCCAGCCAGACTTTCATCCCATATCGAAAATTATCTTTGGGTTTTATGGATATAATGATGGTTGAATGATCAGCAACTCTATCCTTGCCTGATATAGAAAATTCATAAAATTTTGCCAACCGCTCTACATCATCAGGCGCCCATATTGGCGAAGAACTCTTTTGATTAGATTGGTCTACAACAACCTGCCTACTGGATGGCCAGACACAGGTTAAATTATTATTGTCACGTAATATTTCACGCGCTTCACCATTTAGGGAGATTAATCTTTCTCTGGTACCTTGTTGATCTTTAACATGAATGATGGACATGCTTTCGAGCTGGTTATTTTGCTGATAAACAAAACGACCTTTGTAGCTAAGTTCGTTCATCGCCATCGACATTTTCTGAACCCACTGTATAGCCTTTTCACTATTGGCAACTGCAGACCCCAAGTGAAACAGGGCCAACAGAAACAGAGATAAAGATAAAGTTACCGGCTTAACTAACAACATCGACATTAATAACTGGTTATTTCTGCGCATCAAACCCTACGACTCTTACCTGTGGAATAATTCCCTGCAACGAATTAGAAAACTCATTATGGTTAACCAGGTATGTATTCAGTTTCTTTTGAATATCTGGTCCATTACGTTTAATTTTCCAATTCATACCGACAGGAGAAGATGAACTTTTACTATTCACTGAAACCGTAGACAGCCCCCTGTTAATAACAGGTATACTCGCTAGCATTTCAACCTTAGCACTACTGTCATCGGCTGATGCAAGAAGATCAGGTTGATCAACAGAAACAGGTTGCAATTGTAAACTCGATACTGCTACAAAAGCTACCGTGGCAGCAACAGCAAGACCCGCTACCGGTTTGAATAAAACAGACCAGAACCATGAAGACTGCTGTGGAACTTCTTTTACAGTTTCCTGTTTAACATGTAAGACAGATTCCTGTTCAATTTTTGACATCACATCAGCGGCAAAATCCAGCTTGATCGCTTCAGGCATTTCATTACGCATCACTTCACCAATCATCTGGTAACGACGCATAGCATATTGCTGGTTCACATCAACCAGAGCTTCATTTAATAGAACCTGGTCAGAGTCAGTATGTTGATAGTCATCAATCAATACGGATAATTTTTCACGTTGCTCATTCATAATTTTATACTCAAATAAATGTAACTACTCAACAAATCCCTGAAGGTTTAAAGCTGACAGATTTCAGGGCCAATCTGAGCAGTTATCTGTATCTTTTACAACTTTAACCTTGAAACTAGAAAAAATTGTAAAAGAAAATATATTTCTACTGTGTTAGTCATTCTAATAAGGGTCTTAGTTCCTTATCAATTGCATCTCTTGCTCGAAATATCCTGGATCTAACGGTTCCGATAGGACAATCCATCACATCTGCTATCTCTTCATAACTTAACCCTTCAAGTTCTCGCAACGTAATGGCCGACTTCAAGTCTTCCGGTAAGTTATCAATTGCCGCATACACTGTTTGCTTTATCTCTTCCGTTAACATTAAGCTTTCGGGAGTCGTATTATCTTTTAGCTGACTATCGCCACTAAAATGTTCGGCATCTTCTACATCGACAGAATACTTTGGAGACTTCCTGGCCCTGGATGCCAGATGATTTTTCGCTGTATTGGCCGCAATCCTGTATAACCAGGTATAAAACTGACTGTCTCCACGAAATTTATCCAGAGCTCTATAAGCTTTGATAAAGGTTTCCTGAGCCACGTCATAGCATTCAGATTGATCAGACACAAAACGTGAAATCAAGTTCACCACTTTCTGCTGATATTTCTGTACTAATACGTCAAACGCAGACTTATCGCCTTGTTGTACCCGTTTGACCAATTCGCTGTCTAATTCAACCGACCCCATTTAAAACCCTATTATTAATTAATACTTTCATCACAACATCAAAATTCAGCTAACGTTATTTACATAAATGTAACTTAATAATTGATACATTGTTTTAGCTAAGACATTCAATATAACAAAAGATTCTCTTTGTAAGTTAATTTTTACGCCACAACTTTATCCTAAGCATAGAAATTTAGAACAAAACTAGACATACTTGGTTTTTGGCAGATAAAAACTTTTCTATTTATGAGTAAACAGTTTCATTACGATGTCATCATTATTGGAGCCGGTGCTGCAGGAATGACACTGGCTTTACAATTGCCCGACAACATTTCCATAGCTCTGTTAGCCAAAGACAATTACAAACAATGTTCTACTTATTATGCCCAGGGTGGTATCTCTGCCGTTCTGGAACAGGATGATTCATTTGACCTTCACAGCACCGATACACAAAATGCTGGCTCTGGAATCTGCGATGATAAAACGGTGAAAATGGTGGCTGAATCAGGGCCAGCAGTTATTCACTGGCTGGCTGATCTGGGCATGCCTTTTACCAAGGACCGACAGGACGTAACGGCCAGCGGCTTTCACCTGACCCGCGAGGGTGGTCACAGCCGTCGTCGTGTTGTACATGCAGCCGATGCTACGGGTAAAGCGATGCAAAAAACTTTACAGGCACATGTTGCTGAGAAACAAAATATTGATGTATTTGAACATACAATAGCAATTGACCTGATTACCAAAAAAGATATCTGTGTTGGACTGTATGCTTATAACATTCGAAATCATCAGGTAAATGCATTTGCCGCTAAAAAAGTCGTGCTTGCAACAGGGGGAGCCAGTAAAGTTTATTTGTACACCAGTAATCCGGATGGTTCTACCGGTGATGGCATTGCGATGGCCTGGCGAGCAGGATGCCGTGTCGCCAACATGGAATTTATCCAGTTCCATCCAACCTGTCTTTTTCATCCTGAAGCAAAATCTTTTTTAATCACAGAAGCACTTCGCGGGGAAGGCGCTAAACTGCTGCTGCCCAATGGTAAAAGATTCATGCAACACTTTGATGAACGTGCAGAACTGGCTCCCAGAGACATTGTAGCCCGGGCCATTGACCACGAAATGAAGCGACTTGGAGCCGAGTGCGTTTACCTCGATATCAGCCACAAAAGCCGGGCATTTATCAAATCACACTTCCCTACCATCTACGAAAAGTGTAAACAGTTTGATATCGATATTACCCGCCAGCCTATCCCTGTAGTACCCGCAGCTCATTATACCTGTGGTGGTGTAATGATTGATTTAGATGGCCAGACCGATATTCAAAATTTATATGCTATCGGGGAAATATCCTATTCCGGCCTGCACGGTGCCAACCGGATGGCAAGTAATTCACTACTCGAATGCATGACTTTTGCTATGGCTTCAGCCCGCCATATAAAAGAAACACTGGACTCCACCAAAAAACCCGGGCGATTAAAAAACTGGGATGAATCCCTGGTCACTGATTCTGATGAAGAAGTTGTTGTTTCTCACAACTGGGATGAGCTCAGACGTTTCATGTGGGATTATGTCGGCATTGTGCGCACCAATAAGCGCCTAGAAAGAGCACTCAATCGTACCAATTTACTGAAACGAGAAATTAATGACTATTATGGCAATTTCAGAGTTACTCCTGACTTGCTCGAACTACGCAACCTGGTTGCTGTAGCAGAACTCATTATTCGTTCTGCCCTGTCCAGGCAGGAAAGCAGAGGATTACATTACACGCTTGATTTCCCACAAATTAGTGACAATCCCGAAGTCACCATATTAACTCCCAATAAAAAGCCCGATAAACAATCTCAAAAAATATCTTTGATATCATCCTGATTTATCCTGGAAAACTTATTCCCATAGTAATAAAAGGACTTTTATTTTTTAAAAACCCGGCTATATATGATTACTTAACCCATGAAAAATCATAATAGAGCATATGAAATGACTGACAAAACAACATTGCTAATCGTTGACGATAGCCGAGTTTCAAGGATGATGATAAAAAGTCTTGTCTCCAGCAAACATCCAGATTGGGAGATGATAGAAGCAGGAAGTGGCGAAGAAGGTTTAGAAAAGGCTGCTGAAAATCACATAACTCATTTTTCCATCGACTTGAATATGCCGGGCATAGATGGCCTTGAACTGATTGATCAACTACAAAAAACCTACTCATCATCAAGTATGGTGCTTATGACTGCCAATATTCAGGCAGAGATTTTTAAACGAGCCATGGCTCTTGGAGCATCCTGCATACACAAACCGATAACAGAAGAAAGTGTCGAAAAAATGCTGGAGATTTTTAATGGCTAGTAAGATTGATCTTACCGAACTTGAAGCCGATTTACTCGCAGAACTTTTTAATATAGGTGTTGGAAGAGCTGCCGATTCGTTAAGTCGAATGGTTAATCAGGAAGTTAAACTTTCCGTCCCCTCAGTAGAATTTCGTTCGGTAAGAGAAATGGCTGATTATCTGGGTGGTGATAATATTATCTGTAGTGTCAGCCAAAATATGACCGGCGAATTCGATGCTCGTTCGATGCTACTTTTTCCCGAAGACAACAGCATGGAAGTAGTAAGACTATTAATGGGAGACCACCTCTCAGACGAACTGGTTGCCGATATGCAGGAGGAAGCTCTAAATGAAATCGGCAATATAGTTTTAAATGCTTGCATTGGATCAATTGCAACGACTCTGGATAAACAATTTGATGTTGGCTTACCAGAATTTGAAGCTGATATTCCTATGAACCTGCTTTCATCTTCAGTATCTTCTGAAGCAGATGGAGTGCTGTTGATACGCATCAACATGGATTTAAGTGAAAGTAATGTTAAGGGTTATCTTGCATTTTTGTTAGGGCCAGCTTCTCAGGAAAATTTACGACGAAGCCTCAAAACATTACTGGAAAAATTTGGTGCTTAATAATTCTAGAGTTTCTTAATAGTATTTCATGATGAAACAGTTAAGTATCGACTTGCTTCAACAAACAGTTAACCGCTCTGACCTGGGTTTAATTGTTCTTGATGAACATCTGAGTATTGTACTTTGGAACGAATGGATGGCAGCTTACACCGGCTTACCTTCAGAACAGGCATGTTCATCAGGCATCCTTGAAGCCTGCCCCGAACTACTAAACTCCCGGGTTCACGAAGCCATCATCAATACCCTGCTCACCAATCAACCCGCTGTTATCTCAAATGTCCTGAATCGAACGCCTTTCAAACTGTATCCCCCTGCTTCAATTAAACAGGGCAACAAAGATATAAGCTGTATCCAGCAAGCAGTAAAAATTGTTCCTTTAACCGGCACCGATTCAAAACGATTATGTATGATCCAGATCAGCGATGTTTCTGCTGCAGTAAAAAGAGAAAAAGGACTTGAACAACAGGTTAAAGAACGTCGCCTGGTTGAACAGGCACTTGACCAGGAACGAGCACTTTTCATTGCCGGTCCTACTGTTGTATTCACATGGCCTGCTGGTGACAATCGAATCATTGACTACATCTCTCCTAATATTAAACAGCAATTTGGATATTCAGCTGAGCAGTTTCTAAATGGGGAGGTACATATGACCGATCTCATCCATCCTGAAGATGAAGAAAATCGCCTTGAAGAAATAAATCGACAGATATTGCTTAGCAATCAAATTATCGAGCAGGAATATCGAATTAAAAATGAGAACGGAGACTACAGATGGGTTTACAACCTCACGACGGTTGTGCGTAATGACAATGGTGAAATTAGTAAATTTCTGGGTTACCTGTTTGACATTACTGAACGTAAACTTATCGAAGAAAAAGTAGAGCAACAGGCATATTACGATGAACTGACAGGGCTTGCTAACCGGCGCATGTTCATGGATCGATTAAATCGGGAATTAACTCGAGCCAAAAGACGAAAATACATGGGAGCATTGTTTTTCATCGACCTGGATCGTTTTAAATCGATCAATGACACACTCGGTCACTCAGTAGGAGATTTACTGCTCAAACGAATCTCTAAACTGTTGCAAAAAAACTTAAGACAGGATGATACGGCAGCCAGATTAGGCGGTGATGAATTTGTCATCATATTATCTGATCTCGGACATCAGGTCGATGAAGTCACTGAAAATGCCATGTTAGTGGCTCAAAAAATCAAGTCTACTCTCGGTGAAAAACATATCATCAACGGCAATGAAGTCCACTCAACACCCAGTATTGGTATAGTGACCTACAGCGGGAAAGATAAATACAGTGCCGATGATTTAATCCGTTATGCCGACACTGCAATGTATCGTGCAAAAACTGCCGGAAGAAATGAAATACGTTTTTTCAGTTCAGAAATGCAACAGCAGGTAGACAACCAGCGACAACTTGAAAAATCATTAAGAGCCGCACTGGATAACAAAGAATTTACCCTTTATTTTCAGCCTCTTTTCAACAACAAAAATAAAATTATCAGTGCAGAAGCACTACTACGTTGGAAACACCCGGAAAAAGGCTGGATTTCACCAGCCGATTTTATCCCGTTAGCAGAAGAGACCGGCATTATTCTACCGTTGGGAGAGTGGGTATTACACGAAGCTTGTT
This sequence comes from Gammaproteobacteria bacterium, assembly GCA_018669845.1. GTDB lineage: Bacteria > Pseudomonadota > Gammaproteobacteria > JACNJF01. The sequence goes on along the minus strand of JABHSO010000090.1, from coordinate 21,801 downwards.
CCCAATTAAAAAAATGGGAACAAAGTCATCAAAACCAATCGAATAAAGCTTTTTTACTGCCCATTCTAGCGGTTAATGTTAGCCCGAAACAGTTCAGGCAGAAAAATTTCGTTTCACAGGTCAAAGAAATTCTTCAACAATATGATATTAACCCCACCCGGTTAGAAATTGAATTAACAGAAGGAATTGTTATTGCCGATGTGGAAGACACTATTCAGAAAATGAATGACCTCAAATCTCTGGGTGTAAAAATAGCCATCGATGATTTTGGAACTGGTTATTCTTCATTAACCTATCTGAAGAACTTACCCATCGATGTGTTAAAAATCGACCAGTCATTTGTGCGGGATATCACCAAAGATAAAAGTAACTCCGCAATAGTTCGAAGTATTATTTCTATGGCCACCAATCTGGGATTATACGTTATAGCTGAGGGAGTTGAAACTCTCGATGAACTGGATCATCTTATTTCTGAGCAATGTGCAATTTTTCAGGGTTATTATTTTAGTAAACCCCTCAGTGCTGATGAATTTGGTAATTTCTACCAAACTACAATACCGACAAAAATTTAATAAAATCTGAACTCTACTTAAGCTGGTTCAACCAGTTATTAATAGCCTCAATCAACTCTTCATTTTTATCATCAAAAAAATGTTCAGCACCCATAATTACTTGCTGCTGATATGTTTTGTTATGACTTGAAGCTTGTTTCTTTTTATTAACCGTTTCTAAAACCCCGGGTAAGTCTTTACTTCCGTATAGATCCAGCACTGGAATATCTATAGCTTTTAACGAAGTCGCCGCATTTATATCCACATCTTTCTGAGTTGCCTGCATGCCAATCGCAACAAACGCGCTAACTTTATGGTCATTATTAGCCAGGTAATAAGCCGACATTGTTGAGCCCTGACTATGGGCTACAATCACAATGTTCTTTATGCCCTGTGACAACAGATAATCTTCAGCTGCTTTGAGCCGAGCGGGTACCTCTGGATATAGCGGAACATAATCATCATAAGTCGCTTCATTGGCTAAAATAGGCATTTGAACCGAAAGCGTATTCCAGCCAAGCATCGTCATTTCAACTCGTACTGGTTTGACCACCTGATCCCAGTTGGGATGAATACCCGTTCCATGCACAACAATTATGCCTTTGCTAGATTCATCTTCAGCTTCAGTATAAATAGACAGAAACTTCAAATTACCGGCTTTCAACCAGATATCTTCACCATCCAGGATAGAGTCAACTGTTTGTTCCGCCCAGCGCTTCTCTTTGGCTAAATCAGAGGCCTGAACAGAGCTTGTAGTAAATAACATAAATAAAACTACTAAAAATATATTCATCAATAATTCCGACTAATTTAAACAAACTAAATTATGATAATAACCAGCTCTAGTTACTATATAAAGTTAAATTTTTCTACAACTTATAGCTATACTTAATAGTATTGGACAACTTGACTTAAATAAAATGCGTATTCTAATTTTGCTAATAGCTCTTAGCATAATGATTTTTCTAGCTTATACGATCAATTCTGCATGGCAACAAACTGCTCAAACACAATTTAAAGATACTTCTACTGAAGTCATCCAGAAAGTCACCAGTTTCAATGCCGAACAAATTCAACCTCTACCCCTTGAAACTAAATTCCCAACCAGCAAGGTAAATCTTGGAAAACGGTTATTTAATGACCCGCAACTATCGAGAGATAAATCAATATCCTGTGCCAGTTGTCATAATTTAACTACAGATGGCACCGATGACAGGTCCACATCACTGGGTATTGAAGGCAGGACAGGAGAAGCTAATGCGCCGACCGTATTTAACAGTGGATTTAATTTTTCCCAATTCTGGGATGGGCGGGCAGCAACACTGGAAGAACAGGCTGTTGGTCCCATTCATAATCCAGTCGAAATGGATGCTGACTGGAAACTCATTTTACCAAGGTTATTAGCTGATAAAAAATACCAATATGATTTTAATAAAATTTATACCGATGGTTTAACCGCAGAAAATATTGTTGATGCAATAGCAACATTTGAACGAACCTTAACTACCCCTAATTCTAAATTTGATCGATATTTACGGGGCGATAAAGATGCACTCAATAAACAGCAACTGGAAGGTTATCAACGGTTTAAAGATTACGGTTGTATCAGCTGCCATCAGGGCATCAATATTGGCGGCAATATGTTTCAACGAATAGGAATACTGCAGGAGTATTTCAAAGGTAAGGTCAAGAAAACTATCGATATGGGACGTTTTAACATAACAGGACGAGAGGAAGATAAACATGTTTTTAAAGTGCCAGGTCTTCGAAATGTTGCTGTTACAGGTCCCTATTTACACGACGGTTCCATTACAGAACTTTCAGAAGTTATTCAGATCATGGGTAAGTACCAGTTAGGTAGAATTCTTTCAGATGAGGATACACTGTTAATTTTGGCATTCCTTTCCAGCTTAACGGGTGAATGGCAAGGGAAACTACTGCAGTGACAGTACCTACAAAAACTTTACATATTAAAGCAGTCTCTCAAGCATGGTTAGCGACTGTAGGAGCTATTGTTTTTGCAACCCTGGTAGTTTTAACCTGGTTGTATGTTGAAGCTGAAGCAGTATCACCCCAGGCTCATATAAACTACACGCAGCAATTACGTAATTTACGTGAAATAAATGCCAGAGTAGATGCAGAAATATTAGCTGTGAAAATGGAGCTTAGTCGTAATTATGACGCTTTAACGGCCTATATGACTATCGTCAAAAAAACCTCTGCAAAAATAACAAAAGCCCCAGATTTTTTACTGGAGCCCGATAGCAAAGAGTTAATATTCAACTCTCAGGCACTTAACAAATCTGTGCAAGAGAAAGCTATCCAGATCGATATATTTAAGCGCTATAACGCAATTCTGCTTAACTCCCTTTCCTATTTCCAGAAAACAGCTGATGATTTCTTACATCATCAGATCGATAAGGAAATAACACACCATGTAGACAGCTATATTCGGCACACTCTTTTTTATATACGAAATCAGCACACTGAAAACATACCTCCTTATCAACAATCAAAGCGAATAATTAAATCTCTTAAATTGAGCCCAGATCAACAATCGATTATAGATAATTTACTGGTCCATGGTGATCTCATATTCAACTACATACCCGAAGTAAACCGTCAGATGCGCAGTATTTTTCATTCGCCTGTTTCCAACCTGCAAAATGAACTCAATAACATTTACCAGATTGGACATAAGAATGCACAAAAGCGTGCTCAATCTTATCGCATCTTTCTATATTTAATTGCAGTATTACTAACAGCCTATCTCGCCTTTACTTTTTTCAGACTGTACTTCACCAGAAAATCATTGGCCAAAGCACATAGAGAAGTTACCCGACGATATCTGGCTCAAAAAAAGGCTGAGCAGAGTTTACGCCTGCACGACACCGCTTTTAACAGTGCTCACGAAGGCATAACTCTCACTGATAAAAAGGGAAATATTCTCGAAGTAAACCCTGCATTTACACGTATTACAGGTTTTGAACGGGAAGAAGTTCTGGGAAGAAATCCAAGGGTTTTAAAATCAGGTAGACATGATAATGAATTTTATCAGAGCATGTGGAAATCTATTAATGAAACAGGAAACTGGCGTGGTGAAATCTGGAATCGTAATAAATATGGAGAAATATATCCAGAGATACTATCAATCAACACGGTACAAAATAAGCAGAGAGAAATTACTAACTATGTAGCCGTGTTTTCAGATATTAGCCAAATTAAGGAGCAGGAAAAACTGTTGCAAAAGATGGCTTATTACGATGCATTAACAGATTTACCCAATCGGGTATTATTTACCGACCGAATACAACAGGCAATATCTCAAACCCGGCGCAGTAAGACTTTCATGGCGGTCTGTTTTTTAGATTTAGATGGCTTCAAACCGATTAATGATAACTTTGGTCATGAGGCTGGAGATAAACTTTTGATTGAACTTGCAAACCGATTTAAGGAAGAACTACGAGGTGGAGATACTGTGGCCCGGTTAGGTGGTGATGAGTTTGTATTTTTAAATGTCGGACTGGAAAAAATTGAAGAGTTCAATTTCATTGTTCAACGCCTGATGAACAGCATTTCAAAAAACATAATAATTAAAAATGAAACTATCAACATATCAGCCAGTATTGGAGTAACCATTTACCCGAAAGATAATTCTGATGCCGATACTTTACTTCGACATGCTGACCAGGCCATGTACCTTGCCAAGCAAAAAGGAAAAGACTGCTTCCATTTATTTGACCCTGACCTTGATAATCTGGCCCGCAGTAAACATAGACAGGTATTCAGAATAGAAGAAGCTTTACTGAACAATGAAATGTGCCTTTACTATCAACCAAAGGTAAATTTAAGAGAGTGCACAATAGTTGGTTTTGAAGCTTTAATACGCTGGATACACCCGCAACAGGGACTGATTCCTCCCCTCGAGTTTCTTCCTTTAATTGAAGATGACGAACTAATAGTACATCTAGGGAAATGGGTTATGAAGGCAGCAATGAAACAGTTGGAGAGTTGGTACAGTCAGGGGTTTGAAACATCACTCAGTATCAATGTAGCCAGCCGCCAGCTGCAGGACCCAAATTTTGTCAGGGACCTGAAACAGGTATTATCTGAACACCCTGATATAGCACCCAAAAATCTGGAGCTAGAGGTACTGGAAACAGCCGCACTGGAAGACATTGTCAGTGTATCCCGCATTATTATGGAATGCAGTGAACTTGGCGTTAAAACTTCGCTGGATGACTTTGGCACAGGTTACTCTTCACTGACTTATCTTAAACGTTTACCGACTTCTACACTCAAAATTGACCAATCCTTCGTTAGAGATATGATGCAGGACCCGGAAAATCTGGCTATAGTTCAAGGAATATTAGGATTAACCAAAGCTTTCAAAAAACAGGTTATTGCTGAAGGCATGGAAACACCAGATCATGGCAGGATGCTAATTCAATTAGGCTGTAGTTACGCACAGGGATACGGTATTGCAAAGCCCATGCCCGCAGAAGATGTTGTCAGTTGGAAAGATTCATGGAAGCCTGACCCCATTTATTCTTCAATAAGAGAATTAACCTGGGTAGATGCCGATTACCCCATGTTTGCTGCTGAAGTAGAACATAACCGCTGGATATCTCTACTGGTTAACTCAATTAAAAATGACCAGCCAATTATTCATACCAATCCTGGCGACTATCATCGTTGCTGTCTGGGACAGTGGTATTATGATGAAGGTTTACAGCGATATGGAAAATATACTGAATTTCAAAAGCTTGAATCTACCCATAAACAAGTTCATTTAGTAGCCGAAGAAATTGACCAATATTATAGAGATGGAAAAATTAATCAGGCTAAAGAACTCATTCCCGAATTACTCAAACATCAGAAACAAATTTTAGCCCGATTAAATGCACTAAATTTATCTGTGGCGAGAAAACCATCCCCTATTGACGTAAAACCTCATAAGCATTAGCCATTACAGTAAACAGTTATGACACTGAGTAATATGACAGCTCTTTTTGGAGCTATGCTGATACTGGCTTTTTATCCTGGAGTTAGTTCATTAGCAGTCGCTGCCAGATCAGCAGCTTTTGGCTTTAAACAGGGTATTGTCACAACTCTGGGAATCTTGTCTGGAGACCTGTTATTTATTTTCATCGCAATCTCCGGCTTATCATATATTACAGAATCCATTGGTATCTTATTTATTCTTATAAAATATCTTGGCGGGGCTTACCTGATCTGGTTGGGCCTTGGACACTGGAGAAAAACAGCATTCATTACAAACCCTGAAAAATTAAATGAAACATCTATGCTATCTAGTTTCATGAATGGTTTTTTGATAACTCTTGCAGATGTTAAAGCCATCTTCTTTTACCTTGTGTTTTTTCCAGCTTATATTGACCTGACTAGCTTAACCTTTATACAGACTGGCATTCTGGTTCTTATTTCAATATCTGCAGTTACAGTGGCTAAAGTCAGTTATGCACTGATGACCCACAGAGCTCGAACAGTTTTAAACAAACCAGGCACTTTAAAAGGGATCAATATCGTTGTCGGTTGTATCATGGTAGGTACGGGGATATATTTGATTCTTAAAACATAACGCATGTGAATTGAATCAATTAGGCAAAAGTATGTGGTCACAAAAAGAAATAACATTGAAACCAAAATCACGAGGATTTCACCTAATCACCCATGAAATTTTACAATCAGTTGATGAGTTGAAAAACTTCAATTTAGGGATGATGAATATTTTCATACAACATACTTCGGCCTGTTTAACCATTAATGAAAATGCAGACCCCACCGTTAGACAGGATTTTGAAAACTTCTTCAATAAATCAATCCCTGAAAACGAACCTTATTATCTGCACATGGATGAGGGTAGTGATGATTTACCAGCCCATTTTAAGTCGAGCATATTAGGCAATAGTCTGAATATTCCAGTTACCAATGGCCGTTTGAACATGGGAATATGGCAGGGAATATATCTGGGTGAACACAGAAATCATGCAGGAAGTCGTCGTCTCGTGATTACTATTCAGGGCGAATAAATATTCTAAAATGATTAGTCACGGTTCCCAGCGTATTAAAAAAAGATCAAAAAATATTCACCACGAAGACACGAAGTACACGAAGAAAAACAAATAATGCTAAAAGTAATTGGATAAATCAGTCATTGTCATAATTTTAAAAAAAAGCTTATTACTAAATAACGATGTACCTTCGTGACTTCGTGGTGAAATAAATCTTAAACTTTATAGAAAAATTGAACCTTACATGAGTAGCATTACAAAGATTATTTCTAGATATTCCATAATAAATTTCTTTAATGCTGGTATTTTCACAACAATTTTCAATCATTGTCATTTTGTTTTATTATATCCCGCTAAATTTGACCTGTGTACAAATGCCTCAGGTTCCAACCCGATAAATATAAGCTGATAAACTAACGAGGGTTTTTCATGGCGAAGTCTGATTTTACTTTTAGACGATATAAAGATGGAGATGATTCCCATGGAAACATGGGTATGGATATCTTCGAACAGGATACGACCTATAAATGCCCTACTTACGTTAATCGCACCCCTCCTTGCCAGGGCAGTTGCCCTTCTGGAGAAGATATTCGAGGCTGGTTGAGTATTATTTGCGGAACAGAAAAACCCGCTGGCGATACCGATAAATTCGAATATGCTTTTTACCGCTCTACCGATGCAAATCCATTTCCTGCCATCATGGGTCGCGTTTGCCCTGCTCCCTGTCAGGAAGGCTGCAACAGAAATGAAGTAGAAGATTTTGTCGGTATAAATTCAGTCGAACAATTCATTGGAGATAATGCCCGTGAAAAGGGTTTGAAGTTTGAGAACAGTGCTGTCGACACGGACAAAAGAGTTGCCATCATTGGTGGTGGTGTTGGCGGATTAGCCTGCGCCTATCAGTTACGCAGACAGGGTCATGCAGTTACTGTATTTGATAATCATAAAAAACTCGGCGGCATGATGCGTTATGGCATCCCCGGTTATCGAACACCTCGCGATGTTATGGATCATGAAATTCAGCGAATTCTCGACATGGGTGTTGAAGTAAAACTCAATACATTCATTGGTAAGGATATCAGCATGGAAACCCTGCGAGAAGATTATGACGCTGTAGTGCTTGCTATTGGCGCTCAGTCTGGTCGTAATATTCCTATCCCCGGGGGCGAAGCACCAAACTGTATAACCGGTGTTTCATTTCTGGATGCTTACAACGATGGTCGACTGAAAACTGTTTCAAAGAAAGTTGTGGTAATCGGTGGTGGTGATACAGCCATGGATGTTGTTTCTGTAGCTCGCCGTCTTGGGCATATTGAAAACACACACGAAAGCGAACGTCCTGAAAATATTATTCTTAATCAGACTGCACAAGATGTTGCCATAACCGCAAAAAAAGAAGGCTCAGATGTCATTCTGGCTTATCGTCGTCCTGTTGATCAAATGCCAGCTGCACTTCATGAAGTTGAAGCCGCTGAACGTGAAGGCGTTGAATTACGAGGAAGCCTGGTTCCTGTTTCAGTGGTTACCGATGACAATGGCCGTGCTACTGCTTTGCGTGTGTCTAAAGCCGACTGGACTTCTGGAAAAATGGAGATCATCGAAAATTCTGAGTTTGATATCGAATGCGACTTAATCGTTTCTGCTATTGGCCAGGGTGGTGATTTAAGCGGAATGGAATCACTGGATAATGGCCGTGGATTAATTGATGCTGATAAGTTTTACCAGGTACCCAATGAAGAAGGTCTATTCGTCATTGGTGATATTATTCGCCCTCACCTGTTAACGACTGCAATTGGTCAGGCCTCTGTAGCAGCCGAAAGCATAAATCATTTTCTATCACAGGAAGCATTTAGTAAACGTCCTAAAGTAGATGTACACCATTTTGATCTATTGCATAAATTACAGGAAACCTCACTTCAACCTGAAGCCTATGCTCATCAGGATGATTGGGGGACAGATGGTTCAAACTTTGCCATTCATAACTATGAAGACCGCTCTGCTAATGAAATCATTCCGGCTGAGAAACTATTTCTGGGTCATTTTGATAAAACAGCACGTAACTTACGCCCTGAGTCATTCATTCAATCTGAAAATATTATTGATTCTTATGAAGAGCGCTTCCAGGGTTTAGTCGAAGAAGATGCCGAAAAAGAAGCCGATCGTTGCATGAGCTGTGGTATGTGCTTTGAATGCGATAACTGTGTTATTTACTGCCCTCAAGATGCCGTTCATCGCACCAAAAAAGCAGAGTCCACCATGGGACGATACGTTTATACTGATTATTTCCGTTGTATCGGTTGTCATATTTGCTCAGATGTATGCCCTACCGGTTACATCAACATGGCGATGGGCGAACATTAAATAATCTGAATTTTCAGAGAAAAATACTAAAGCCTGAGTTAATCAGGCTTTTTATTGATCAACAGACATAAATGTGTTGATTTCGGCTGCATGAGTAGCCACAATGCGCGCAAATTTATTGCTATCTATTTTTGAGGAAAAAACATGAAACTGATTTTATTAGGAGCTCCTGGAGCTGGTAAAGGCACAGTAGCTAAACTGTTAACTAAAATGGACGGTTCAGTCCAGATTTCTACTGGTGATATTCTACGTGGAGCTGTTGCTGCTGGCACAGAACTGGGTAAACAGGCTGAAGCTGCAATGAAAGCCGGTGATCTGGTTTCTGATGATCTGATCATGGGCATCATGAAAGATCGTTTACGTGAAGATGACTGCAAAAGCGGTTACCTGTTAGATGGTTTTCCACGTACTATTCCTCAGGCAGAAGCTCTTAAAACTCTGTTAGCAGATATGGGTGAAGAACTGGATTTCGTTGTAAATATCGACGTTCCACGTGATGTTATTCTTGACCGTCTGACTACTCGTCGTACCTGTACTGATTGTGGTGCTATCTACAATGTAAAATCTAACCCACCTAAAGAAGAAGGCAAGTGTGATTCATGTGGTGGACCAGTGGTTCAACGTGATGACGAAACTGAAGAAGCTATCGGTAACCGTCTTGATGTTTATAATGAAAAGACAGCTCCACTGGCTAATTTCTACGAAGGTGAAGGTATGATCTTAACTGTTAGCGCTACTTCAAGCGATGCAGTTATTGATGCTATTACCGAGAAACTGGGTAAATAATTTCCCTTTTTCTGCTGTATAAAAAAAGCCGGCTTTATGCCGGCTTTTTTGTATCTATTTTTCACCGATAATATCACTGAGTGAATTGTATCTTCAAAATGGCCCAGGTGGCATCTCCATCACTATCAATTCAAGGGTTTATATCGGGGAGATGATGGCTCCCATCTTCGATCAAAATTTGGGAAATCAGGATTACTCCAGCCTGTCTTAGCGAGGCCTTTCTCCGAGGGGCGTAGATTTGCAATATAGGACATAACAGCAGATTCTTCTCGTAGCGATAAGTTCTGAATTTGCTTGATCATCTTTTTATCTGCATTTCGACGATGACCACCCCGTATCCAGCTAAACTGTCTCATCAGGTAATTAAAGTGTTGCCCCTGAATTCTAGGAATATGATCATCTATCTGTCCTTCACCCATTTCTCCATGACATTGACTACAGTTAGCATCATAAACCTGCTGACCCAGAACATGATCCCGATGATTGCCCTGCCCGTTATCTCTGGTCATGGGAAGTAAAGCAATATAAGCCGCCAGATCAGCTACAGCCTGCCCGGAGTCCAGTACTTTAGGTGAAGTAAAGGCTTCCATTATTGGATTCCCTCGCTGTTTAGAACAGATATCACCCAACTGTTTTATAGTAACAGTATGTAATTGCCCTGCAATTTGCGGGTAGCTGCCATTACGAGTACCCCAGCCTTCAGGACCATGACAGGCGATACAAAGTCGATATAATTTTCGTCCATTATCAATATTAGGTTCTAAATCCAGCGCCTGTTCAAAACGTTCCAGCTTGAGGTCTTTGCTGTCCATTGCATGCGTACTGGAACTAAAAAGAATAAAAAGATAAGCCAACATTAAAAAGTAATGGCATCTTTTATTTTCAGTTCTGCAGAATATATTGAGGCTACTCATATTTCATTCCCAATTAAAATTACAGTTAGTCGGTAAAAAACTAACATTTTACTGCACCAAAGTTATCTAAAATACTGGAGACTAATTAAGCGATTAAAGATCAAATCTTGACAGACTGTGTATTACTGGGTAGCCTGCCAACTAATCATTATAAAAAGTAATGTTATTACTTCTTCCAGTTTTTGCAAGAAAAAATAGCTGCTCTCATCAGAAGGGAGACAATACTAAATATGAAAAAGTTACTGGGTTCATTAAAAAAGCTTCTCGCTATTTTTTCTCCCATTACATTATTAACTGGTGGAATTTTTGCCGGCATTATCTTGTGGGGTGGTTTTAACACCGCTATGGAAGTCACCAACACCATGGAATTTTGCATTTCATGCCATGAAATGCGCGACAATGTCTACGAAGAATACAAGGAAACCATTCATTACAAAAACCCATCCGGTGTTCAGGCGACCTGTGCCGATTGCCATGTGCCCCGCCCCTGGGTGTATAAGGTTATTCGCAAGATTCAGGCATCCAATGAGTTATATCATAAAGCCCTGGGTACTATTGATACCAAAGAGAAATTCGACCAGCATCGTTGGAAAATGGCTAAACGTGTTTGGGATACGATGAAGTCAACTGATTCACGTGAATGTCGTAACTGTCATGCACTTGGTACCATGGATTTGAGCGGACAGGACCGCACTGCACGTAAAAGACATGCTCGCGCTGAAGAACAGGGCGAAACCTGTATCGACTGTCATAAGGGTATTGCACACGAAGAACCTGAAGAACCCGAAACATCTAATCATGAATGAATGAATGAACGAATGACAAAAATATGATGCGTATTCTCTCACTCCTGTTTATTCTCATTGTTTCCTTTTCAGTGGTTGCGGCCGATAAGGAACTTGATAAACAGTTACGCCTGGCCGCAATGATTGATGATGATCAACATCTTGAGCAATTACTGGCTCAGGGAGCAGACGTCAACAGTGCCAATAAATTTGGCAAAACTGCATTAATGTTTGCGGTAGAGAATGGCAACCTGTTAACGGTTTCTATACTTCTGGCACGCGGCGCTGACGTCAACATAAAAACCGTTGCCAGCTGTACTGCTCTAACATTTGCAGCTGAAAATGGAGAAATAGAAATCACTTCTGTTTTACTTGAACGAGGAGCAGATCTGAGTGTAAGGACTCGAGCTGGGTGGAACTCCCTGATGGTAGCTTCTCGCTATGGTCAAACCGAAATAGTCAAACAGCTACTATTTAAAAATGCCAACCCGGATGAAACTGATAAAGATGGGCTTACCTCACTGATGATGGCTGCAGCACAAGGCCACAAAGAGATCATCGAAGTGTTGTTAAAAAATGGTGCCAATATTCAGATACAGGACAAAGATGGTAAAACCGCTTTAATTCATGCCGCCAGGTCTGGAAAATCAAATGAATCTATCATACTACTGCTAAAACACGGGGCGAGAATTGACCATCACTCAATTGATGGAGCTACTCCACTTATCTGGGCAGCAGGACAGGGAAATGAAAATACTGTCTACCTGTTACTTTCCTATAATGCCGATATCAACGCTCAGGATAAACAGGGCACCACTGCCCTGATGGAAGCAGTCACTGTACGTTCTGTAGAAGCTGTCAGGGAGCTGATCAACAGGGGCGCAAATCAGTCAATAAAAAATAACAATGGCAAACAAGCGATCGACATAGCCAACAAACACCGGAATGATAAAATCCGCTCGTTGTTAATCTCAAAATAATAGTCGGGGCATTGTTACAAGACGGCCAGGTTAATCAGATAGTGATCCTGCAAGTTTCTGCAATAAATCTACCGTATCATCAAAATCAAGACAGGCATCAGTAACACTTTGCCCATATTTGAGAGGGTTATTATTCAGCTTTTGATTACCCGCCACCAGGTTACTTTCAAGCATCAATGCACATACCGATAAATCACCCTCTGAGCGCATATCTATTATTGAATCAACTACCTTGTGCTGATTCACCGGGTCTTTAAGGCTATTGCCGTGGCTACAATCCACCATGATGACTTCTGGCAGTTCTGACTGCTTAAGTAATTGACGAGCTTTTTTTATTGATGTCGAATCATAGTTGGTACCCGTTTCGCTACCTCCTCTCAATACCAGATGACCATAATTATTACCGGTGGTCTCCAGAATAGCCGGAGCACCTTCACTGGTTAAAGATGGAAACAGATGGCGATTACGTGCGGCAACAATGGAATCCACAGCCACCTGAATATTACCATCGGTTCTATTCTTGAAACCTACCGGCATCGATAACCCGGAAGCCAGTTCACGATGTATCTGACTTTCCACAGTTCGAGCTCCAATCGCTCCCCAGCTGATCAGGTCCGTATAAAACTGTCCAAAAGTCGTATCCAGAAATTCGGTACCCGCACTTAAACCAATCTCGGAAATATCGGCCAGCAATTGACGAGCCTTTCGTAAACCTTCATTTATGCGGTAGGAACCATTCATATCAGGGTCATTAATCAAACCCTTCCAACCCATAACGGTACGTGGTTTCTCAAAATACACGCGCATCATGATGAATAAAGAGTCTGATAATTGATCCGCGACTGGTTTCAGTTTTTTTGCATAATCAATGGCTGCAGCAGGATCATGCACCGAACAAGGTCCCACTATGGCCAACATGCGTTTATCTATTCCATCCAGAATAGATTCCACAATAGATCGACTACGATTGACCAGCTCCATCGCTTTTTCGGTTGCAGGGATTTCTTCTGTCAGCAAAGCAGGCGTTAATAGAGGTCGGGTTCTGACAATACGCAGATTATTAGTTTGAACAATTTTAGACATCAGTAAAGGTTAATTTTAATCAATGGATTACCCGTATTTAAAGGTATTTAGTCTTATTAGTTACTTTATCAGAACAGGGTTGGGTAGAACAGTAAGAGCAAGGTTTTCATTTTTATTACATCGAGATAGTTTGGAAAAAATATCTTAGGAAAATTTTTATCTGTAAATGACTGAATTTCCACTTTTTTATCACCGTATTATAATAACCACTTTATCAAGCCAGGTATTGAGTAAACATACATTTTCATTTTTATCATTAAAAAGTGACCCACCTCCTATTTTGACTGGATTTTAAGCAGTACTATCCATTATCAACACTGATAGTTATTAAAATTATCATTAAATAATTAAATGGAAGCTATATGTCATTTAAATTTATTAGCCAATTAAATATTAAGCCATACTCCCTGGTAATGCATTCTGTTAGTCTGTCACTACTACTATTTTTTTCTTCAAACATAGCTTACGCCATCGATTCCACAGTAAATGCATTAGAGAAAAAGCGGATCTTTATTGTATCCAGTTACCATAAAGAATACCTTTGGTCCCAGTCTACACGTAAGGGATTATTATCAGCTATGCGGGTATATTCATACCTGGATAATGATCAGCAGGCTACTTCTGATATTTCTGAAGATACTATTCAAAGCTCCCGTATGATTGCCCGATGGGCATGGATGGATACTAAAAGATTTAGTTCTAAATCCGATATGGCTAAAGCAACTGAACGTATTATTAAACAAATTGCATTGTTTAAACCTGACCTTGTTTTTCTGGGCGATGACAATGCAACAAATTATATCGGTAATCAACTTCTCGATACATCTATCCCGGTGGTGTTCTGGGGGATCAATGGATTACCACTGAAATATGGTCTGGTAGATAGCATGGACAGGCCGGGACACAATATTACAGGTGTCTGGCAAGCTGGTTATCACAAGGAAGGTCTGGATTTACTGCATAGACTTTTACCAGGATTAAAAACCTTCGCAATATTAGCCTGTGATTCTGTCACCTCAATTTCAAATATTAAACAGATACAGGCTCTGGATCGCAGAGGTAAACTGCCACTTAAATTAACCGAAGTTGTTCGAACCAATTCACTGGAAGAATTCAAACGTAGGGCATTGGAACTGAATTCAACAGTAGATGCCTTCTTTATCTTAAATCATGACACACTCAGAGATAACTCGGGCAATCATGTAGACATGCTGGATGTAGGACGCTGGTACCTTGAAAACATTTCCCTGCCTGAAGTTTCTCACGAAGGACAGTTTGTGCGGGAAGGCATGCTATTAACTGCTAATGATTCGGGGTTTAACCAGGCTTATACTGCGTTTGAAATGGCCTACGACATTCTGGAACAGGGTCTCAATCCAGGTCTGATTCGAACCAAGACCCCGCCACATGGACCGTTGATGGTAAATATAAATCGGGCCAATGCACTAGGCATCAATTTGTCATCATACCAAAATCAAATTGATGAAATCATCACTGAATCAAAAGCATTAGAGCCATGAGTTTCTATAGCCGTTTTTTCAAATCTAGTTCAGGTTTTTTCTTCAAGGTTCTAACCAGTTTGTTATTGCTCAATGGTATTACTATTGCAGGAATAATTTTAATTTCTTATACATTCACCGAAGCCTCTTTAACCAGTCAGGCACAGGACAGGATTACTCAGGAACTCAATCAACTCGTTGAGAACTTTAAGGAGGAGTATAAAGAGCAGGTTAACCGCACACTGTTGACTTTAGAAATGTCCTCCTTAATAGATGAATACCTTTTGGGTTCGACTGCTGATAAATTAGTGCTCAGCCGAGTACTGGAAAGAAGATTATTACAAATCCAGAAAGTTAATCCATTTTATCAAAGTATTGAATTTATCCATGCTGATGGCACTGCTGGATTTGGTGTATTACAGGGGAAACGAAATTTTCAACTCGAAAATTTAAGTTTGATAACTGAAAATAAATCAAACCTCAAGAATGTACTTTTCAAAAAATTGTCAGACATCCCACTATTACTTTCTTCGGGAAATATGGAATGGTTTATGCCCTTACGAGAAGTCTCTATCGAAGGTCCTGTTTTAAATCACCAGGGAGACTATATTTTATTAGCCGGTTTATCCAAGCTCGATAAAAATACCGGTGAATTTGGTGGCGCTTTTATCATTGAATTAAACTTTCAACATTTTTTTTCACAATTAAGAAATATTCTATTATATGGTGAAAATCCCATCTGGTTACTGGACCAGGAAGGCAAGGTTCTTTTTAAGCCGAAGACTACAAATAATAAAAACCGCCTGGATCCCGACTTATACCTTGAAGCTAGTCCACATTACTCCACTAATTTAGTCAGTAATGACGATGGTATTATTGCTTATCGTGATATCCATCTGGGAAATAGCACTCAATTTCTACGCGTGGTTTTTAGTTTACCAAAGGAACTTCTGGTACAGGATTTCGAAGGTGCATTTAATTTTTTTACTCTGGTTACCATTTTTTCACTTGTTTTTAGCATCTTACTATCTTTTCTATTATCACGTTTTTTATCACACCCCTATAAACAACTTTCGATGGCACGTACACAACTCAGCACAGCACATCGAATAGCAAAACTAGGGCACTGGGAGTGGGATACAAAAACATCAGAAATTCATCTGTCTGATCATGCATTGACAATTTTCGGGCTAAATCACAAGCAAAATCATATCGACATTGATACCTTTATCAGCTATGTGATACCGGTAGACAGGGCAATGGTTGATGAAAAAGTACGTAATGCAATCACTAATTTTACAGCAGATAAAGTAGATCATTACCTGATTACAGAGCAAGGAGAAGAGCGATATGTGCATCAGGAAATTGATGTCATACACGATAAAAATCCTAAGGTAGTCGGCACCATACAGGACGTAACTGAACGAAGGACGGCAGAGTTGCGCATACGTGAACTCGCCTATCACGATGTAGTCACAGGGTTGGCTAATAGAACCTTGCTGAAAAAACTAGCCGAATCTGCACTCATTGAAGCTACCACCCAACAAAAAATACTGGCCATACTGTTTCTTGATTTAGACCACTTCAAACGTATCAACGATACTTTAGGACATGATGCTGGTGATGAGTTATTGCTCCAGGTTTCCATACAGCTTCGATCCTGCCTTCGTCCCACCGACACTATAGGTGCAGATTCAGAGCTATTTGAAAATAATCATACTGTTGCCCGTTTTGGTGGTGATGAATTTATCATCCTGTTGACAGATCTGGAAGATGAGCAGGATATCGTTAATGTTGCAAAACGGATTCAAAATAAATTTGATAGTCCATTTAACATAAAATCATCAGAAATTAAAACCAGTTGCAGTATAGGTATCAGTTATTATCCAGCTCATGGTAATGTTGTCAGTTTATTACTGCGCCATGCAGACTCTGCAATGTACCAGGCAAAAGCCAGTGGGCGATCACAATATGCTATTTATAATGAGCAACTGGATAACCGTTTACGTAAACGGCAAAAAATGGAAATCGACCTTCAAAATGCTTTAAAAAATGAAGAGTTTTTTCTTGAATTTCAACCGCGCATCAATTTACAAAATAAAAAGTTGGTTTCTTTTGAAGCATTATTACGCTGGCAACATCCTGAACATGGATTAATCTGTCCTGATGAATTTATCATGATTGCCGAAGAAATCGGATTGATCTATACAATCGGTGAATGGGTAATTCAAGCTGCCTGTGATCAACTGGCACAATGGCAAGCTGATTATGAGGAGAATTTAGGTATCTCTATCAACCTGTCACCTATACAGTTTAATTCACCATCTATCGTCAAAGAAATATCCAGTATCTTGAAGGCTACAGGTGTTTCACCTTCTACCGTTGAGTTTGAAATTACCGAACAGGCTCTCATTAATGATGAAACCCTGGCAATAAGAGTCTCTAGCGAAATCATAAATTTAGGGGCCAGCCTTTCCATTGATGATTTCGGTACAGGTTACTCATCATTACAGCAACTGAGGCAATTACCAGTCAACATTTTAAAAATTGACCAGTCATTCATTAAAGAAATGCTGATAGATAGTGACGATGAATCTATCATCCGCGCCTCCATCGAACTCGGTCATAGTCTGGGTCTAAAAGTGGTTGCTGAAGGTGTTGAAGAGGCCGAACAGGTGACCAGGCTCAAGGAAATTAACTGTGATGAAGTACAGGGTAATTATATTGGGGAACCAAAAGTTGCCAGGCTTTGTACCGAGCTACTCAAAAACAAATTTCAGTCTTGAATTAGTAGAGATAATAAACATGACCAAAACAACTGAGAAGAATCAGCCAAAAAATTTATCCCGTCGAAAGTTTCTTAATGCTGCCGCCACAACGGCTGCCAGTAGTTTTTTAATTCCACGTTTTGCTCATGCCAATAAAAAACATACCTTACGTATTTTACAGTGGAATCATTTTGTTCCTGAGTTCGATAACTGGTTTGATCATAGCTTCGTTAAAAAATGGAGTGATGAACATGACACTGAAGTCATTATTGACCGCGTCGGAATGACCAGTCTTAACAGTCGTGCAAAAGCAGAAATTAATAAACAAAGTGGTCATGATCTTTTCATGTTTTTACGTCCGCCTTCTTCTTATGAGGATCAGGTTATAAACCACGATGAAATTTATCAGGAATGCAGCAATCGTTTTGGTAAACCCAATGACATTGCTTTAAAAAGCACTTACAACCCAAAAACCAATAAATATTTTGGATTCTCTGATAGTTATGTCCCTGACCCAGTTAATTTTCGTCAGGACTTATGGGATGATGTTGGTATATACCCGAATACCTGGGATGATATTCGACGTGGTGGGTCTAAAATTTATCAACGCCATGGCATACCCATTGGTCTCGGTTTAGCGCCAGAACTGGATTCTAATATGGCTTTACGTTCGTTAATGCATAGCTTTGGTGCTTCAGTACAGAAAGAAGATGGAAGCCTTAATTTAATGACTCCACAAACCCTTGAAGCATTGCGTTTTACTCGCGCACTTTACAATGAATCAATGACAGAAGAAGTTTTTACCTGGGACCCATCATCAAATAATCGCATGATGTTAGCAGGGCATGGATCTCTATCACTTAATGCAATATCCATAACACGCACTGGCGAAACACAAAAGATTCCATTATCAAATAGAATTGCATTGGCACCCGCTGCTGCCGGGCCAGTCGCCCGTATCGGAGTGAACCATTTGATGCATATCTATACGATCTGGAAATTTGCTCGTAACATCGAAGGGGCAAAGCAATTTTTAATTGATTATGTTGGCGAGTTTCGCGAGGCATTTATAGCCAGCAAATTTTACAATTTCCCCTGCTTTCCAGATACAGTGCCCGATATTATGCAGCTGATTGCAAAAGATCCTAATGCTAACCCGCAGAACAAGTATGCAATACTTTCAAACGTGGAAGAATGGACTACTAATCTGGGTTATCCCGGCTATGCGAATGCCGTTATTGATGAGACATTTAGTAGCTGGATTATTTCAACTATGTTTGCTGATGCTGCAAGAGATCGAATGACACCAGAAGAAGCATTGAAGATAGCAAATCTAAAAGTACGTGCTATTCACGACAAGTGGACAGCACAGGGTAAAGTTTAAGGATAAAGTTATTTGCAATAATTCAAGCTACCAATAAGCAGGAAGAACCTCTACTGAATTAGAGTCTTTTCATCATTCACTCTGGGAAATACAACAAGATGATCAAACTCAAGTTGTATGCCTATAGTTTCATTTATTTTGTGATCATGATGACTGGGCACCAGCGATATTACTTCAATACCACTGGGCATTCGTAACGTGTACAGAAAATCTGAACCACGAAAAGCTCGCTCAACAACAACTGCTGTTTCTGTAGAATCATCATCATGCACAATATCATCAGGCCGAATCAACACATCAACCTGACAGCCCGGTTTACATCCCTGTGGCACAAGCCCATGAATATTGCCAAGTTCAGTATTCACCGTATTACCACCAACAACCATGCCCGGCACGATAACACCTTCTCCGATAAAATCAGCCACGAAGCGATTAACCGGTTTATGATACAAGTTATACGCACTATCATGTTGCTGGATCTGCCCTTCATTCATCACGCATATTTCATCGGCCATCGCAAAGGCTTCGTGCTGGTCATGGGTTACCAGAATCGCGGTAATATTCTCCTGCTTTAATATATGCCGCACTTCTCTTGCCAGTTGTTCTCTTAGCTCCACATCCATGCTGGAAAAAGGTTCATCGAGTAACATGATTGAGGGTTTAGGGGCCATAGCACGCGCTAAAGCTACACGCTGTTGCTGACCACCGGATAATTGATGCGGATAAGCTCTGGCCAGAGTAGGCATACCAATCATCGCCAGTAACTCGGTAATTCGATCATGCTGATCTTTTTTGGACCAGCCCTGAAGACCAAATCGTATATTGTCCTGTACAGAAAGATGAGGAAACAGTGCAAAATCCTGAAACACCATGCCTATTTGTCGCTTCTCAGGAGGCACCAGGTTTTTCTGATCACTCACGATCCGATTACTAATCAGTACCTGACCACTGGATGGAGATTCAAACCCCGCAATACAACGTAAAACTGTTGTTTTACCACAGCCACTAGGCCCTAGCAGGCATCCAATTTTGCCATCCTTCAAAGAGAAAGACAGGTCGTTTATGATCTGTTTATTGCCATAACAGACATCAATATTTTTCACTTCAACTGTTAAACGGGAGCTTTCATTCACATCAATCATTTTTCGCTACCCTGTCCTGCCCGTGACCTTGAAATACTTTTACTTAAATAAATAACCGGCAACAGGCCAACCACAACAATCATCAACGCTGCCGTTGATGAATCAGCCAAACGTTCATCCGATGCCAGTTCAAAAGCTCTAACCGCCAGTGTATTAAAATTGAAAGGTCTTAAAATTAATGTTGCCGGTAATTCTTTCATAACATCGACAAAAACAATTAATAAGGCTGTCAGTAATGAACCTTTCATCAAAGGCATATGAATTTTGAACAGTGTTTCTCGCGGACGATAACCCAGAGAACGTGCAGCATCATCCATTGAGGGTTTAATTTTTCCAAGCCCGGATTCCACCGTTTGCAAACTAACCGCAAGGAAACGAACCATATAAGCAAACATCACTGCAAACAGACTGCCACTGAGCAGTAAGCCGGTAGAAATATCAAACTGGTTACGCATGAAATCATCGATTGTATTATCCAGCCAGGCAAACGGAATAATGATGCCCACCGCAACCACGGTTCCCGGTATCGCATAACCTATAGCGGCAACTCGAATAGATACAAATACTGAGCGGGTGGCTAACATGCGTTTTCCATAGGCCAGGAATAACGCCAACATCACCGAAAGAAAAGCAGCAACCAGTCCCAGCAGAACAGTATTGATAGTTAACTGTAAAAAGGACTCATCCACCATATCCTGATAAGTCAAGATAGCCCAGGAAGTGAGTTGGCCAGCAGGTAACATAAAACCTAAAACAACAGGAAATACACAAACCAGAAAAGCCAGAGTCGCTTTAAACCCTTTTAAACGATATTCAGGTAACTGGGTATATTTGTTGGTCGTATGGTGGTATCGCGCCTGTTTTCTGGATACACGCTCAATAACCACCAGCGTGAACACAAACATTAATAATAATGCCGCCATCTTGGCAGCGGCCACACTATCACCCAGTCCAAACCATGTTCTGAAAATTCCCGTGGTGAAAACGCCTAAACCAAAATAGGAAACTGTTCCGTAGTCAGCCAGGGTTTCCATGAGTGCAAGTGAAAGCCCGGCAACGATGGAAGGACGAGCAAGCGGTAAAGCCACCCGGTAAAAACTACTCCATGCATTACAGCCGAGAGTTCGGCTTACTTCCAGCACACAAATAGATTGTTCAAGAAAAGCAGCTCGGGCTAACAGGTAAACATAGGGGTATAACACCAGCGATAACATACTGATGGCACCACCCAGTGAGCGTATCTCAGGAAAGTAATAATCACCATAACCCCAGCCCGTCCACTCACGTAACTGAGTTTGGACTGGACCTGCAAAATCAAACAGTCCGGTATAGGTATAAGCAATGATGTAAGCAGGCATTGCCAACGGTAACAACAGTAACCAGACAAAGAGTTTTTTGCCCGGAAACTGGCACATGGCTGTTAGCCACGCAGTTGACACTCCAATTAACAAGGTGCCCACAGTGACGCCTAATACCAGCAAAGCAGAATTTGCCAGATACTCTGGAAGCACTGTTT
>JABHSO010000062.1 GCA_018669845.1 Gammaproteobacteria bacterium | reverse complement strand
TTCCAGTGATAAGGCCTGAGAGTTCATTTCTTCAGCCGTTGATGCCAGCTCTTCAGAAAGTGCTGCATTGTTTTGAGTAACCGTATCAAGCTGTGTCATGGCTCCGTTAATTTCATTGATACCGGTTGACTGTTCTTCACTAGCAGCTGTAATTTCCTGAACCAGATCAGCGGTTTTAGATATGGTTGGCACCATTTCTTTCAGCAACGAACCAGCTTTTTCAGAAACCGACACACTGGAACGAGCCAGATCACTGATTTCATTGGCAGCTACTTCACTGTTTCCGGCAAGCTTCCTGACTTCAGCAGCAACTACTGCGAAACCTTTACCATGTTCACCGGCCCTGGCCGCTTCAATCGCAGCATTAAGTGCCAGTATTTTGGTTTCATAAGCAATATCTTCAATGATGCGAATCTTATCAGCAATATCTTTCATTGCTTTCACTGTTTCCTCAACCGCTTCACCACCTTCTCCAGCCTGTTTTGAAGCACTCTCAGCCATCTTTTCAGTCTGCTTGGCATTGTCAGCATTCTGATTCACATTGGCACTCATTTCTTCCAGTGCACTGGAGGTTTCTTCAACACTGGCGGCCTGCTCGGAAGCACCACTAGACAGGTTCTGTACCGATTCACTTAACTGTGATGAACCCTGAGAAATATTACTGGTGGACATTTTCACACTGGTCACGATATCGCGTAACCGTAACAACATATCCTGTAAAGATGCACCCAACATGCCAATTTCATCTTTCTGATCGACATCAAGCGTACCTGTCAAATCACCCTTGGCAATTAGCTGGGCAAAATCAACGCCTTTAACCAGTGGCCTTGAAATACTCAGTGCCAGGTAAATAGCCAGAATCAAAATAATCACACCAACAGCAGCACTGAGAAGAACAATACTCATCACCAGTTCATTAACCGGACCAGCAACTTCGGCTTCATCAATTTCAGCAATAACCACCCATTTGTAATCATCGTTCACATTTAAAGTGGTGAATGATGACAGCACGGGATTACCGTTATAATCGGTGATGATTTTTGCATCAGACTCTCCTGCAAGCGCAGATTCAACAGCTTCAGTATCTACACCATTATCTTTGACAGTACCTGCAAAAGAAGCGGCAACTGAATGTCCCTGTTTATCTAGAAAGGAATCAGAGCGCATCAATTTATCTACACCAACCAGGTAGGTTTCACCTGTTTTACCCATGCCAGTACGTTCCTGCATGATGGCATTGATTGTTTCCATAGGTAACTGTAATGCAATATACATAATGATTTTACCTGACTCACCCAGTACAGGTTGAACCAGAAATGAGGCAGGAGTACCACCAGAAGGTTCATAAGGCGCAAAGTCAGCAAAGGTATGTTCCAATGTTTTTTCAGAAGCCCTTAAAGCTTCGCCAAAACCTGAATCTTTATACTTACCGCTTCGAATATTGGTTTTATAATCAGCTTCGTGAGTCACCGAGTAAAAAACGAAACCTTTTGGCTCAATCAAGAATATGTCGTAGTAACCATTGATTTTCATGTATTCAGTGAAGAAGTCTGAGCCATCCTTATTTTTACTACCGGCCAGTATTTCTTCAACTGAAGCTGTACCTATTAATACCCAGTGTAAACCCTCAAT
Organism: Gammaproteobacteria bacterium; assembly: GCA_018669845.1. GTDB lineage: Bacteria > Pseudomonadota > Gammaproteobacteria > JACNJF01. Next base: position 10,847 of record JABHSO010000062.1, on the reverse strand, counting down.
ATCTAAAAAATCATAATGTTCTACTTCCATGTCACCACTGGAACCCGTCTTGAGTGCATAACCGCTTTCACCTTCAAGAGCCTTATTAATGCTATCTCCTTTCCTGGGTTGGCCTATTTTGCCTTTTTTAACAACTCGGTCACTTCGATATGCTGTCACACCATTCAGCTTACCGACCAGGTAATTCTCTGCCTTACTGCCCATACCATCACGACGTTGTACGATAGCGTTTATCGCGTCGGTAGGCATTTGTAATGCAATAACACCTATGGTTTTGCCCATATGCACCACCGGAGCACCAATAAAGGAAGATTCAGCACCATTTGATGGTGCATAGGGTTCAAAGTCAACCAGAGATGGTTTTTCCATGGCTTTGGTAAATAATTTACTCAGACCACTGTTTTTGAGGGAACCTGTCTTCAGGTTTTCACCCAAATCAGATTCCTTGGCCTGGGTATAAACTACATTACCTGCACTGGAGATTAAAAACAGATCGTAGTAGCCATAATCTTTAACATATTGAGTGAACCAGTCATTATAACGCTTGTTTAAAAATTTCCAGTGATCTCCATTTAATCCTTTATTTATCTCTACTTCAGAAGTAAATAAGTCCAGTGCTTCAATGACTTCATCATTCGTGGCCAGCACACCGATATCCCCAAAACGTTCCCCGAAATAGGTTTCCAGCTGGGCTTTTTTAATACCACTGATGGCATCCATTTTTTCATTACCCGCCTGGATAACATTCAGCACTGTTTTTTCCAGTGAATCGACATTATTCACAATGGAATGCATGTACTCATTCAACTGGCTCTTTTTAATATCTCTAACAGCCGTTAGCTGATTAAAGCTGCCGTTAAACAGAGCGGTTTCTGCTTTTTGTTGGGAGTACCAACCAACAATTAAGATAGGCAGTAAACCAACCAGTAAAAACAGGCTGATTAATTTAGGTTTGATTCGAATATCATTCAAGCTAGGCATGAGCTTTTTATCTCCAGTTTCATTATTTTTTACAGCACCAATGACCGGGCAGTTTTGTTGATCTGCCACTCGTAACACTTATAAAGATAGACTAATTTAAGTTTATAGTGAGAAAATTCACTTAAGTTTTATGACTTATGTCATAAAGTTATTTTTTAGCAGGCAAAATTTCTTTTATCTTACCCAGAATGGTAGCCTGATTACTGGGTTTGATCAAGGCAGGTTTACTCACCATCAAATGCCGGTAATGGATGGTTATAAAGCAACCGAAAACATCCGCGGTTCAGCATCAAAAGTAAAAAATCATGCCATACCTGTTATTGCCATGACCGCAAATGCAATGCAGGGAGACCGCAAATGCAATGCAGGGAGATCGCAAAAAATGTATCTCAGCCGGAATGGATGATTATATTGCCAAACCTGTTGAGCTCATCCATTTAGAGCAAATGTTGAAACAATGGTTACCCGAAAAGGACCATTTAACGACCAGCAAATTTAAAAACAATGAAGATATAATCTTCGACCAGCTTGCCTTTAAAAGTCAATTATTGGGTAAAGATAAACTAATGGTAAAAATAGCCAGAGCCTTTATCAATGACACTGAGTTAAAAATGAAACAGCTCTCGGCCAGCATAGAAACCAGAGATCTAAGCAAAATCACCGCTTTGGCTCACCCGATGAAAGGAGCAGCAGCAACAGTAGGTGGCATGGCATTCAGCTCACAGGCACACAGGATTGAAATAGCTGGAAGCGAAGGCGAACTGAAACAGATGGCTCAGCTTGACTCTGAATTAAAGGAGAACTTTGCTCAGCTTAAATCAGCGCTTGAAGAATCAGTTCTTTAGACTGATTATTGTTAGTAAATATCTATTTTGCAGGTATAGTGACAGAATACTTTAGATAGATAACGAGCAGTTTTGATTAAACTCATGCTCAATCAGGAATTTACACATAAGGATTATGGACGATGCGACTCACTAAACTCACCTTAAAACCAGACAGTTTCCCTAATAAAATTATCTTGAGAAGAAGCTAGTGTCTTTAACCCAGCTTCTTACGCGTGCAGAAGAAGGAATTTCAGCTCCAACAGTTACTGTTGAAGTGCATATTTCCAATGGTCTACCGGCATTTTCAATTGTTGGCCTACCGGAAGCAGCCGTTAGAGAAAGCCGTGACAGGGTTCGAAGCGCTATTATCAATTCTGGCTTCGAGTTTCCAATAAGAAAGATAATAGTCAATTTGGCTCCAGCCGATTTACCCAAAGAAGGTGGACGTTATGACCTGGCGATAGCGCTAGGCATCCTGGCTTCATCCAAACAGTTAAACACGCGTCTTTTGCAGGATTACGAATTCTTCGGTGAGCTCGCTTTAAGCGGTGAACTAAGGCCAGTTAAAGGATTGGTTCCAGCCCTGATAAATAGTCAGAAACAGGGTCGCAAAGTAATACTGCCAGGTTCAAATCATTCAGAGGCTTCATTTATTCAACAACTGGAATGCCAACTAGCTGATAACCTGGCCCAGGTCTGCCAGTTTTTTAACGGAGGAGAAGAATTACCGCCTGTTGAAATTGAGCATCAAACGACATCTATGTCCTATGAACTGGATCTGGCAGAAGTATTAGGCCAGACACAGGCTAAACGAGCGCTGGAGATAGCGGCAGCTGGAAATCATCACCTATTGATGATGGGCCCACCAGGCACCGGCAAGAGCATGTTGGCTCAACGACTAAACACCATTCTTCCGGAGATGGGTCAGCAGGAAGCATTACAGACATTGAGTATTCACTCCATCAGCAATAATGGCACGATCAATCTTGAGAACTGGAAGAAACGTCCATTTCGGGCACCGCATCATACGGTTTCGGGTGTTGCATTAGTGGGTGGAGGTTCACAACCAAAACCAGGAGAGATCTCACTCGCTAACAATGGTGTGCTTTTTCTTGATGAGTTAACTGAATTTGACCGTAAGACCATAGAAGTTTTACGCGAGCCACTCGAAACCGGGCAAATTCATATTTCCCGTGCCGCACGACAGGCTACCTTTCCAGCCATGTTTCAGTTGGTTGCAGCCATGAACCCCTGCCCTGGCGGCTGTGAATCTATTCTGTCCTGTAGTTGCAGCCATGAACAGTTATCACGGTACAAAAACAAGCTCTCAGCTCCACTACTGGATCGAATTGATATTCAAATCGAATTGCCGAGGTTAAATAAGAACGAGTTACTCAACCAGAAAATTCATCAGCAGGAATCCAGCCAGGCCGTTCGGGACAGAGTGAGCCGGGCACGAAAGATACAAATTTCAAGACAGGGCTGTTTGAATGGGCAGATGAATAATCAGCAGATAGAGGATATTTGCATGTTAGATGAAACGTCTCGACAATTGCTGACACAGGCCATAGACAAACTGAAGCTGTCTGCCAGAAGCTATCATCGTTTATTGAAACTGGCTCGCAGTATAGCGGATTTAGCTGGTAAGGAAAAAATTTCAGTGAAATGTATCAGCGAAGCAATAAATTATCGCCGGTCACCGCTGCTGCAAAGAAATTCTTAAAATATTGTATTCACCACAAAGGCACGAAGTACACTAAGATTTAATTACAAATATAATGACTCTGTATAAAAATCATGCAGGTCTAACAAGTATCAGAGATGCAGTGACAGATTTAGTACTACCACATGATTTATCGACATCACCACTAAATATGTTTTCTTCGTGCTCTTCGTGACTTCGTGGTGAAAATGTCTTTAGGACTAAGCCTACTTAACCTTATCCATCATGAAAGCAACAATATTGGCCACTTCAGCATCGGATAACTGCGTCGCACCACCTTTAGCTGGCATTGCACCCTTACCGTTTAAGGCAGTATTTAATAGAGCATCAAAACCCGTTGGGATACGTGCAGACCAGGCTGCAACATCACCCAGTTTGGGGGCTCCGGCCACTCCAAAATCATGACAGGCAAAACACGCTGTTTTATACGCTGCTTCTCCAGCAGCTAAATCGTGCGAAGAACCACCCACCGAAACTGCTTTCACAGGTTCCTCAACCACTTCTTCCATAACCTGAATTTCAGGTTCAGCTGCTGGTGCAGGTTCAGATTCCACTGCCGCTGGAGCTGCATCCATCAATCCTGATTCTGCTAACATCATCTCAATAATACTTTTCATTTCAGCATCGTTATAGGCTGATCCACCATTAGGTGGCATTGCGCCTTTACCCGCTTTTGCTGAAGCTAACAAGGCATCGACACCTGCAGCAGCTCTTGCACCCCAGGCCTCTGCATCAGCCAGTTTAGGAGCACCTGCAACACCGGTATTATGGCAAGCAAGACAGGCTCCATCATAAAGTTCTTTTGGAGATTTCATTGCTGCGGTTGTTTCAACAACAGCAAGCTCTTTATCATTACTGCCTGTTATGTCATCCAGTGTAACAACAGGTTTAATCCTGGCTAACAACGTCCCATCATCCTGCTGATTAACTCTTTCCATATTTTTACCATAACCATCTTCAGCCATGGAGTAGATAAACAGGTAAATCAAAGCTACTGCCACTAATAAGCCACCGACTAACTTTATTGATAAAGCAAATTCACTATTGCTGGATGTAGACACAGTAATCTCCCGAGTTTGGACGTAAAATTTTTGCACGATTATAAACTAAATTAGTATATCGAGATATACCCATCTAGCTGGCGAATTTACATATGTAACAGCAACTATGGGTTACAACTATCTAACTTTGCTTTATGCTTCATGCCATAAAAAATCAGATCAAAAAAAACATGTCAATTAAGAATATTTTATTTATCAGCATCATTGGGTTAATGGTTATTACCGTTTCCACAATTATGTTTTCAACCTATACAACCACTCAGCAGGTTTTAATAGGACATGCTCATGAAGTTATGGATAACGTTTCCAGTGAAGCCATTGACCGCTCAACCGCATTTCTCCAGCCAGCCGAACTGGCCGCAGAACTGACTCAGAAACTGGCTAATCATAATGTGGTCAGCCAGCATAATAGCAGTGCGATGGAACGTTATTTCTTTGAACAGCTAAAACTCTACCCTCAGTTTACCGGTATTTATTTTGGCACTAAAAATGGAGATTTCGTTTATGTAAACCGTGATGATAGTTTTTCAGCAAAGGGCTATCGCACAAAAATAATCAATATAAATGACAATATCAAAAGCGTAAATTTGCACTGGAGAGACAAGGAATTTAACTCTGTGACAGAAAGGCTGGATACTGAAGATAGTTATGACCCACGAAAAAGACCATGGTATATAAAAGCTCTTAAATTTAAGCGCATGGTCTGGACTGAACCTTATATATTCTTTTCATCTCAACAACCTGGAGTCACAATATCCAGTCCAGTATTTAATGCCGATGAAGATCACAGCTTAAGCGGTGTGGTGGGTGTTGATATTGAAATAAGTCAGATATCAACTTTCCTGGCCAGCCTTAAAATAGGCTTGAACGGTTCAGCATTCATTATCGATACCCATGGTCAGGTTCTGGCTCATCCCGATAGCAATAAAATAAAACGTAAAAATAATGAGAAAACTACTTTTAATCTTATCACTGAAATTAATGATCCCATCGCCCGGGCTGCATTCAGATCACTACAGCTTCCACTTTCTACTACATACATTTTAGATAATAAAAAGTTCACTCAATTCACCCAAAACAATATTAATTATCAGGCTGTTTTCACTCCGTTTCAACAACATCAATGGCCTTGGATCATTGGAATATATGTGCCTGAGGATGACTATTTAGGCGTGTTTCATAAAAATCAGCAGCTAAATATTTATCTTGCTATTATTATCGCCATCTTCGCCAGTTTGCTGGGATATATTCTCTCACGAAGTTTAAGTCGCCCTATTGTTCAGTTGGGTCACCAGTCGAGGGCAATCATGAAAGGCGACTGGATTAACACTGCCCCCATTTCAACACCTTATAAAGAAATAAAACAAACTGCAGAAGCTTTTTCGGCAATGACAAGTACATTAGAAAAGCAGCAAAAAGAAAATGATGAACTGAATAAAACTCTGCTTGAAAATAGTCTCGCGACAATTTTTCGTTTATCACAGGCAGCTGAATATAAAATTCCTGTATCCAGCAACCATCTTTCGCGCATGGCTCAATTAACATCATTAATAGCTCGCGCACTGGGTAAAGATAAACACTACTGCGAAATGATTCTATATGCTGCACCTATGCACGACATTGGTAATCTCGGTATCCCTGATCACATTCTATTGAAAACGGGAAAGTTGGACATGCAGGAGTGGGAAAGCATAAAAACTCATCCTGTCATCGGAGCCGATATATTAAAAAATCCCGAAACAGAAATGCTTAACATGGCCAGACAAATCATTTTGACTCACCATGAAAAATGGAACGGTTTTGGTTACCCCAAGGGTCTTGCGGGTACTGACATTCCACTGGAAGGCCGAATTTGTGCGTTGGCAGATGCATTCGATACCATGGCATCTGAACGCGTCTACAAACAGGCCTATGAACTGGATGCCGTATTTACAGAAGTAAAAGTAAGCAGAGGCAGCCACTTCGACCCCAAATGTGTGGATGCATTACTGGAAAATGAACTGGAAGTTCGCAGACTTTATAGCAACTTGCCTAGTCTGGATCGAATTGTATAAGATCAACTAAAAATTATTTACCACAGAGGACACGGAGGATCACAGAGTTTTTTTAAGTTGCTACAACTTTCATATTTTATGCTTAAAATTAATATCGATATATGGCGTTAAAGCTCTAAAAGCTCTAAAAGCTCTAAAAGCTATTCAAGATATAGACTAGATCAATAAACTTTCAGAAACTAATTCTAAGAAAACCTCTGTGTACCTTCGTGTCCTCTGTGGTGAAAAAATTAAAACAAATCCTGAATATTCTTCAGATCGGATTTACCCGCTACAATCTCTTCTTTGGTCAACCCTTCAAGTTCATGTGGGAATACTAGCCATTCTTCGCTTTCGTGACTGAAGTAATCGGGTTTGATATCCACTGCTCGCTTGGAAGGTTTATACCAGGTGCAGGCTACTCGAATATCGTGAGGCGTATTCAGTCTGGATTGTTTCTTTATCTCTTTGATCAACGCATCAACACTTCTGCCAGAATCAAATACGTCATCCACAATGAGCAAACCATCATCAGAATTGGCATTTTCAATCAGGTAATGCAAGCCATGAACACGAATCTCTTTGGACTGCTGATTGATCCCGGTGTAAGACGAAGTTCGTACGGAAATATGGTCGGTACTGACACCTTTATATTCAAAGTATTCCTGTACAGCGATACCAATGGGAGTGCCCCCACGCCAGATCCCAACGATAAACTGGGGGCGAAATCCGTCCTTATAAATATCATGGGCAAGCTTGAAAGAGCTTTCCAAAAGTTCCTGTGCGGTTATATAGGTTTTTTGCATAGCGAAACAATCCACAATCGAAGGAGAAATTATACCTGAAACAAAAGGTTACAGTTTCAAATTCATGCCTAAAGTATATTGATCCTGATCAGAAAAATGAAACTCTTCGCAGTTTTCACCGACACCATCTCTATCTACACAGATAAAACTCATTGCATCAAATGGTGTTAACAACAAACCGTGCCAGGTTCCTGGGTAATAATTAATTCCCTGTTCACCATTGGTGATAAAAGCATGTAGTTGACTCGCCTGAATGTTATCACCGGCTTTAGCAACCACGACTATAAAAGGTATTTTATCTCTTGGAATAAAAGCCTGGCTGCCCAGTGGGTGACGTTCTACAATTTTTACCTTTTGTGGCATTTTATATTTTTTACTGTCTACCAGGCTAATCACCGGGTAACCTTCCCCGGAACCCGTATCTACTTTTGCCAGTGCATGGTATCGATCAGCCATACCGTAGTTGATTTCAAAAGATTTATTTCTACCCGTTTCAATCACATCACCAAAATCAGCAAAAGCTTCAGCCGTTAAAGGTTCAACTTTTAGAATATTCATACCAGCTTACCCATGATGTGAAGCCGACTCACGCCACCATCAGGATAAATATTGAGTTTTATGTGGGTGACAGGACCTAGTTTATTTATTTCACTAGCAAAATGATGCTCATTATCCATCTGTAACTTTTGTTCGGGTAATAACTCTTTCCAGAACATGCTCTGGGTAATCAGCGACTCATCAGTGACGCCAGAGATATCAGCAGCCTGAAGTGAAAACCTGTCTGGATAATTACCCTTGAAGAAAGCTGTATCTATTAAAATTTCTTCAATTTCACCACGATGCCCAAGCTCTAAAATACACCAGTCATTTCCTGGCTCACGGCGCCGTCTTGTCTCCCATCCATCACCCATATTCAATCCTTTACCGGGGGCAATCAGGTTAGAACCATGACCAAAGTGAGCATCATTCCAGGCTATTGCCCTGCCACCATTTTCCAAAGCGACCAGATCATAAGTTTCATTCTGATCCCGGTTTTTCCAGTCACAGAAAATACGGCCATAAACACGTAAGCGGGCAATCCCACCATCGGGGAATATATTCAGTCTTAAATGCGTCCAGACTTTATCGTTATTAATTTCAACATAATGATGACTATCACCAGAGAGATTCGATGCTGGAATAAGCTCTACCCAGTCACTATTTTCATCAGGGTCGGTTTCACAATATATAGCTTCCAGTGAAGCTGCCGGTGGGTAGTTGCCGGTAAAATGTGAAGTATCCATATCAACGCCGTACAAAATTCCCGGTTGTCCAAGTTTAATAATGGCCGAATCAAAACCACCATTTCGACGGCGACGGGTTTCCCAGCCATCCATCCACTTTCCGTTATCATCGAATTTACCATCGATAAAAACGGGATTTTCCGGTTTCAACATACGATCACAGGCAGCAAAAAAATCATCCGTACAGGATAAAATTTTGCAACCCAATCGGGGCTGTGCCAGATTTATGCCTTTATTAAGAAAATCAGGGATAGTTTCAATATTCATTTTTTATTTCCAATTTATTCACCGCAAAGGACACGAAGGTACACAAAGGGAAAAGTATTTTTAAAATTAATTGAGAACTTACTTTTACTCAATATTTCAATTTATTTACCTTCCTATATTATTCTTTCCTTTGCGTACCTCTGCGCCCTTTGCGGTGAATATGTTTTTATGCTACACCGGCTTTCACTAACATTTTATGAGCCAGTTGGTTGTGTTTGATTATCAGGTTTTCGATATCAACATTTAATAACTCACCATTTTGAACGATGATAGACCCATTGATCACCGATAGCCAAACACCTGTCGGCGCACAGCTTAATAGTGATGCCACCTTATCACTTTGTCCGCCAGCATGGTGTAAATCATCAATGCGAAATGCGACAAAATCAGCTGCTTTCCCGACCTCAAGACTGCCGATATCTTTTCTATTAAGCACTTCGGCTCCACCAAGAGTGGCCAGCTCTAATGCTTCACGGGCAGAAAATCGCCCAGCACTCGATTCAAAACCAGGCCAGCCTACACGCTGAAGCAACATCGCCTGACGAGCTTCGCCCAACATCTGATTACCATCATTACTGGCAGAACCATCTACACCCAGCCCAACACGAATATGCGCATCTACCATCTGTCGAATGGGCGCTATGCCGGACGCTAAAATCATATTACTGCTGGGGCAATGACAAACACCGGTACAGCTATGAGCCAGTTTTTTTAATTCATCATCATCCGGGTGCACCATGTGAGCAAACCAGACATCATCACCCAACCAGTTCAGACTTTCCATGTACTCTAGCGGACGTTTGCCAAATTTTTCCAGACAGAATCTATTTTCATCGATGGTCTCTGCCAGATGAGTATGCAGATTTACCACTTTATAACTGCGCGCCATTTCAGCACTTTGTTTCATTAAATCGGCGGTGACACTGAACGGTGAACAAGGTGCCAGTCCGATGCGACACATGGAAAAATCTTCAGCATCATGAAAAGTCTCTATGACCCGCTGACTATCTTGCAGAATATGCTCTTCGGTATCGCAAATATTATCCGGTGGCAAACCACCCTTGCTTTCACCCAGGCTCATGCTGCCACGAGTCGGATGGAAACGAACACCCAGTTCCTGAGCTGCCGCTATTTCATCATCCAGTCTGGAACCATTAGGAAATAAATAAAGGTGATCAGCGACGGTAGTAGCGCCGGATAAAATCAATTCGATCAAACCCAGTTTCGCACTGGTATAAACGGACTCGGCATCCATCTGACCCCAGATCGGATACAAAGTTTTCAACCAGTCAAATAAAGATAATCCACCCGCTGTACCCAAAGTACGCGTTAATGTCTGGTATAAATGATGGTGACAGTTAATCAGCCCGGGTAAAACTACAGTGCCTTTGGAATTGATGATTTCATCTGGATTTATATTGTGCTGATGCAGATATTTTTGCATTTCATCAGAAGTATCGATGTTAATGATTATATTATTTTCAACCAGCAAGGCACCATCAATAATTTCACTGCGCCCCTGGTTCATGGTGACTAGTACATCGGCATGTTCAACTAACAGATAACTCATTTACTATGCTCTTTCGTAACAACATTCACCCATGATATGGGTTGCTTTAATATTTCGATCATCACCCAGAATCATCAATGCAAACAACACATCTTCAAGGTTCTCAGCATGTTCCATTCGACGTTTCATTAACGGAGTTGCATTCTTATCGACCACAATAAAATCAGCCTCTTTACCCACTTCAAAATTACCCAGCTTATCATCAAGGTATAAGGATTTTGCACCACCCAGAGTAGCCATATAAATAGCCTGGAAAGGCGACATGTTAAAACCTTTCATCTGGTTAACCTTGTAAG
>JABHSO010000059.1 GCA_018669845.1 Gammaproteobacteria bacterium | reverse complement strand
TTTTGGTCTGCATACACCAGGGCGATGGCAAAGGGGCAATCGGCATAACGTACAATTTGGTCCATTGGGCGTAAAACCAGTTTCAATGAATTGGAGATGGTGCGTAATGTTCCTTTACGAATATTACTTATTACGCTGCTGTCTTCCAGGTTTTGTCCTTCTTCTGTATTAACCCGTATCAGGCATAAACCAACTCCACCGCCACGTGTTTTACAATGATCTATCATTGAGGTAAAAGAAATTTCAAGTTGTTTTCGGTTGGCTAAACCGGTGTCAATATCAGTTAAACTTATCTTGTTATGATGTTGAAAATGATTGGTTAAATCACGGTTTTTCTGACGTATCTCATTCTGTAATCGAGCTGCTCTGCCTGTTCCATAAACTCTGGCAGCAAGCTCATACAGATTGGCTGACTTGGAGAGAAAATCATCTACGCCCCTGTCAAATGCAACCACTATGCTGGATGTAGTATCTTCAGCTGTTAGTAGAATGATGCCGGTATAGCGATTATTGTTTTCATCCCAACGTCGGATGAGGTCGGTCATTTCCAGGCCATTCATTTCTGGCATCCAGAAATCAGCGACAATGACGTCGGGTCTTTTCCTGTTTATCAGAAGCATCGCTTCATTAGCCGAATTGGCAGTACGGATATCTTTGTATCCTGCCTTTTTTAGCCCTGATTTGATAACTTCACAACTAAATTGAAGGTCATCAACAATGATTATAGATAGGTCTTCTTTGCGTAACATTTAGAAGGCGGTTTGTTTTTATATGTTTCGATTATAGTCCATGTAGTTCAGATTGCTGTTTATTCTCAAAATAATTTTAATATAAATTGATGGTTAAATTTGTGCTGGTGTAAAAGGCATATCGTTAACGATTTTACAAAATAGTTCAGCAGTCATTTCTGCATCATATATCGCGGAATGGGCTTCGTTGTTATCCCAGCCTAAACCAGCTGCCTGAGCGGAGCGAGATAACACAGTTTGACCATAGGCCAACCCGGATAAAGATACCGTGTCAAAAGTGCTGAATAAATGAAACGGATTTCGTTTAATACCACAGCGTTGGGCTGCAGCATTGATGAATTTCAAATCGAAATTCGCATTATGACCGACCAGGATGGCTCGTTTACAATTATTATCTTTCAGGGCCTGACGTATAGGTTTAAAAATTTTAGGAAGAGCCTGTTTTTCATCGAGCGCCATTCGCAGTGGGTGGTCCGGGTCTATACCGTTGACTTCCATAGATTTAGGTTCGAGGTTAGCTCCTTCAAATGGGGTGACATGACAGGTATGAGTCTCGGTAGTGACTATTTTTCCTTCATCATTAATAACCAGCATGACAGCTGCTATTTGTAACAATGCATCGGTTTGTTCGTTAAATCCGCCTGTTTCTACGTCTACTACAACGGGTAAGAAACCTCTAAAGCGTTTTTCCATGGGAGTTATTTCAGTCATTTTTTTATTATTTATCCAGTATCTTTAATCTATTTACCCAGGGTCCAGCTAATCGTCTGTCCAGCTTTAAAAGGTATTAATGTTTGTTCTGCAAAAGTCAGGCTATCGGGCACTGTCCAGCTTTGCTTTGTTAGAGTGATATTTTCTTTGTTAGCGGGTAAACCATAAAATTCAGGTCCGGCCAGACTCATAAATATTTCAAAATTAGAAAAATCTCCAGCCTGTTCAAAAGCTTCAGCATAAAGTTCTATGGCGGCAAAAGCCGAATAGATTCCTGCACAGCCACAGGCTGATTCTTTGGCATTTTGAGCGTGAGGAGCACTGTCAGTACCCGCAAAAAACTTGCCCGGATGCTGGCTCGCTGCCTTTAATAAGGCGACCCTGTGAAGCTCTCTCTTTACCACCGGAAGACAGTAATTATGTGGATTCATACCACCTTTGAATAAATCATTTCTATTGATTAACAGGTGGTGAGCTGTAATTGTCGCCGCTGTTTTTGAATTTTGTGATATCACGTAATCTACAGCGTCAGATGTTGTAATATGCTCGAAAACAATTCGAAGCTCAGGATATTGTTGCCTGATTTTTGTTAATGTTCTGTCGATGAATACCTTTTCACGGTCGAAAATATCGATGTTATCTGCCGTGGCCTCTCCATGAACCAGTAGTGGTAAATCGTATTTTTGCATGGCTTCAAGAACATGCTGAATTTTATCGATGTGTGTCACACCTGCATCAGAATTGGTGGTTGCACCGGCCGGGTAAAGTTTAGCTGCATGAATATATTGTGATTCAGCTGCAGATTTAATTTCATCGATGGACATGCTGTCTGTGAGATATAGAGTCATCAATGGTTCAAAGTCGTGAGATGAATCAATGGCAGACAATATTCTCTGTCGATAGTTTAAAGCCTGCTTGCAACTGGTAATCGGTGGCACCAGGTTTGGCATAATGATGGCACGTGCAAATTGGGCTGCAGTATCGTTTACCACAGCTTTCATTTGATCATGATCACGCAGGTGCAGATGCCAGTCATCTGGCCTGATAAGGGTTATTTCTTGCATGTAAATTATTAATAGTCTTAATTCTAATGATTAAATTATCTCATGAATAGCTGATAAACTCTAAATTTAACGTATAATACACGCCATTTTTATAGTGGTTTGGAATAGGTATTGTTCCAAACCCGGTTTGTAACCCATCTATCTACTAAAAGGATTTCTCTATACAAAAGCTTATTGTAACCGGATAAGCGCAGGAGAAATTCTTAAGGTAAGTGAAATAAGTGAGATAACAAATGACAGATATTACTGATCCAGATCCACAGGAAACTCAGGAATGGGTTGAGGCTCTTGAGTCGGTGCTCGAAAATGAAGGCACTGAAAGAGCTCATTATTTACTGGAAAAATTAATTGATAAAGCCAGACGCTCCGGTGCGCATTTGCCTTACTCTGCAAATACTGCATATTTAAATACCATTCCTGTAGCACATCAGAAGCCATCTCCCGGAAACCTGGCTATTGAGCATCGAATCCGCTCAGTTATTCGCTGGAATGCTGCTGCCATGGTGGTGCAGGCGAACAGAAAAACCAGTGAACTGGGTGGTCATATCGCCAGTTTCTCATCGGCTGCAACTCTTTACGATATTGGCTTTAATCACTTTTTCAGAGCGCCTACTGAAGAAAATAAAGGGGATATGGTATTTTTTCAGGGTCATTCGGCACCCGGAATTTACTCTCGAGCATTTCTTGAAGGTCGTATCTCTGAAGAACAGTTATTAAGTTTTCGTCAGGAAGCGCTTAACGATAATGGTTTATCTTCTTATCCTCACCCCTGGTTAATGCCTGACTTCTGGCAGTTTCCAACGGTCTCCATGGGCCTTGGGCCATTGATGGCCATCTATCAGGCTCGTTTCGAAAAATACCTGGAAAACAGAGGTTTGATTGAACGACAGAATCGTAAGGTCTGGGCTTTTATGGGTGATGGCGAAATGGATGAGCCGGAATCACTGGGTGCTATTTCCCTGGCGTCCCGAGAAAAGCTGGATAATCTGGTTTTCGTGGTGAACTGTAATTTACAAAGGCTGGATGGTCCGGTTCGAGGCAATGGCAAAATTATCCAGGAACTAGAAGCAGTATTTCGTGGCGCCGGGTGGAATGTCATCAAGGTAATCTGGGGCGGATACTGGGATGCTCTGCTGGATCGGGATAAAGATGGATTGCTACAAAAGCGAATGGAAGAAACTGTCGATGGTGAATATCAGGCTTATAAAGCGCATGGTGGATCCTATACTCGTGAACACTTCTTCGGCAAATATCCTGAATTAAAAGCGATGGTTGCAAATATGTCAGATAAAGATATCTGGCGTTTAAATCGTGGTGGTCATGATCCACATAAAGTGTATGCAGCTTATGCTGAAGCGGTTGCGCACAAGGGACAACCTACAGTTGTTCTTGCCAAAACAGTTAAAGGTTATGGCATGGGTGAAGCAGGTGAAGGACAGAACATAACCCATTCGCAAAAGAAAATGGGTGAAGATGCATTAAAGGCATTCAGAGATCGGTTCAATATTCCTGTGTCAGATGATGAAATAGCCGATGCGCCTTTCTATCGTTTTTCTGAAGACAGTGAAGAAATGAAATACATGCGTCAGCAGCGTGAAGCTTTAGGTGGATATATGCCGGTTCGTAAGGATATGGCCGAACCTCTGAAAATTCCTGAACTGGATGTGTTTGATGCTCTGCTTCAGGATAGTGGTGAGAGAGAATTTTCTACCACCATGGCGTTTGTCAGAATGTTATCTACTCTGACCCGTAATAAAGATATTGGTAAAAATATTGTACCCATCGTGCCCGATGAAGCTCGTACATTTGGTATGGAAGGCATGTTTCGTCAGTTGGGAATTTATTCGCACAGCGGACAGTTGTATAAACCGATGGATGCTGATCAGGTGATGTATTATCGCGAAGATAAAAAAGGTCAGATTCTTGAAGAAGGTATCAATGAAGCCGGAGCGATGTCTTCCTGGATAGCAGCGGGTTCATCTTATTACACGCATGGCGTCAATATGATTCCTTTTTATATCTACTACTCCATGTTCGGTTTTCAACGTATTGGTGATCTGGCCTGGGCTGCGGGTGATATGCAGGTTAGAGGCTTTCTGATCGGTGGAACAGCCGGTAGAACGACACTGGCTGGAGAAGGGTTGCAGCATCAGGATGGTCATAGTTTAATCGTTGCTGGCACTATACCTAACTGCGTCTCTTATGATCCTGCCTTTGCTTATGAAATGGCGGTAATCGTACATGACGGTATGAAACGCATGTATCAGCAACAGGATAATGTGTTCTATTACATCACCGCGATGAATGAAAATTATCATCATCCGGCTATGCCCAAAGATGCGGAAGAGGGCATTCTTAAAGGCATGTATTTGCTAAAAGAAAGCAAAGCGAAAGGATTGAAAGTTCAGTTAATGGGCTCTGGTACTATTTTACGTGAAGTGATGGCTGCTGCAGATTTATTGAAGTCAGATTTTGAAATTGAATCTGATATCTGGAGCATGACCAGTATTAATGAACTGGCCAGAGAAGCCACCGATGTCACTCGCTGGAACCAATTGCACCCCACTAAAAGAGCTAAACAAAGCTACATTGGAAGATTGTTAAGTGGGCGTAAAGGACCTGCAATTATTGCGACCGATTACACACAAACCTATTCTGATCAGATAAGAGCTTTTGTTCCGATGCAATATGTGACTTTGGGTACCGATGGTTTTGGTCGAAGTGATACACGAGCGAATCTCAGAACTTTCTTCGAAGTGAATAAATATTATGTCGTGGTTGCTGCTTTAAAAGCGCTAGCAGATGATGGCGAAATAGATAACAAAGTGGTGCAGCAGGCGATTAAAAAATACAACATTGATGCTGAAAAGCCTAACCCGCTTAAGGTTTAGCTAGAACTGAAAATATTCACCACGAAGAATACGAAGAACACGAAGAAGGTATGTTTTTTTTAAATATCAAACTTCGTGCTCTTCGTGAGCTTCGTGGTAAAACTTTTAAAAATCATGAAAATTTAACTGACTTAAACTTAAGGAGTTAAGTTTTGACGGAGAAAAACGTGGCGAATATTGAAAAAATATTATTACCTGATGTCGGTGACTTTGATGAAATCGAAGTCATTGAAGTGAT
>JABHSO010000087.1 GCA_018669845.1 Gammaproteobacteria bacterium | reverse complement strand
TTTGTTGCTTAATTCAAAAGTCAGGTATAAAACGTGGCTCATTGTGCTATCTTTTTGTTGAAGGACTGCGGTCATCTCATTTTCCTCTTTTTGTATGAGTTAACTTAAGAGTAGTTGATTTCAGTCCTTCATAGTTTCTACTAGAACGCTCTCATTTCCATACTTAGCTTGGCAGCTGCTTTTTGATCAGCTAATCTTTCAATTCTAATGGCTGATTGTTTATAAGCGGGTTGCCGGGAATGAGGATCTAAAAGTCCCAGAGTCAAACGGTTTGCACAATCGTGAAAATGAAACGGCAGGAATACCATGTTTTTAGGAACACGTTGGGTCGGTGTTGCCATGACCAAGGCATCCGATCGTCGTGAAACCAGGCGAACATATTCACCCCTTTGAATACCAAGCTCAGCTGCCAAATCAGGGTTGATTTCTATAAACGGAATCGGACTGTATTTATTGTTGTTACCAATTTTTCCAGTCTTTGTTCTGCCATGCCAGTGTTCGACCAGGCGACCGGTGTTAAGCCAGATTGGGAATTTTTGATCAGGTACTTCGTTATTATCTATAAAAGGTAAAGGAATCAGTTTTGCTTTGCCATCCGCATAACGAAAAGTTGTATTTTCGGTGTACAGGCGTTTACCGCCTTGTGGTGGAGGTTCATTGGCTTTTACCTGCTGTTCTGTGTAAGGCCACTGTATACCTCTATTTTCCTGAATAAGTTCATGGCTCATGCCTGAAATATCGACCAGGCGTCCTTTTGAAATACTAGCCATCTCAAGAAAAATATCGGCTGCTTTTTCTGGAAAGTTTACTTTTCCTTTTTTATTAAAACGTTTCGCCATCTGGTTGAAAACCCATAGGTCGGGTTTGGCTTCACCGGGTGGCTGAGCTACTGGTTTAACAACATTAATACGACGTTCGGTATTGGTCATGACGCCATCTTTTTCTGCCCAGGTTCCTGCAGGTAAATACACGTTTGCATACTGTGCACTTTCAGTATCTTCATAACAATCCTGTACCACACAAAACTCCAGCTTTTGCATGGCTCGACGAACCCGTTCTGAATTGGGTAAAGAGGTTAATGGATTGGTTGCAATTAACCAGATGCCCTTGATTTTTCCGGTTTCAATAGCATGGTAAATATCAGTCTGAAACATGCCGCGTTTCTTCGGCAGAAATTCTTCATCGATATTCCAGAATTCAGCAATTTCTTTTCTATCCTGCTCATTTTCAAGGGCGCGATAATTAGGCAGGCCGGAGCAGGATGACCATTCTCTTGTTCCCATCGCATTACATTGACCTGTTATCGATAAACTGGTGCTGCCGGGTTTACCGATATTACCCGTGATTAATGCCAGATTGTTGATGCCCACTACGCCATCAGATCCATGTGTAGACTGATTGATGCCCATGGTCCAGATTGACATGGCAGCACCAGCATTTGCATATAATCTTGCAACACTGCGAATGGTGTCTTCATCGATACCGCAGATTTTTGAGGCTGTGACTGGATCGTATTTTTCCACTTCGGCACGTAATTCATCTATGCCATTGGTATTGGCTTTAATATATTGATCATCCTGTAAATTTTCATTCAGGATAACGTGCATTAATGAATTTTGTAGAACCACATCGGTGCCCGGTGTGATGGGTAAGTGAATGTCTGCGAACTGTGCCAACATGGTTACACGAGGGTCAACCACGATCAGTGGGAATTTTCGCTTTTCCTGGGCTTCTTTTAAACGCCAGTAAATAATAGGATGTTGTTCTGGTAAATTTGAACCCCAGGCGATCAGGCAATCGGTGTGTTCAAAATCTTCATAACAGCCGGGCGGGCCGTCTGAACCAAATGAGCGTTTGTAGCCTGATACAGCTGATGCCATGCATAAGGTTGTGTTGCCATCGTAATTATTGGTGCCGATCAGACCCCGGGTGAGTTTACCCAGGGTGTAAAATTCTTCGGTTAACATCTGGCCGGTGGAGATAATGGCAAATGAGTCACGACCATATTTTTCCTGAATACGTTTTATTTCATCATGCGTGGTATCCAGTGCATCATCCCAGTTTGTTGTTTTCCATTCACCGTGCCAGTTGTCACGAATAAGAGGTTTTAAACCGCGACCGGCAGAGTCAAAAAGTTCGTGTTCAAAGATGCCTTTCAGGCACAGTTTTCCACGGTTAACATCGGCATCAGCCACGCCCCGAGATGAGACGGCTTTACCTTCTTCATTCAAGCCAACTTCGATGGAGCAGCCGGTGGAACAGTAGCCACAGGTGGCGTATTTCCACTCGACAATGCCCTTGTCGGCCATTTTGATCGGGTTTTTTTGAGTTCTACCAAATAACATTTTTCACTCTGGACGTAGGGTGCGCCATGCGCACCATAAACCGTGGTTGTTTTAATAATGGTGCGCGTGGCGCACCCTACAGATCGAGGTAGACCTTGCCGTCTTCTACCTTAACCGGGAATACATTGGTGCAACCTTCATCCGGTCCCATGGCTTCACCGCTTTTCAGGTCGATTTTCCAGTTATGTAGAGGGCAGGTGACACTAGTACCGTGAACAATGCCTTCAGACAGTGGTCCTTGTTTGTGAGGGCACTCATCTTTTATGGCAAAAACTTCATCGTTGCTATTGCGGAAAACAGCAATCTTCATGGTGTCAGTTTTTACTACACGAGATCCCAGTTGTGGAATATCATTTAATGCTGCAATTTCTATCCAGTTACTCATAATTTTAGTCTCTTTAATTCTGGGAGAAGCGGGGCTAAAGCCCCACTTCCTACAATATTTTAATCAGGCTATCTTCAATGGCGTAAATTCATGTGACGCTTCACCGTCTGCGCGTGCTTTCCATGGATCTACCTGGAAAATTTTCTGGCTGACTTTGAAACGCTCATAAAGCTCTTTACGCTGTTCAGTATCTTCGACTACAGCTTCCTTGATTGATGTTAAACCGACACGTTCAACCCATGGTGCGGTTCTTTCCAGATAATGAGCTTCTTCACGGTATTTTTGGGTAAAGGCGCCACAGTACTCAATAACTTCTTCTTCTGTATCTACTTTACATAGGAAGTCAGTCACTCGAACTTTAATACCTCCATTTCCACCAACATGTAACTCGTAACCGGAATCGACACAAACAACACCAAAGTCTTTTATGGTTGCTTCGGCGCAGTTACGCGGGCAACCTGAAACTGCCAGTTTGAACTTATGCTGCATGTACGAACCCCAGGTTAAATCTTCGAGTTTCACGCCTAGTCTAGTGGAATTCTGTGTGCCAAAACGACACCAGGTTTTACCGGCACAGGTCTTCACGGTACGCATGGCTTTTCCGTAAGCATGGCCTGATACAAAACCGGCGTCCGAAAGATCCTTCCACATGGCTGGCAAGTCTTCTTTTTTAATACCGAACATATCAATGCGCTGTCCACCAGTGACCTTCATCTCGGGGACTTCAAACTTGTCACAGACATCGGCGATTGCACGTAATTCATTCGGTTTGACTAGTCCACCAAACATTCTTGGTACGACAGAGTAAGTACCGTCTTTCTGGATATTGCCGTGAGCACGTTCATTGATGAAACGTGATTGTGCATCGTCCTGATAGTCTTCAGGCCAGCGTGCTAATAAATAGTAGTTAAGAGCGGGGCGGCAGGCAGCACAGCCGTCGGGTGTTTTCCATTCTAGAAACTCACGTACTGCTTGCATGGATTTTAATTTATGATCCTTGATCGCATTGATTATCTGATCGTGACTATGGATGGTGCAACCACACAGTGGTTTAACACTTGGTGTATCGTCATAACCTTCACCAACGGTAGAAGCTAAAAGGGCTTCAACCAGACCTGTACAGGATCCGCAGGATGATGATGCTTTAGTATGCGCCTGTACTTCTTCCAGTGTGAAAAGACCTTTAGTGGTGATCGCATTGACTATGTCACCTTTACACACACCATTACAACCACAGATTTCAGCGTCGTCCGATAATGACATGACTCGTGTTTCATCACCATGTCCTGTATCACCCAGATCATGTTGTCCAAATAGAATGGTTTTACGAAAATCGGCGATATTGGTTTTTTCACGCATTAACTGGAAATACCATGTGCCATCCATCGTGTCGCCGTACATGACCGCACCTTTGATGATGTCGTCTTTAACAACCAACTTTTTATAAACACCTTCTTTGGCATCTTGCATGATGAGTATGTCATCACCTTCTTCTTCACTAAATTCACCGGCAGAAAATAAATCAATACCAGTTACTTTCAGTTTGGTTGAAGTGATAGAACCTTCATAACGTGCGATGCCTACCTGGGCCAGGTGATTGGCGGCCACTTTGGCCTGATCAAATAATGGTGCAACCAGTCCATAACAATTATTTCGGTGTTGAACACATTCGCCCACCGAATATATGCTGGGGTCATAAGTTTGCATGGTGTCATTTACCACGATACCACGCTCACAATACAAACCGGCTGATTGAGCCAGTGCTATGTTGGGGCGTATACCTACTGCCATCACCACCAGGCTGGTATCAATAGTGCTACCATCGGCAAACTTAACGCCACTAACTTTATCGTCTCCCAAAATTTCAGCAGTCTGTGCTTCCATCAAAAACTTCATACCACGTTCTTCCAGAGAAGTTTTGAGCATGGCTGAAGAAGTGGTATCGAGCTGACGTTCTAGCAGGCTATCCATTAAATGTACTGTGGTGACATCCATGCCCTGTTTCATCAGACCATTAGCTGCTTCAAGTCCTAGTAGACCACCACCGATTACGATGGCCTTTTTATGTTTATTGGAGTAATCGATCATGGTGTCGACATCCTGAATATCACGGAATCCAATAACACCCTGTTTATCAGCGCCGGGAACCGGGATAATAAATGGCATGGATCCGGTGGCGACCAACAGGCGATCATATTCGAAAATCTTCCCGGCTTCGGTTTCAACTGACTTATTCAAGCGGTTGATTTTGGTAACCGTATCTCCGGTAATCAGTTCGATACTATTTTCCTTATACCATTCATAAGAATTCAGAATGATATCGTCGATCTTTTTTTCGCCTGCCAGAACAGGTGACAACATAATGCGGTTGTAATTGGGATGTGGTTCCGAGCCGATTACAGTGATGTCATATAAGTCTGCTTCATATTTCAACAGTTCTTCAATGGCTCTTATGCCTGCCATTCCATTTCCAATAAGTACCAGTTTTTGTTTCATGTAGTCCTCGATGTTTAATCTATATGGTTATGGCTTTAGCAGTAATCGTGCCAAGTCATAAGTTATTGATATTTGGAATAAAGAGATACCTGGTAATATTCTGATGCACTAAAGTAGTGCCTGTGATTGTAGATTGTTTACTAAGTGCTCTGAACTGGTGCGAAGAGTGCTCTATAAAGAACAAAAGAGGGTAAGTGCTTGAGTTTACTTAAGTTAATTTTTATCTTTAAGCTTTAAGAAATATGAATTTATTGTGTATTGGCAGGGTAATTGCTACGGATCTTTATTACTTTTTTATATTTTGAAATTTCTTATGTCAGATTCCAGACTCAACTTATTTTCATTTACAGGCAAGACTAGAGTTTTGCATCTTACCTGGATGGCATTTTTTATGAGTTTTATGGTGTGGTTTAATCATGCTCCTTTAATGTCTATTTTGCGTGAAACATTCGGTTTGAGTGATCAGGAAGTTAAAGTGTTACTGATCATGAATGTTGCACTGACCATACCCGCTCGAATCCTGGTCGGTATGCTGGTTGATCGTTTTGGACCTCGACTGATGTTTTCCGGAATTTTAATGTCTGCCGGTGTGCTAAGTGTTCCTTTTGCTTTAGCTGAATCGTTTGAACAACTGGCAGTGAGCCGTTTATTGCTAGGTTTCGTCGGTGCCGGTTTCGTGGTGGGTACACGTATGATTGGCGAATGGTTTCCTGCCAGACAGACTGGAGCAGCTCAGGGTATTTATGGTGGCTGGGGAAATTTTGGCTCAGCAGGTTCTGCCATGGCTCTACCGGCGCTGGCTTTATGGTTTGGTGGTGAAGATGGATGGCGTTATGCGATTTTGACCACGGCTGTTATGGCATTTTCTTACGGTATTTTCTATTACTTTTCGGTAAGCAATACACCAAAAGGAAGTACTTATTTCAAGCCCAAAAAGATGGGTGCGATGGAAATCACCAGTAAAAGGGATCTGCTGCTGTATTTACTATTCAGCATTCCAGTGTACGGTGCATTGGCATTACTGACCTGGAAACTAGGCCCTGCGAATATGGCCTGGTTAAGTACCGAATTGAGTAACAGTATCTATATTGGAATTACCGCTATTTATTTGTGGCAGGCATGGAAAATTATTCAAATTAACAAAGCCGTGTTCACCGAAACTATCCCTGAGATGTACCAATATTCTTTCAAACAGGTGGTTATTCTGGATCTGGCTTACATGGTGACCTTTGGATCAGAACTGGCGTTAGTTTCCATGTTACCGCTATTTTATATCGATACCTTTGGACTGTCGCTGGTGACTGCCGGGCTGCTGGCGGCAATTTATCCGGTGATGAATTTAATCGCACGTCCAGCCGGTGGTGTCATGAGTGACCGTATCGGGCGTAAACTTTCACTCACCATGTTATTTAGCGGTATAGCCGTAACCTTTCTTTTACTCGGACAGGTATCCGCCGGCTGGGCTATAGTACTGGTTGTGGGTAACACGATATTGTGTGGATTGTTCTCCAAAGGTGGATCGGGTGCAGTGTATGCCATGGTGCCGTTGATTCAACGCCGCATGACCGGGCAGGTAGCCGGAATGGTTGGTGCTTATGGAAATGTCGGAGGCCTGATATTTTTAACTGTTTTATCCTTCACCACACCGCAGGCATTTTTCATGGTGATTGGTTTTACTGCTTTTGCAGTATTACTGGCAATTATTATTTTCCTGGATGAACCCAAAGGGCAGACTGCAGAAGTCATGCCGGATGGTTCAGTGCAAATGATTGATGTGACATAAAAATATTCACCGCAAAGGACGCGAAGGTTCGCAAAGGTTATTAGGATATGTCTTAGACTTTAAGTTTTTGCTATTCACAAATTGATAGAGGTATTTCAAAAATTGCATATTACTAAAAACACCTTTGCATACCTCTGCGTCCTTTGCGGTAAAAAAATACCTGGTTGAAATAATGACATTAAAACTAACAGTTAGTATTGGGCAATTCTCTGACAAAGGGGTCAAAGATAGAAATGAAGATTTCTATGCTGCTTTGATTCCTGACGATGAAAGTCTGGAGACTAAGGGTATTACTTGCGCTATTGCCGATGGCATGGGCAGCTGTGAATTTGCGGCTGAAGCCAGTGAGCAATGTGTTAAGTCTTTTCTGAATGATTATTACAGCACGCCGGAAACCTGGTCTGTTAAACACTCTGGCGGTAAGGTGCTGACGGCTATCAATAGCTGGTTATTAAGCCAGGCAAAAAATGATACTGCGCATAGCATGGTGACGACCTTTAGTGCCATGGTTCTTAAGTCAACTACAGCCCATTTGTTTCATGTTGGAGATTCTAGAATTTATCGTTTACGCGAAGGTGATTTTGAATGTCTGACCAATGATCATCGCATCAATGTATCACGTGGAGAGAGTTACCTAAGCCGTGCAATGGGTATAGATCATCTGCTAGATATCGATTTCAGGATTGTCACTATTCAGCAGGGTGATATTTTTCTGATGACCACAGATGGTGTGCACGACTATTTATCCTCAAAACAGATAAAAGCTTTATTGCAGGAAGGTAGCTCTGATTTTGATGCTCTGGCTCAGACTATAGTCGATAGATCTCTTGAGGCAAAAAGTCATGATAATGTAACAGCGCAGCTTGTCAGAATAGATTCCATCCCTTCACAGGATGCTAATGAAATTTTTTCGCAACTTGGGCGTTTACCTTTTCCTCCTCATCTGGGTCCTGGAATGACCATGGATGGTTATGAAATCCATAAAGAAATCCATGCCAGCACCACTTCACAGCTTTACCGGGTAATCGATAAAGAAAGTGGTGAAGAGTTGGTGATGAAAACACCTTCGGTTAATTTTGAGGATGACCCTGCTTATATTGAGCGATTTTATATGGAAGAGTGGGTTGGTAAACGCATAAACAGTCCTCTGGTCGTTAAAATATGTGATTCTGGGCGAAAGCGTAATTTTCTTTATTTTGTTATGGAGAAAGTTGAAGGTCTCACGCTACGAGACTGGATGGCCAATAATCCGGACCCTGATCTTGATGATGTGATCGAACTGGCTGAAAAAGTGATTGCAGGTATTCGAGTGTTTCACCGGCTTGAAATGTTGCACCGTGACCTGAAACCTGAAAACATTATGATCACCGCTAATCAGAGAATCAAAATTATTGATTTTGGTTCGGTGAAAATAGCAGGCATTCAGGAAATAGCGACGCCAGTCGAACGTGTAGATTTGCTGGGCACTAAAAATTATACAGCAGCTGAATATTTATTGGGCATTGCCGGGGATAATCGATCAGACCTGTTTTCCATTGCTGTCATGGTTTATGAAATGATGACCGGGCACTTACCTTATGGTGATCAACTAAAACGTGATATTAATTGGCGAGCCCTGAATAAAATTAACTACCAGTCATCCATCAAATATAACCCTATGATTCCATTGTGGATGGATGGAGCGATAGAAAAAGCGACTAAACTGGATGTTAAATCACGTTATGAGACCTTCTCAGAGTTTCTGTTTGATTTGAAAAATCCAAACCCGATGTTCATGAACCTATCGGTTCCATTGATTGAAAAAGACCCTGGTACCTTATGGAAAGTGCTGGCCATAGTGTTATTGCTCAGTAATTTGATATTATTAGGCTTCTTATTTCTATTTGATATTTCATGATATTGTCATATTAAGAGGTTTTACTCGGTTAAATGTCTATGAAATCGTCAATATTTAAGGTTTGTTATTATTCATCCTATTAAATCCGTTATATCTATTTCAAAAGGTAGAGCTTAATACTTAAGTAAATAAATATTTTTAATACCTGTTAAATGCACATAATTTCATCTTCTAATCTATACTCAGCAGATAGTGACTTTCAATCCTGGGCATGTATTACTACTTGTATGCATTTTTAGTGAGTATTTTCTGGTTGAAACCAACGAATCTGTCGTTAGCCATTTTATTAGATTCTGGCTTGTAAAAATTGCACGAGGTTTAAAAGCATTAGTACGCAGCCAAAATATCATAAAAGCTTAGAAACTGAATTAGCACTGGAAAAAGAGCATGCCCTGTTTATGCAAGCTCCAGCTGCTAATGTTGCTATTATTGTATTGACGATACTGTTTTTTATTGTGTTAAGTGACAGGGTTGATATTTTTATACTGTCATTCTGGGCTTTTTCCGTACTTGCTCTAGCTGGGCTGAGAACCATAATCTGGTTTTATCATAAGATTAAACCCGGTAGGTTTACCACACTTCAGTGGATAAACATTTACACCCTGGTAACGGCCCTGTTAGGGCTTGGTTTTGGAGGTGCTTATCTGGTTGGCTATCAAAATCAGGATCCCATCGTTTTCTTCACGCTGAGTTTTGTTTTCTTTTCTTTGATCAGTGCGGCAGGTTATGTACTTTCCTGCCATATGCCCATCTTTATTGCTTACACCTTTCCTCAGACTTTTATTTTTGCTGCTGTTTTATTGGCTAATCCTACTTTTGCTGAAAAAATAATTGCCTTCGGAATTATTGTATATCTGGCTATGTTGACGGTATTTACCCGAAATGCAAATCAACAGTTTATACGAACAATTCGACTGCAAACTGAAAATTCCAGTTTGATTGATGATTTGAACCAGGAAGTAGAGCAAAGAGAATTTCTCATCGAAACAAGAACCACGGAATTGGTTGAAACCAATGAAATATTAGAAAAAGAAATACATGAACGTAAAAATGCTCAGTCTGAAGCCGGCTTTCAGGTCTCATTATTGAATTCTGTATTTAACTCAACCCCTGATTTAATTTATTACAAAGATTATGTGAATCTGGATGGCTGTTATATCGGTTGTAATGATGCCTTTGCCAAACTCATTGGTGTGCCCGAATTAGATATTATCGGTCAAAATGATGTTGAATTGTTTGGCGATGAGGAAGGGCGTTACCTACGGGCAAAAGATCAGGTGGCATTACATGCTAATGATACTTTTATGTACGAAGAGTGGGCTACATACCCTGATGGTAAGAAAATATTATTAAGTGCACTCAAAACTCCTCTGTATGATCATAACCAGAATTTACTGGGAATATTAGGAGTCGGTCGAGATATCACCGAGATGAAGCTTGCTGAGCAGCAACTTCAAAGGAAAGAAATTTCTTTGCACCACCTGGCTCATCATGACACCTTAACTGAGCTACCTAATCGGTTGTTACTAGCTGACCGTCTTAAACAATCTATCAAAAAAGCTGAACGGGCTAATGTAGGTTTGGCAGTGATGTTTATAGACCTTGATCACTTCAAAGAAATTAATGATAGCCTTGGGCATAGTATTGGTGATCAATTATTACAGGCTGTTGCAGTCCGGTTAAAAGAGACCATTCGTAAGGAGGACACGGCTGCCCGACTTGGTGGAGATGAATTTACAATTATTCTGGAGCAGCTAGAAGATACCAAATATGCATCTATTCTAGCTGAAAAGCTACTAATTGCTTTCAAACAGCCTTTAAAATTACGTGAGCGTGAAATTACTATTACTCTCAGTATAGGTATCAGTTTGTTTCCTGAACATGGTCGTGATACAGAAACGTTATTACGTAATGCTGATTCAGCCATGTATCGTACTAAAAATGAAGGTAGAAATGGTTTTAGCCTGTATACCGAAGACTTAACCCAAAGAGCTGTTGAAAGAGTTTTGTTAGAGTCCGCGTTAAGAAAGGCCATTGAAAATGATGGGTTAGAACTTTATTTTCAGCCACAAATTGATATGAATAACGGTGAAGTAGTTGGTTCTGAAGCTCTGGTACGCTGGGTACACCCGGAAGAGGGACTGATATTACCAGGTCGCTTTATTCCCCTTGCCGAAGAAATTGGGTTGATCGATGAAATAGGTATGTGGGTGTTCAGGACTAGCTGTGAAAAAATTGTTGAATGGCAAAATTCAGACTTTTCTGATATTAAAGTAGCGATAAATATTTCCGGCAGGCAATTACTGGATGAGAAGTTCGCACATAAAATAAGAGCGATTATTGAAGATACGGGTTGTAGACCAGAGTTGCTGGAGCTTGAGATTACTGAAGATTACCTGATTAAACATCCCGAAAAAACGGTCAGTCAATTTAATGAATTAAGGGATATCGGGATGCATATTGCTATCGATGATTTTGGGACGGGTTATTCGTCATTAACCTACCTTAAACAGTTTCCAATCAGTAAATTGAAAATAGATTATTCATTTATCCAAGATATTCTGGTTGATACCAATGATCAGGCCATAACTCGTGCAATAATAGCGCTGGGTAAGAGTCTGGGGCTTACAGTAATTGCCGAAGGTGTAGAAAAGAAACAGCAACATGATTTTGTCCTGGCTGAAGGTTGTGATGAAGCTCAGGGTTATTATTACGCAAGGCCAATGCCTGAGTTGCAATTTTTAGAATATATCCAGAAAAAAGGTACAAAAAAATTAATGAAAATAGTTTGAAAAAGCTGATTCTCCTTATAGAAAGTTAACAGTAACTTATGATTAATAGTAAGGTTGAAAATCACCCTGTTGACCTTGATCGACATACTCTCCAGTTATTCGATGCCACACCTGTGCCTATGTTTTGTTCGAGTGTAACGGGTGATCTTGAAAAAATTAATCCCGCTTTAATTCAGTTTCTGGGCTTTCAGCAGGATGAAATTCACTTACCAGATTTTATGATTTATCATCAGGATAAGTTTAAACTGGATAAAACTACACTCGATTCCCTGAATGCTGACTCATCTTTTCCGGTTGTTATCGAGACCAAATATGAACATAGTTCGGGAGCTATTCTCTCAGCACAATTAACCGTTGTTCCTCAACTGAATAACTCGGGTGAAATAATTCGTTATATCTCTCAAATTGTAACAAGCGCTGTAGAAAATAAAAAAAGTGATCAACTGCAATTGGCATCTCTAGTCTATGCTAAAAGCAGTGAAGGTATGATGATAACTGATAAAGATGGCGTTATTGTTGACGTTAACTCATCATTTACAAAAATTACTGGTTATTTAAAAGAGGATGTCTGTGGTAAGAATGCCCGTATTCTGTCTTCTGGACAGCAGGATGATTTGTTTTATAAATTAATGTGGAACCGTATCAATACTTCTGGGCACTGGAAAGGAGAGTTATGGAACCGGAAAAAAAATGGAATAGTGTATCCCGTTATCATCAGTATAAATACTGATTTTGATAAACAGGGGAAAGTGAATAAAAGGGTCGCCTTGTTTTCTGATCTTACCGATATTAAGGCTAAAGAAAGACAAATTTTTAAACAGGCTTACTATGACACTATTACGGGTTTACCAAATAGAGCGTTATTTATTGAGCGCCTGAACCACATCATCAATTTAACTAAAAGCAAAGAAAATAGTATTGCTCTAATGCTACTGGATTTAGATGGCTTTAAAGAAGTTAATGATACTCTGGGTCATGAAGCAGGAGATGAGTTACTAAAACTAACAGCCGAACGGTTATTATTATGTGTAAAAGAAAATGGTGATGTGGCACGTTTAGGTGGAGATGAATTTACAATAATATTGCATGACATAAAGTTACTAGAAAATACGGTTAAGAATATACTTAAAAAACTGGCTCAACCCTACTCACTTGAGAATGAAGAAATATATATCACCGGTAGCATTGGTATAACACTTTTTCCTGATGATTCGGACCAGGTTTCAGGGTTATTAAAAAGTGCAGATCAGGCTATGTATGCTGTAAAAAAACAGGGTCGAAATGGGTTTAGTTATTTTACTCATTCGATGCATCAGGAAGCACTGGACCGACTGAGCTCTATCAATGAGCTACGAGAAGGCATCGAAAAGCAACAGTTTATTTTACATTATCAACCTATTGTCAAACTGGCCAATAATGAAATATCTAAAGCTGAAGCGCTAGTTCGCTGGCTTCATCCGGAAAAAGGTATCGTTAGCCCAGATCAGTTTATTCCCATCGCTGAAGAGACTGGCTTAATTATTGAAATAGGGAGATGGGTGGTTAACGAAGCTTTACAACAAGTTTATGTCTGGCGAGAAACGGTTAAAGAGAATTTTCAGTTAAGTATTAATGAATCTCCACTGCAATTTAAATCCGATGAAAATTCATTTAATAACTGGTTTGCTTATTTGGAAAAACTGGATCTGCCCGGGGAATCGGTATCCATAGAAATAACTGAAAATTTATTGATGGATTTTAGTGAATCGGTGGATATGAAAATGCAAAAATTTAAGGATGCAAATATTCAGATATCACTTGATGATTTTGGTACTGGTTATGCTTCATTATCTTATCTAAAACGATTTGATATAGAGTTTTTGAAAATAGATAAATCGTATGTCCAGAGTATGGAGCAGGACAAAGATGTACTCATTCTATGCGAGTCAATTATTCAAATGGCCCATAAGCTGGACATACAGGTTATTGCTGAAGGTATAGAAACACAGCAGCAACTTGATATTTTAAAGTCTCTGGACTGTGATTATGGTCAGGGATATTTGTTTTCCAGGCCATTACCCGTTGATGAATTTGAATTATTAATCTCTGGCTCATTTATTGGTGCGCACGGCACACCCTACGTGTAACCAGGTGGCGTCAGTTCAAACTTTAAGCTGACAGGTTTTTACCATCCAGTTGAACCCACTGATTCTGGCGAATCAGGTCGCGGATTAACTTTATATACAATTCACCTTTGGCTGAATATTTTTCCAGTCCGACGGCCAATTCAAATCCATCAAGGGATAATAAATTTTTTCGCTGTTGCTGGCGAATATCACGTAATTTTGTGTAAGCTGGATGAGAATTCAGTGTGTGCATATAATAACTTACCGACTCTCCATAATGGTCAAATATTCTGACCAGATGCTTTTTTTCAGAGTCTCTATTTTTGGGTTTTAAGCCTTTGCTTTTATCGTATGTCCAGATACCAAACAGGTTATTAGCTTCAGTTGCAAACCGGGACTTACCCCAGGCACTTTCATTAGCAGCCTGTGCCAGAGTCAATGAAGCAGGAATGATGTCTACTTTCTTTAATAGATCTTCACGTGCCTGTGGCTTAGTTAGTGGGTTACCTTTTACCCGGTACTTTTTAGCAAGTTTTCTCAGCCAGTTTTTAGATTCATCTGATAGCAAAATGTTTGCATCCAGTTGCTGAATTATATTCTCAACTTTCCTTCGAAGTTGTTGCAAACGTGTGTTTTCTTTATCGATAAAAGGCAAAAGATTCTCGATAAATAACTTTTTGGTCGAAGTAGTGCTTTGAGTAATAGTTGTTTTTGGCTTTGTTGCTTTTTTAATTTCTGGTTTTACGACGGGCTTAACCAGTTTTGTGGGTGAAACAGGTGGTGTGTAATAGTTCGGTTGCGGGTAGTAATAACGAGGATAATTATAAGCCGGATAACCGTATGGCTGGGCATAAGGGTTATAGTTAACCGGTGCCGCATACGCCGGGTAAGGGGTATAACTTACCTGCTGCCATGCCATCGACTGCGTACTGAATAGAGTCCAGAGTAACAGTGTTGCGGCCAGGAGCCGAAACGAAAATACTGTACGCAAAATACTGATTAAAGACATGGTTAAGTTTTAGTTTGATAAAAACGCTAACTATATTAGAAAACGCTAATATAGTCAAGAATGTGAACCGAAAATGATTGAAGTCGTTGGTAGGGTGTGCCGCGCGCACCATTAAATTTCAGTGCTAAAACCAATGGTGCGCACGGTGCACCCTACCGAAAGTTTGACTTTCAGTCGTTAATATTCAGCGTACCAGTCACCATTTTCCTTACGAATAAACCAGTTATGGCTATACCAGTGAAAACGGCCTTTACGGTTTGAGGGCATGGTGCAGTTCGTGCGATGTCGACCTGGCTTCAGGTCAAATTGTGGAGTGATTGAAACGCTGTCATTTTTAGTTTCTGACCAGATGATATCAACTTTGTCACTACCGCCAACATAACATCTCAAGTTATTTTTTGAGTAGCTGCCTGGAGCCAGTTGTAGCTCCAAAGTAGGTCGCCAATGCCCCGGTTTAACCAGTGAATCTATCGGTTCAGCTTTAGTGACGGGTAGTGGCAAAGTGTTGACCTTAGTGATAAAGCTCTTCATGTTGGCATAATTGGCGGCCATCGGGAAACGAGGCAGAGCTCCAAAATTAGCATCCGGCCAGGCAGGCCCTGATTGTTGACCAAATCCGGCCAAACCCATTCTTTCGATTAAACTGACAAGTGATGGATTGTATTCGCCATAGGGATAGGCAAATAGAGTCGGTTCTATACCAATTTCCTGACTGATTCTACGTTGAGCAGTTTGAATATCCAGTCCCACTCTTGTTAACCATTGTCTATCTGTTTCCTTTGGTTTCATACGAATCATATGAATATGCCCAAATCCATGGTTTTCAAAACTAACACCATTTTGGGACATCTCTCTCATTTGTTTCCAGTTCATGGCTACGTTAATACCTTTATCAACAGCTTCAGTATTAACGAAAACAGTTAAAGGCCAACCAAGTTTTTTTAGCCTGGGATAAGCCTCTTCATAAACTGAAATATAAGCATCATCTACCGTCAGACTGACACATTTTTCAGGTAGCTCAAGCTGGTGTTTCAATGATAAAGCTACATCACGTAGGGCCATGACTGTAAAATCATGTTTCTGTAAATAATCCAGGTGGTCGTCAAATTGTTTTGGCGTCACACTGGTGATGGTAGGTGTTTTATCACTAAAATGATGGTATTGCAGAATGACACAATGATTTGCTGCATAAGTTGTATGGGTTAACAGTAGCAAAAGAAATAACAAATAACGGTTCATAAGGTAGGCTGAGTAATTTTTAGAGCTTAAGCTTAAAACAGAGCTTAAGTTGAGTAAATATCCCGTTGATACAGAACCTGTTTCAGGGTAAATATTGTTATATATATTTAGCTTGTTGAGTTAAGGTGTAAGCATTATTTTCTCTGATAAAACGATATTTCCCAGGGGTATGTTGTGAAGAACAAATTAAAAGTAATCTGGATAGTGTTTTTTGTGTTGATCGGTGTTGCTGTCATTATGCTAGGGTCAAAATTTAAAACACCTCCTCAAAAAGTTGAAACAGCTGAATTTGCAACCAAAGCAAAGGTCATCTCTGTTCCCAAACTTAAATTAAAAATTAATGCGGTCGGATATGGACATGTTCAAGCCACGGATAACTGGGATGCTGTAGCTGAAGTAGCTGGCAGGGTGATATTCACTTCAGAAAAACTTAAAGATGGTGAATTTATTACCGAAGGTGAAGAGTTACTGGCGATAGACCCTAGTAGTTATCAACTGGCGCTTTCTCAGGTTGAGGCGCAAATTGAAACTTCAAAAATCAAAGATGAAACAACGCAGTTATCGATTAAAACCCGTCAACAGGAACTGGTTTTATTACAAAAAGAATTTGACCGCCAACAGAAACTGGCAAAGAAAGGTAACGTTTCACAGTCCACGCTGGATACCACCCATCGCAATCTATTAACCGCAAAAGGGAATTTACAAACTCTGGATAACAACCTGTTAATTAACCGGGCTGAAAGAGAAGTATTGCTTGTTCAACTAAAGCAGGCTCAACAGGATTTGGCTAGAACTAAATTGATAGCCCCCATGGATGCTCGTATTACCGAGGTTAAAATAAGCGAATCTCAATATGCTAATCGTGGGCAATTACTGTTCAGTGCTGATGGTATAAATTCTGCAGATATCGAGTCGCAGTTTCCTATAGGAAAGTTGAGACCGCTGGTCAGCTCTTCTATCGGAGCAACAGGAAGTGATTCAGCTTCTGGTAACTGGGTTCCAGGCGTGAAAGGTTTGCCTGCATTGGTCAGTGTGCAACATGGTAGCCATAAAATTAGCTGGGATGCCACCATCAGTCGAGTTTCGGCAACCATCAATCCTCAAACACAAAGCCTCGGCATAGTGGCTACCGTTGAAAACCCCTATGAACAGGCTGCATCTACTCGCAGACCTCCATTAATTAGTGATATGTTTGTACAGGTGGAATTGCTGGGGCAAAACAGTAATAAATTTACCGTTATTCCATCATCAGCTTTACACGAAGGGAAAGTGTATGTGATGAATGATGAAAAACGCCTTGAGTTTCGACAGGTTAAAGTTAACTTCCATCAGGATGGTTATGTAGTCATAAAAAAAGGATTGAAACCGAAAGAAAAAATTGTGACATCGGATTTAGTGCCCGCTATTGAAGGCATGTTATTAACGCCGATGAATGATAGTAAAACAATGTTACAGCTATTCAACGATGCAATGGGGGAAGTACCTGAAGCCTATAAAGAAAAAATGCAACAGAGGAAAAAGGATAAAGCTGCAAAAGCTGCAGGTAAAGACCAATGATTCGTTACTTTGTCACGCATCCAACAGCTGCCAATCTGTTGATGCTGATCATCATGGTGCTGGGCCTGACGGCATTGCCCAAGCTGCAAAGAGATACCTTTCCTGTTATTCCTGCAACAGAAGTTGAAGTTCGCCTGAGTTATCCTGGAGCCACAGCACTTGATGTTGAGCAGGGTATTTGTCATGTAACCGAAGAAGCATTAGACACCGTCACTGATATTGTAGAAGTGCGTTGTGATGCGCGTGAAAATCTGGCGATAATTACGGCTAAAATGCTGGAATCTGCTGACCTTGGCACTTTTTATGATGATGTTAAATCTGCAGTAGAATCTATTACTACCTTTCCTGATAAAGTTGAAACGCCGAGTACTATTTTACTGGAACGTACAGCCAATATTGCAAGCATCGCTATTACCGCAGAACCGGGCATAGAGATGAGTACCGAATCACTTAACCAATATGCGGAAAGAGTTAAAAACCGTATTGCCCGAGACCGTCGAATTGCGCAGGTCAGGTTAAAGGGATTCTCTGATCGAGAAATTTTAATTCAAATTAAAGAATCTCAATTGCAGAAATATGCGTTAACCGTAAATGATGTCAATCAGGCTATTCGATCTCAGAGTATAGATTCTCCAGCCGGTTCACTGGAAAACAGAGATGGTTCAATACTTGTTCGGTATAACGAACAACGTAAAACACTTACTGAGTTTTCTAAATTGATTGTCTTTTCTGGAAGTGAAGGGGGCACAGTGAGCCTGGGTGATATCGCCAGCATTTCTTATAACTATGAAAAGCAGGAAGAAAAAATCCTATTCAATGGCCAGCGTGCTGCTTTACTGGATATGATTAAAACTACCCAGCAGGATTCATTACGGGTGATGGATGCGGTACTGCAAAACCTTGAGCGTGAACGTAAAATGGCACCAAAGGGTATTCGTCTTGAGATAAGTCAGGATGTCACCAGGAATATAAAAGACCGTTTAAGAATTCTGGTTGAAAATGGCGTGGTTGGTTTGATACTTGTTTTTCTAACCATGTGGGCTTTTTTCAGTTTTCGCTATTCGTTCTGGGTCACCATGGGGCTTCCGGTTTCATTTCTGGGTGCCATATTTGCGATGAATTTGTTTGGTTACTCTATCAACATGATTACCATGGTAGCGTTACTAGTTGCTATTGGTTTGTTAATGGATGATGCGATTATTATTTCAGAAAATATCGCCACTCAAATTAAAAAAGGTAAAAATGCTTCCCAGGCTGCAATCGAAGGTGTGCAGCAGGTTTTACCTGGAGTACTGTCTTCTTTCCTGACCACTATCATGATAGTTGGCCCGTTGTTTTACATGACAGGAAAAATGGGGGCAGTGTTAAAATATATGCCTGCTGTTCTGGTGATTACATTGGCGGTCAGTCTTATTGAAGCTTTTTTAATTTTGCCCGCCCACTTGAATCATTCTATCGCCCATATGCATAGAACAGAACGCTCACGTTTTCATTTGTGGTTTGAGCAGAAATTTATCAATGTGAGGGATAACTGGTTTGCTCCACTGGTGAGCCTGTCGGTAAAACGTCCATATATATCACTGGGTGTAATGTTGTTTATCCTGCTAGCATCTTTTGCCACTATTCCAGCTGGAATGTTGAAATTCAGGGCTTTCCCTCAACTGGAATCTGATGTAATTCAGGCTCGTATTCTATTACCTCAGGGAACCTCTCTGAATCGTACTGAAGAAGTTGTTGCAAAGGTAGAAGCGGGTTTAAAAGCCTTAAACACTGATTACGCTCCCAGACAAAAAGGTGGTATTGATCTGGTTAGAAATGTAACTGCTTTATATAACAATAATGTCGACTCAAAAGAAAGCGGTACTCATATTGCCACCATCAGTGCCGATTTGATTCGGGCGGAAAACAGAAATGGCAGTATCGAACAAATGTTACTGGACTGGCGCGAATTAACCGGCGATGTCGGTGATGTGATTAACCTGTCGTTTACCGATAAAGAACGTGGTGTAGCCGGTAAAGCCATAGATATTCGTTTACAGGGTTCAAATCTGGATATGCTAAAGAAAGCATCTCTGGATTTACAAAATTACCTGAGTGACTTTAAAGGTGTTATCGAAGTTTATGATGATATTAGGCCGGGTAAACCTGAAATCAGTATCCATCTTAAAAAACAGGCTGGTGTGCTAGGGATTAACTCAACCCAGGTATCAGCTGAAGTCAGGGCTGCTTTACAGGGTACGACCGGACTGGAAGTACAGGTGTCAAAAGAAACTCAGGCTGTGACCGTCAGGTTAGCCGATGAAGATAGAAAAGGTTTGACTGATTTACAGTTTTTACAGATCAGGAATAAGTCCGGTCATCTGGTGCCATTATCATCGGTTGCAGATTTAACCATGACTCGTGGCCTTTCAAGAGTACATCGTGTGAATGGACAGCGTACTGCTACCATTCAGGGCAAACTCAATACCCGGCAGGTGAATGCTTCGGAATTGATGCAGCGGGTTAAGAAAGAGTATATGCCAAAACTAAAAGAAAAATTTCCGGGTGTAAAACCAGCTTTCCAGGGGCAGGGTAAGGAAACTGCAGATACATCAAATTCATTGTTGATGAATTTGACTATTGGTGTATTTGGTGTCTTTGTAATTTTATCATTTCAGTTTAGAAGCTATATTCAGCCTCTTGCCGTCATGTTGGCAATACCGATGGGTTCTATTGGTGTGTTCTGGGGGCATATCGCTCTGGGACTTGAATTATCAATTCCAAGCCTGGTGGGTATGGCGACCCTTGCGGGTATCGTCGTTAATGATAATATTTTGCTGGTTACATTTATTAAAGAACGTTTAAAGGAAGGTGCCGTAATTGGGGAAGCAGTACAGCTAGCTGCACATGATCGTTTTCGTGCCATAGTGTTGACGTCTCTGACAACTATCGCAGGTTTATTACCACTGTTGATGGAAACTAGCACTCAGGCACAATTATTAATTCCGATTGTTGCCAGCCTTGTTTTTGGTCTTGCCAGCGCGACACTTTTTTCAATATTGCTAGTGCCTGCTTTCTTTAAAATACTCGATGACTGGACAGATTTAAAGGCTTAAATGCGTTCCGATGTAACTATCATGCTGGTGGATAATGGTTCAGTTAAACCTGAAGCCACTTTGCAGTTACGCCGACTGGCAGAAAGTTTAGGTAATAATTGTGAGCAGAAAGTATTCCCTGTTTCACTTCGGCATGCAAATCGTATCAATAGTGATTTTCTAAATGGAAAGCCTGCATCTACTTTAGTTCCTTTTTTGTCAGAGCGACTCAAAGCAGGGTTTAATCAATTTATCCTGATTCCATTATTTTTTACAGAAAGTGGTGCGTTAACCTCTTTTGTTCCAGAGCAGCTTGAGTTGCTGGAGCGACAGTTTGGGAAAATTGATCTGACTGTTACTGATGTGATTTACCCTTTACCAGAAGGTGATAACAGGCTGGTAAATATTCTCTTTGATCATGTTCTGCAGCAGATAAGAAATGATACTTCTGTTAAACATAATATTGTTCTGGTTGACCACGGTTCTCCTTCACAAAAGGTATCAGCGGTTCGCCAACATGTAGCGGCTGCATTACAATCAAAATTTAATGATGTTGTGATTGAGCAGGCGGTTATGGAAAGGCGAGAGGGTGAGCAGTATGATTTTAACGGCCCACTTCTTGATCAATGGCTGGAACAAAAAGCAACGCATGGAGAATTAAGTGCAATTGTTGTCTTAATGTTTTTTTTACCGGGAAGTCATGCAGGAGATGGAGGAGATATCGAGAATATATGTCATGGGATTAAACAACAGCATCCAGACTTTAACATTTATATCACTCCGCTCGTGGCCGAGAATGCTGGTTTAATCGATATATTATTATGTAGGGTTTTAGCTGCCTCTAGTTTATTAAATTGAAAATGAATTTTTGCGATTATTTCATAGTACTCACATAAAGATTGGTGACAAAATAAATGGAAATAAATTAAAAAAAGAATGAGAAAGTACAGTAGTCCAGAAAGCTTTGTTTATATCATGCGTTTTAACTGTAGTTAAAAATAAATGGGCTAAAAGTAGTCCTCCTATAAATGTATATCCAAGCCTGTAATAACCGGCCCCTGGTATTATCAAGTGCAGAAGGGAAAATATAACAGCGCTAGGAATAATAAATCCCCATTGTCGAAAAATAGCCCATCGTTGAAGGTTATATTTTTTATATATTCTAAATAGAAAATAACAGACAATACTAGTTTCAAACAGTGGTGCCATTAATAATGGAGATATCATAAATGACCAAGTATATTCCACTTGAAAATAGGTGATTGACTCGATTAGGGGTACCTGTCCCTCAGCTAGGGTATTAAGCAGTAGAATAAGAAATGCTTTATAGAGTTTTCCTAAGATAAAAGCTGAAAGAGCATAATAGAAAGCTTTTAATATTAAATGCATACAAATCCTTTTGTTAATTCAAAGCCTATTTAGTCACCAATATATTCAACAAACTGAGAGTCATTAGTTAGTATTGGTCTAGATGATGGGAATTAAAAGTATTGAATACGAGAGAATTAACTAATTCTCTCGTATAGTTTCCGACTTTATCAATAACTGCCTATATAATCAGAATCAATATTAATAGGGATCAGTGGTTTCGGTGCTGGAGCCCAAGATTCCCATAAATCTTCTAGGCCCTCGCTAATGCTATCCAAGATTTTTTCGAATGAATCCATAAACGCTTCTGGTGAACCTGTACAGCCAATTTTATGAGTGCTTATTTCACAGGTTAAACCTTTTTCATCGCTACCTTCCTCTTCTTCGTCGCTTTCACCACCAGTCACAATTGATAGTTCTTTTAAAGTTAATTCGCGCATTTTTATCTCCTTGCCATCACCTTGACAGCTTATAAAAGTTACAGAAATGCAATCTCATTAAATAGACTGCCGTTTTACAGTATCACAATTAAATTTGAATTGTAGAAAAAATTATATAGAGGGTCTGATATTTGATATAGTGAATTCTAGATAATTCTCCCAGTTTTTAACAAAAGTTGCGAAGTTAAACTAACAGGTTCAAACTAGCGCTATTATTTGCCTGTATTAAAATAAATGAATCCAACAGCGGCTATAACGATCAGCGACCTACATAAAACCTTTGGGGAGAATGAGGTGCTGAAAGGTGTTTCATTAACAGCACATCCAGGAGATGTTGTCTCCATTCTGGGCAGTAGTGGCTCGGGTAAAAGTACCTTATTGCGTTGTATTAACTTGTTAGAGGTTCCAACTTCCGGTCAAATCCATGTTAATGGTGAAGCTCTTGAGTTAAAAAAAGGTCGAATGGGTGAGCTTGAGCCAGTCGATCCAAAGCAAATTTCCCGCATTCGATCTCGCTTATCCATGGTTTTTCAGAGTTTTAATCTATGGTCGCATATGACTATTCTTGAAAATATTATTGAAGCCCCTGTTCATGTGTTAAAAAAACCAAAGCCTAAGGCTATTGAAGATGCTATGGAGTTATTGAAAAAAGTTGGTATTGCTGAAAAAGCAGATGCTTACCCCGGTGAACTGTCTGGTGGGCAGCAACAACGTGTCGCTATAGCTCGAGCACTGGCTATGGAGCCTGAGGCAATGCTGTTCGATGAACCAACCTCTGCACTTGATCCAGAGCTGGTGAATGAAGTATTGCAGGTTATGCGTCAATTAGCCGATGAAGGTCGTACCATGATTGTGGTGACGCATGAAATGGGTTTTGCGCGTGAAGTGTCTGATCATGTGATTTTTTTACATGAGGGAAAAATCGAAGAACAGGGGCCACCAGATCAGGTTTTTGAACACCCTGAATCAGATCGTTTTAAACAATTTTTATCCAGTGGTTTATAGTCACTGGATTATTTTATACCTGAACTCTTAAACTCTATCGATTCGAATTGCAGTTAGGAAGTCAGTTTTACATCAACAGGAGAAAAAAATGAAATTAAAATTAACCTTGGTGACTGTCTTGTTCAGTCTGTTTTTTTTCGGTGCAGCTCAGGCTGATAAAATTCGAATTGCTACTGAAGGAGCTTATCCACCCTTCAATATGAAGAATACAAAGGGTGAATTGATTGGCTTCGATGTTGATATTGCCAAAGCCTTGTGTGAACAAATGAATGCAGACTGTGAAATTGTTGCACAGGACTGGGATGGAATTATTCCTGGATTACTGGCAAAAAAATATGATGCCATAATCGCCAGTATGTCTATTACCGCTGAGCGTCAGAAAAAAGTATCGTTTAGCGATCCTTACTATTCCAACTACCTGCGTTTTATTGCTAAAATGAACAGCGGGCTTACTGTGTCAAAATCAGGTTTGAAGGGTAAAAAACTGGGTGCACAGCGTGCAACTATCAGTGCTCAACATCTTGAAGATAACTTTAGAAAATCAGCAAAGGTCAAAGTTTATGATACTCAGGAAGCCGCTTTCCTTGATTTAAAAGCAGGGCGTTTAGATGCTGTACTTGTGGATGCTTATCCTGGATATGATTGGCTGACCAAGTCTGAAAATTCTGGTTATGATCACGTGGGTGATACCATTGATATTAATGATAAAATCGGTATAGCGATTCGAAAAGGTGACAAAGCATTAGCTAAAAAATTAAATAAGGCTTTAAAAGATATTCTTGCCAGTGGTGCATACAAGCGTATCAATGGTAATTACTTTCCTTTCAGTATTTACTAAGTTATTTAAAGCCGGGATTTATTCCGGCTTTTTTGAGTTTTGTATTAATGTTTGAATACCTCAGTTACGGTGATGCAGGTTTTGGTGATGAACTGCTGGCAGGTTCTTTACTGACGCTTGAGCTCGCGTTAGTTTCTCTGGCGGTGGGTATTTTCCTCGGTCTGATTACAGCCGCAGCAAAATTATCTCATCATCGAGTTTATCGTACTGTTGCTCATCTTTATACTGAAGTCGTGCGTGGAATACCCGAAATGCTGGTTGTGCTGGTAGTTTTTTTCGGTGCTTCGGTTTTGATTCAAACAGTAGCAACATGGTTTGACTATAACGATTATATTGAGGTTAATGCCTTTGTGGCGGGTGTGTTTGCACTCGGCCTGGTATTCGGTGCTTTTTCCAGTGAAGTTTTTCGCGGAGCTTTTCTTGCTGTCCCTAAAGGGCAACTGGAAGCTGCCACTGCCTGTGGAATGACTAGCTGGCAGGTTTTTCATCGTGTTCGTTTACCACAAATGTGGCGGTTTGCTATTCCGGGGTTAGGCAACCTATGGATGGTTCTACTCAAAGATACCTCTCTCATTTCTATTATTGCGCTGGATGAGTTATTACGTTGGTCAAAAGTGGCCGCAGAAACTACCAAACAGCCGTTTACGTTCTATTTAGCTGCAGCAGCGATCTATCTGGTATTAACTATTTTATCTGATTTGATTCGTAATTATTTTGAAGTTAAAGCAAATAGAGGCATAGCCCCTCATGCCTGATTTTTCTCTTATAACTCAATATGGTGATCGTTTTTGGGATGGAACCCTGATCACATTGAAACTTGTTTTTCTATCATCGGTATTAGGTTTGATGATTGCCTTGCCACTGGCATTGGCTAGAAGTTCTAACAAACGCCGTTTCTGGATTCCCGCTTATAGTTATATATATTTTTTTCGGGGTACACCGTTACTGATTCAACTGTTTATTCTTTACTATGGTTTAGGTCAATTTCCTGTTATCACTGACAGTTTTCTATGGCCTGTTTTAGGTGATGCCGAATGGTGTGGTTTGATTGGTTTGACTCTCAATACTGCTGCTTACACGGCAGAAATTTTACGTGGCGGAATTCGTGCTATTCCACGAGGTGAAGTTGAAGCCGCTAAAGCATTTGGTATGTCATGGGCAATGTTACAGCGTCGTATTATTTTACCGCGTGCTTTACGTATCGCCTGGCCTGCGTATGGTAATGAAGTGGTTCTACTGCTTAAGGGAAGTGCTTTAGTGAGCACTATCACCGTGTGGGATCTGATGGGAGAGACTCGTTCGGTTTTTTCCAGAACCTATGCGCTGGAAATTTTTCTATACGCCGCTATTATTTATTTTTTACTGACTTTTATACTCACAAGAATATTTAACCAGATTGAAAAGAGAATAAATCGCTATCTTGTCTGTTACTAAACTGACTTAGTAATGTTTTATTAGTGAGGTTTTATTTAGTAGAGTATATAAGTATGAATTGTGGATTTATCAAAGCTGCCCAGTTTGCATAATTCATCGATATCATGAATTTTCAATGTTCTGGATGATATCTCCATTAATCCTTTTTCACGCAATTGTTTTAATGTCCTGTTTACATGGATTTTTGTCAAACCGGTGGCATCACCTATGTCTTCCTGAGACAGAGGAAAATTTATATGATCGTCTTCCGGTTCGTTATAGATTGTTTTAACCCGGTAAAATAATTCAGCACAAAAATGTGCTATTTTTTCAATAGCTGTATGTTGCCCAATAGTCAGCAAACGGTTCTGACATAGGTTCATATCTCTTGAATTAAGTTCGGTAAGTCGCTTTGTAATGTGTTTATTTGTACGGAATAACTCGGGCATGTCACTACGAGAAAAGGCACATAAAATAGCATCGGTTAAGCTGATGGCGGAGTAGTTCATCGCTGCTTCCATATTGGCCTGATAGCCAATGACATCACCTGGTAAAGCTATTTTGAGAATTTGTCGTTTACCATTTTCCAGTGTTTTGTAAATGGCCAGCCAGCCATGATAAATTGTAAACATAAAATCACTGTGATGAGTTTCCCGATAGACTTCCTTGCGGGCTGCCAGTTTGTATTGACAGCTTCGATTTTTTTGCGTCCAGGACAGTTCGTTTTCAGGAATACCATGAAACAGTGCAAGACGACGAATTGAACAATCGGAACAGGCTGTTTGCTTATTCTGAATAGGGATTAAATCTGGTTTGATATCAGCCATGGTCTTAACTATGTTATCTCAACTTGTTGAGGGGTCTGTATTGCTTGTCTAGACTTGAACCTGAAGTGCTCGCTTCAGGTTGAATAGAAATAATAAATTATTCCTAATGCGATATTACCATGTTTCAACTTGAATGTTTATGGATTACAGATTGCTAGTCAAAACTATGCATAAGTGCAAGGTAGGGTGCGCCGTGCGCACCACATTGGTGCTTAATTTAATGGTATACACAGTGTACCCTACAAAATATCAGGTACAGATATGCTTCTCAGAAGATGATTTTCAGTCTATAGCGAATCAGGACTTTTTCATTTTTAGTTTAACTGAAACTACTGGCTAAATTTCATGCCACCTTTTTTATGCTGTTGTTGCACATGTTCTTCCATTCCTGCGGGTTGTTGGAGATTTCCTTCATAGATGTAACTGGCTATTTTTATTGCATCTTCCTTTTTAATGGCAATTGGCGG
The DNA here is from genome assembly GCA_018669845.1 of Gammaproteobacteria bacterium. Lineage (GTDB taxonomy): Bacteria > Pseudomonadota > Gammaproteobacteria > JACNJF01. The sequence goes on along the minus strand of JABHSO010000087.1, from coordinate 13,574 downwards.
CATAATGTTAAAGCGACGAATGGCACCGCGCATCAAACTTTTATTGGGATCCTGTTTATCCACCCACCCTGTAATGGCATTGATAAAAGAAGTTTTATCCTGATAGTGACCAATATAATGCATTCTGACGGCAGCAATAGGGGGAGCAATTCTTTTTCTCATGTCCATGCCCCCTGTCATACCATGGCAGGCATCGCAGTATGTTTTAAATAAATGTTCGCCTTCTTCGTTATTACTGGCATAGGAAGTTTGTGATAAAAATATGATGGCTGAAGCTGTTATTAGTTTTGTAATTTTCATTTTAAAGTCTCTTGTGTTGATGTTTGTTATAATTTTATTTTTATTCTAGTAAGTGCTTTTTTTATATTTTTGTAATCGATATGAATGTTACCAAATTTATTCAGGCTCAGGAGCGTATTTTGAAAAAACTTCTGCCTCAGTCAGGTTGTTGGTTTTGTTTTCAAAGCTGTAGAAAGCGGGTTTTTTATCAATGAATATTTGATGATCAAATATAAACTGTTCATTATTATCAAACAGTCCTGCCGGAATATGATACTGCTGCTTTTGTTTTAGGCGATAAAATAAATGGCTTCCACATTTTTTACAAAATCCCCGTTCAGCCCAGTCAGATGAATCAAATATGGAGATATTTTCTTCACCCTTAAAAGTTACATCGGTTCCACAGTCGACCGCTATTAAAGGACCTCCTCCCCACCTTCTGCACATGCTGCAATGGCAGGCTCCGACATGGTGATTTACATGCTTTGCGCTGAATTTAATTGAGCCACACAGGCATTTTCCACTTTCAGTATTATCAGACATTATTAGCTCCTTTTATTTAAGTCTTTTTTGTAACTCAGCAAGCTTCAATATTCTGTCTCTTTAAAGATTTCTCACCACGAAGACACGAAGATCACTAAGAAAAACAGATACACATTTATTAAAATCTACTTATTCGATCATTTAGCTATAATTTTAAATATATTTCATTATTACATATTGATTTTCCTTCGTGTACTTCGTGTCTTCGTGGTGATTATTTTTTGACTTTACTTTAGACTGAACAGTAATTTTTTTTTGTCTACATTATTAATGAATAAGCCAGCCCGCAGGCCGCACTGGCTGCGATAACTTTTACTATACCTGCTTTATACTTGAACAATGCGATAAATGCTGCTGCCCCGATCAGTGCTGCAAACCACTCAAATGCATGTTCAAAGCCCTGAGGCCAGAGTACATGATAAGCAAAAAATACTGCCAGGTTTAATACGACACCCACCACGGCTGCTGTTATACCTGTTAAAGGTGCGGTGAATTTAACATCTCCCCGGGTTGCTTCTACAGCTGGTCCACCCAGTAATATTAACAGGAAGGAAGGCAGGAAGGTGAACAGAGCTGCGATGCTCGCACCGGCTGCTCCAGCGATAAGTAATGCATCAGGTCCAAAAACTTCTTTTGTCCAGCCACCTACAAATCCAACGAATGAAACAACCATTATGAGCGGGCCGGGGGTGGTTTCTCCGAGAGCCAGCCCATCAATCATCTGGGTTCCTGTTAACCAGCCAAACTGATCCACACCACCTTGATAAACATACGGCAAAACTGCATAGGCGCCACCGAAAGTAACTAATGCTGCCTTGGTAAAAAATATGCCCATTTGGGTCAAGGTACCCTGCCATCCGTAATTGATCACCAGTAAAGCCATGGCTGCTGCCCAGATGCTCAACCCAATGGAGGCGAATACTAACAGTCGACTCCACTTGAATTTAGCGTGCTCCGGTACGGGTGTATCATCATCAATTATTGCTACGCCATAGCTATCTTTTGAAGAGCCATGATGTCCACCGGCCTTGAATTTATCTGCTGCGACATGAGATCCGATATAGCCGATGATACCAGCCATCAGAACGATATAGGGGAAGGGGATGCTAAGTGCAAAAATTGCGATGAAGGCCAGCACTGCTAGAAAGCGCAATACATTATTTGGCAAAGCTCTGGAGCCGATACGGTAAGCGGCAAAAACAACGATTGCAGTTACAGCGGGTTTAATGCCATACAAAATACCTTCAACTGCAGGGACATCTCCAAAAGCAAGGTAGATCCAGGTCAGACCGATGAGAATAAACAGTGATGGTAAAACAAATAATACACCTGCCATGATACCACCACGGACTCCATGCATTAACCAGCCTATATAAGTGGCTAGCTGTTGGGCTTCAGGCCCTGGAAGTACCATTGTGTAATTGAGTGCATGTAAAAAACGGTGCTCGGATATCCAGCGGCGTTTTTCAACTAACTCCTGATGCATCATGCTGATTTGTCCTGCCGGGCCACCAAAACTGATAAAACCCAGTTTAAGCCAATAAATAAAGGCTTCGCCTAAAGATACGGGATCTGGTTTTTTTGTTAGCTCCTGTGAATTTGTAGTCACTGGTTAATCACCCCTGATTATTGTATTTATGGTTTTACTCTCGCATGCAAATTTATAAAAAATATTGGGAGAGCTTATATGTGTCGGTATTGTATAGATTTGCTGAGTAATTTATTACTATTAATTATATGTGGATTTGTTGCTGAAATAGCCTCAATCAGTCTGTTTTTCTATTCCATCAATGGCTTCGCTAATGTTTAGCAAGCTGCCTTGTATGACTGCCTGAGCATCCTGTAAACCCTGGTTATAATAGTAGGCACCAACCTGATCAGAGAAGAAATCGAGCAAAAATTCGGCATCAAACTGTCCTATATCCTGATCTAATTCCTGCTCAAAATAACGTTGAATTTTAGTAACAATGACTTCTTTTTGTTGGTTTGAAAATTCAATTTTTGACATTATTGCTTCCTCCAGAAACATAAGCTGCTACCAAATAGAGCTGTCGCAATAGATAAATCAACAATAGCAACGTCAATGAGCATAAAGTAATTTCCTTCGGCAATGCGAGACATATAAGCACCTAGTGAAATCATCAGGAATAAGAAAATGAAAAACTGGGGGCGATAACATTGCCAGAGTTTAGGCTGTTTAAGTTCATCTATGCGATTCAGGTTTTTATAACACAGTCGAGTAAACAGATATTTTGTCTTGATCGCTCCAATGACTAAACCAGTCAATACTGCTATCCACACCCAGGGTAATTCAGGAGAAATTTCGGTTGCCTGAATCAGCAGGCTGGAGCTTTTAATACCGAGAGTGATTGCTCCAGTTATCCAGATTACTGCGGCAATAGTTTTAATTGTGTTAGAAGAAGCGGTGAACATATCTTTCTTATTTCGTAATATTTAGCAAAATTAATACAGCCAATATGATGCACCAGAAATTTATATCAAAGCAATTTTTTTCGAGGAAAATAAGTAATTTGTCAATTGCTGATATAGGTGAGTATTGATATAGTCTTCGTCCAAATGATATATCTGCAATATCTTACATCAGGAAGTCTGTCTACAGGGGTTACCATGATTTCAAAGTTATTACTCGCCACGTTTTTATTTTTTGTTAGTTTGCCTTCTTATGCTGAAGTCGTCAGTGAAACATTGATAACATTACAGCAGGACGGTCGTAGTTATCTGCAACAAAGAACCCTGCGCAGCCATCGCTATCAGTATGATTTTTATGTTGAAAAATCAATTGGTAAGGATGATTTTGTCTATATTGACCCACAGGAATATAGCTGGATTGAAGATAATGAAGCAGTGAATCAGCTTCACTTCAATACGGGTAGTTTTTCGGTGACCTTTGCGGGAACTTTTACAAACAATGTCAGTGTTGATAAGGATGGTGTTTTTACATTCAAGAGCTGGGATCAGGAGAAACGAGAGAATGGACATTTTGGGCTATGGAATGCTCCAGAGAATTTTGCGCGACTGGTTTATACCTGGGTATTTCCAGAAAATATGGAGTTAATTGATTACAAAAGTAACCGTGAAGGAAAGTGGGTAACACGATCTAATAGCGTAAGTCTGATGATAGAGGATGATAATGACATAACCATCACACTTAAATATCGTGAAAAAGATTCTGATAAAGATTCCGTCATAGATCGGCTGGATCGGTGTCCGGGTTCAAAGCAGGGAGTCAAAGTCAATCTCATGGGTTGTGAACGGGATGATGACAAGGATGGGATTATTAATCGTCTTGATCATTGTTTAACAACGATCAAAACGGCAAGAGTGGATGAAACCGGTTGTGAAATGGATAGCGATAAAGATGGTGTAGTTGACCGTCTAGACCAGTGTGTTAAAACTCAAAAAGATGTGATGGTCAATGCTAAAGGCTGCGAACTGGATTCTGACCTTGACGGTGTTATTAACCGTTTTGATAGATGCCTTGATACAAAACGACATGCACTAGTAGATCAAAAAGGTTGTGAACTGGATTTTGATGGTGATGGTGTTGTGAACAGTAAAGATAGATGTAGCAATACTGTTAAAGGTGCAGAGGTCAATTTCAAAGGCTGTGTTATGGACATGGATAAAGATGGCGTATTTGATAGCAAGGATAAATGTCCGGCTACAATGGCTGGAGCCAAAGTGAACAAAGATGGCTGTGAACCGGACAGTGATAACGATGGTGTCGTGGATGTGAGTGACCGATGTCCTAACACTGTTGCGTCTCTCAAAGTTGATTTCTTTGGTTGTGAATTAGACGCTGATAATGATGGTGTAACCGATAGTAATGATAACTGCCCATCCACAATTGAAGGGGCCAAAGTGGGTAGTGATGGCTGTGAACTGGATACTGATCATGATGGCGTGACAGATGGTAATGATTCATGCCCGCTTACCCCTGCAAATGTGAGTGTTGATGAAAAGGGCTGTGAAATTGACAGTGACAAAGATGGTATGTCTGATAGCAAGGATTCATGCCCAGAAACCAGTGAAGGAGCAACGGTTAAAAGTGATGGTTGTGAGATCGATACTGATGGAGATGGAATCGTTGATAGTAATGATCAGTGCCCTGCAACCCTGTCTGGTTTAGATACCGATATTAACGGTTGTGAGCTTGATGCTGACAGTGACGGTGTCGTAGAACGGCTGGATGCATGCCCATCGACCCCAATCAGCGGTGTTGAAGTCGATGCTAAGGGATGTGAGATAGACAGCGATAATGATGGTGTTGTGGATAGTAAAGACTTGTGTATTGCTACTTCTCCAGATTTGAACGTTAATACTGATGGCTGTGAACTGGATGGTGACAAAGATGGTGTTGTGGACAGCAAAGATCATTGTCCTGCAACATTGAAAGATGTGCCTGTCGATGCTAATGGTTGTGAGTTAGACAGTGATAATGACGGGGTCGTTAATAGCAAAGATCTATGTGTCGATTCAAAACAGGGTGAAGATGTTGATGAAACCGGGTGTATCAAGCTGACTAATATGGTTTTGCAGGGCGTTATTTTTAAATCGGGCTCAGCCGTGCTGACCGAAAACTCCAAACTTGTACTGGATAAAGTGATCGAAATATTGGCATCCCGTAAAGGACTTGAGCTTGAAGTTGCTGGTCATACAGACTCTCAGGGATCGGCAGCATCAAATCGTAAGTTATCTCAATCCAGAGCTGAATCAGTTCTTTCTTACTTGAATGAAAAAGGCGTAGATACTAGTTTGTTCAGTGCTAAAGGTTATGGCGAATCGGATGCTATTGCAGATAATAAAACAGTTAAAGGACGGGCACAAAATCGTCGTGTGGAATTGAATAAACGGGTGAACTAGGTTCCTGAAAAAGTTGTTTTTTCGACTCCGATACCTTTATTAAAGCTGAGAATATAAAAATGATAGAAAAGTCTGATTTTAACCTGCAACAGCAGTGGATAACTTTACACAATAATGTTGAGAAATCTGAGTCGCTGGCTTTAATTCTAAAAATGCTGGCAGTACTTGTTTTAGTTGCGGGATTGATCGCTAAGCTAAATGTGATCGATATTGTTTTGTTACTATTAGTTTTATGGCTTCAGGAAGGTATCTGGAAAACTTTTCAAAGTAGAACTGAATCGCATTTGCTCGCCCTGGAAAAAGCCAGCTCTGATAATGATGAAAAATTTGGCTTAAGTTTTTACAGTGAATGGAATGAATCTAGACCCGGTATTAAAAAGTTGATTTTTCAATATATTTCAAACTCCCTAAGACCTACGGTAGCTTATCCTTATGTGGTTTTACTGCTTATTAGTTTTATGCCTAAAATAATTTCAAGCATGAGCTGACGGTGATGCAAAAACTATTTACCTTTGAGAGTATCCGTTAATTTTACAATTCTAGCCGTTATGATCATGGTTAGAATGACTGCAGCAGAAAAGAAATATAATCCATAATGCATTTCTACATTGGCAATAGCACCAAGTTTTACGGTGACAACAAGAACAGCTACCACGAAAACATCTAACATTGACCACTTTCCATATAAATGCATCCAGTGTAAATATTTATCCAGATTAGAAGTGTTAATTTTGTTGATACTCAGAAGTCTGAATAATACGGCAATTTTTAATAAAGGAATGATGATGCTGAAGCCGGTAATCAGAACGAATAAAAAAATCTGTCCCTCTTTTAAAAGCTGAATTGTTCCGCTGAGAATAGAAAAAGTATTTTCAATGAGTAAAAATTTAGTCAGAGTAATAATGGGGGCTACCAGTCCGGGAATTAAAAAGATCAGCGTAAGCGCTAGAAGGGCTTTCAATAAACTGACCTCGCCCGGATAATTGACGGCAATATTTTTGTTGTCCATAGATAACTACGCGACCTCTGGTTAAATCTTAATTTATTTGCAGTATACGGTTCTGTTATAAATTTTGTACTTTAGAATATTTTTTAAATTTAATGATTTTGATGCAAATGTGAATTGTATGTTCAACTGGCCGAGTGTTTTTTTTGAAATCATAAATACATGTCTACTGTCTAAAAATAGAATCGGGAGAACTGCTCGTTGTTCGTTATACTGATCGCTATTAAATCAAAAATATTTACGGAGTCTACACGTGAAGTTTGAAGTCATTGACGCAATCATTTCACCTCATCGACAGCTCGAAACGCTCTCACAGCTTGAAGTTAGCCGAATTTTGAAAACCAGCAAAGGTGAGCTGTCACATATTTTTCGTAATTGCTCTCTGGCTGTTTTAAATTGTGGCAGTGCGCTGGATGATGGAAATGAGTTGCTGGACCGTTATCCTGACTTCTCCATTAAAGTGTTACAGAAGCAACGTGGTATTAAATTATCACTAAAAAATGCTCCGGCTATAGCGTTTGTCGATGGTAAGTTAATTGCTGGTATCAATGAACATTTATTTGCAGTGTTGCGAGATGTTATTTATGTAGACAGTAAAATTGTAAACTCATCACGTTTTAATCTGAATAAATCAGATGATGTTAGCAATGCAGTTTTTCATATATTACGCAATGCTCAGTTATTCATTCCCGGGCTGGAACCGAATTTGGTTGTTTGCTGGGGAGGGCATTCTATCAGTCCGAAAGAATATAACTATACCAAGGAAGTCGGCTATCAAATGGGTTTACGAAATCTGGATATCTGTACCGGTTGTGGACCTGGTGCGATGAAGGGCCCGATGAAAGGAGCCACTATCGGCCATGCTAAACAACGTTCCGGAGTAGGGCGTTACCTGGGGCTGACAGAGCCTGGAATTATTGCCGCAGAGTCACCTAACCCCATAGTTAATAAACTGGTGATTATGCCTGATATCGAAAAACGTCTTGAAGCTTTTGTGCGTACAGGTCATGGAATTGTGGTGTTTCCTGGAGGTGCCGGGACGGCTGAAGAAATTCTGTATTTATTAGGTATTTTATTACACCCTGATAACAGTGCCATGCCATTTCCATTGATCTTTACCGGTCCTAAGTCAGCGGAAGATTACTTTAAACAGATCAATCGTTTTATTCTGGATACCCTGGGTCCTGAAGCACAGCAAAGATATAAAATAATTATCGATGATCCGGCCAGAGTAGCCATTGAAATGAAGGCTGATATTAAAAAAGTAAGAAAGTTTAGAAAAGAAAAAAGTGATGCGTACTATTACAACTGGTCACTGACTATCGATGAGCAATTTCAAAAACCGTTTGATCCAACGCATGATAATATGCGTAACCTGGATTTAACCAGAGATCAGAAAAGTCATCATTTGGCAGCTAATTTACGACGTGCATTTTCAGGAGTGGTCTCAGGAAATGTTAAAGAAGATGGCATAAAATCCATAAAAAAACATGGACTGTTTGAATTAAAAGGAGATGTTGAAATCATGCGGCCAATGGATGCATTATTGTCTGCATTTGTTAAGCAGCAACGTATGAAGTTACCGGGCACAGAATATAAACCCTGTTACCGTATTATTAAATAATTAAGATTTTAAAATTATGGGGCCAGAGAATCTGCTGGTTCTCTGGCCCGGAATATCAGCTATCAAGCGAGTATTATTTGATCTCTAATAATTCGAGTTCAAAAATAAGAGTTTGATAAGGACCAATAGCACCACCGGCACCCTGCTCACCATAAGCTAGCTGATAAGGAATAAACAGCTTCCACTTTGAACCTACAGTCATTAACTGAAGGGCTTCAGTCCATCCAGAGATGACACCATTGACCGGGAATTCTGTGGGTTGATTGCGGCTATAAGAACTATCAAATTCTGTGCCGTCAATTAAAGTACCACGGTAGTGAGTGCTAACGGTGCTGCTGGCAGCTGGTTTCTCACCGTCACCTTCTGTTATAACTTCGTACTGTAGTCCTGATTCTGTAACCGTCACATCTGAACGTGTGGCATTTTGCTCTAGAAAAGCATTGCCTTCGGCAGCAAATTTATCAGCATTATTGGCTTCTTCTTCCTTCAGTTGTTGCTGAATAACCTGAAAAGCTTCGTTAATTTCATCTGGATTTACCTGAGGTTCTTTACCTGCAATGGCATCCTGAATACCTGTTAATGCGGCTGAAACCGAAACACCGGGGAAAGCATTTGTCAGTTGTTGTCCCATTTGCATGCCAATACCGTAAGAAGCTTTTTCTTCGGTGGTTGTAAATTCATTATCTGCCATTGTGTGTCCTGAAAGTGTTTATCTAAAAAGGTTGTAGATTCTAAACCGGAACAGCTTTAATTTATATGGCTTTGGGATATTTTATCGCTGTTAAAGTGAGAAAATCAGGGTGGGTTGGAAGGTAGGGTACGCCGTGCGCACCATTTAATTCTGTACCAACACCAATGGTGCACACGGAACACCCTACAAAAGTACATTCAATCCATAGTGTTTGATGGTCTATCATGAATGATACCGTCAGCAACACCGGACTCATTTTCCTGTTCAGCGATATCTGCCAGTTCCTGCTCTTCTACAAGTTGCTTTTCCCTGGCTCGTTGAGCCATTTCTCGCTGATGTTTTACTTTGAGCATGGCGGTAAAGGCTGACATATCACCGACCAGACCGCGAGTGGCTATTTCAGCTGTTACTACCACGATCATGCCCGGTAGAATAATATTCAGGTTACCGGTAAGTTCCATCAGCGCAACCAGTGCCGCAAGCGGTGCGCGCAAAATGGCTCCCATCATCGCAACCATGCCGATCATGGCATAAAATCCGGCAGATCCTTTATAGAAAGGGTACCAGTCACTGATCAGCAGTTCGGTCAGCCCGCCAACGGCACCTCCCAGAATGAGGGAAGGGCCGATAAGACCACCGGGTATGCGTACTCCTACCGAAATAGCGGTGGCAATGAGTTTGGCAATGAGCAACAGGAACAGTGCCTGCATGCCCATATGATTAAGGAAGATCCGGTTAACCGCGTCGTAACTAACCCCCATAATAGCGGGAGACCATTGCGCCAGCAGACCGGTGATAATGCCTGCAAATAGAAAAGCGTATAGAGGTCGCCATGACAGAGTGTGTTTTGCGGTGATGGAGCAGGCTTGAATAAATGCAGCCGCAAGTAAACCGATAAGTACGCCCATCAACATAATAACTGGTAATTCTGAAAGAGAACCAATTGACAGTGATGGAACTGTAAATGCAGGATGATCACCGTACACCAGTCTGCTAATGACGGTGCCTATGACGGTAGCAATAATGACCGGTACGATATTGTTTACAGCATAACGAACACGGAATACTTCGATGACGAAAATGACGGCTGCAAGAGGGGTGTTATAGGCGGCGGCAATTGCGGCCGCACCACCCGCAGCAGCGAGCAGATAGTCTTCATCATCTGATAGATGCATCTTACGTCCGATTAAAGCGGCGTTGGCAGCGCCTAGATGCACGCCAGGTCCTTCCCGGTCGACAGAGTGACCGGAGACGATGGCTATTAAACCACCAAAAAATTGTACTACGGCATTTGAAAATGGTAACTGCTGCTTACGAAAACGTAAATAGTCGAGCAGGTGAACTATGCCCACTGAACGTTTTTCCACCGGCAGTTTTTCAAAAACAAAACCTAAAATCAGTGCGCCCAAAACAGGAAAAAGAAACCGCATCCAGCCGGACAGAGCTTCATAGTTTCCGATTTGGCTATCGGGCAATAAAAATTGCTGGCCAAATTCTATGCAAAGTCGGAACAGTGTGACTAACACAGCTGCCATCAGGCCGACAGCAGCGCCTAACATTGCGATACGAAGCAGTAATTTATCCAACCTGTCTCAGTCTCTTAAAGTTTTGATGAACGATGGTAGCAGAATAAAGATGATTCATCAGAAGCACTTTATCCTTTAAAGATTATTTCTCCACGAACTGTAAATGAAAAAATCGGCTCAAAATTATCTTCGCGGTCATACACAATTTTAGGTGATAGCTCCATAAACAGGTAGTTTGAATACAGTTGTTTGCGGTAACGCAGTTGTAATAAGTAATCGGTGGCAAATACTCTGGGTTCACTGATGCCAAAAACACCAAATTGATAAATTAATGCTCTTTTAGCATCCATTGAATGTGTCAATGAAAGCAATTGACTGGATTCCCAGAACTCATTTTCATCTTCCCATCGACCTGAGGTGGTTGATCTAAATAACAGCTTGTCATAAATCTTTCGATCCAGTTCTAATGATGTCTTAAACCCGTAACCGGATGAGCTATACCTATACAATGAATTTCTCAGATAAGCACTCCAGTTTTCGTTAATGTTATAAAATCTGTTTGCTCGAATTCGAGTTAATAATTCCAGTTTGGAATTCAGCCTCAAACCAATACTGGGTCTAATTTTCCAGTTTTTAAATTCACCCAGCACAGCTTCAAGACCAGCGAAATATGATTTATCCTGAGCGGCGTCCAACAGAGTTTCTTCCAGTTCAGGGTTAATCTCATCTCGCCCTTCATGAGGGTCACTCTCGAATACCAGTCTCATTTTTTGCTGTGTGTTTGGTAATACTATCCGGGCTTTGGCATTACCCACAAATCCTCTGTTTCCTCCTTCAGAAAAAACGCTATCCAGTGTTAAATGTAGATAACTTCCATTGGTTTCATATTCGACTTTTTCATCTGAAAAGAACTCGTCGATAGTTCGGGTGAAACTATGAATTCCCGATGATAAATATTTATGTGGTTGATCAATTAAAGAGTAAAAATGTTGAGCAGCATTGAGCGTGGGTTTAGCAGGTGACTCTGGTGATGTAACTTGAGAGGATTCAGCATGTTTGAGTGAAGGCTTGTTATCAAGCATTACTTCTTCGGCAAATACAACCCTGGGAAATAATAACAACAGACAAATATAAATAACGGGTAGATAGAGTTGTTTTGTGTGAAGGTTGAGAATGGTCAAATTTGCAATCGAGTAACAGAATATTCTCATCTTAGCATTATTAATCCGGCTGAAAAATAGATGATATTTACTGGTTGTATGTAGTTCTTTCACAAAATATCCCTGTTGTATAAATAACCCCAATTTTTGCCAATGAAATTCACAATAGCATCTATACTCAGATTATCAGTTTTTTTAAAAACAGAGGTTCCCTAAATTTAAAGGTAATGTTATGAAAGCTAAACTAGTTATTTTGATTCTTGAGAGTAAAAATGTGTTTGATTTAATGCAGCCAGCACTGGATAAAGCACTTGAATCTACTCAATTTGTTCATTGCTCTACTCATCAGGAGGCAATGCAATATGTGTACTCAGACCAAAGGGCTGATCTTATTTTTGCCGACTGGTTGTTGGCCGGTTTTAGTTTTATTGATGAGGTAAGAGCTGATTTAGAAAATCATAATACACCCATCATTATCATGTCTGAGGATGTCACCAATAAAAAAATTGTGCTCAATGAAACGGAAAATAAATCAACTTACTTTCTGTCGAAACCCTTTTTGGATAAAGGTCTGATCAAAAAGGTAACTAAAGTTTTAAAACATCGTGAAAGACGTCGGTCAACCCGAATTCACCCGCAAAAAGATTATTCAGTTTCTTTTGACTGTAATGATAAAGGGAATTTTCAGACACAGTTGGTTGATATTTCTATCAGTGGCTGTCTTTTAAGATTGCCCATTGAAATGAACCGGCAGATAAGTATTTATGATCAATGCCTGTTAAATATTGGTATTGATGAATTTCAATTAGAAATAATGGGTGAGCTGATTCGAATTGGGCATGATCGGTTATTGCCAGAAGAAAAAAGGTCTGTATTAATAATGATGAAATTTATTGATACACAGGCAGATCATGTTGAAAAATTACAGAATATGATCGATGAACTTAACTTGCGCTGGTAAAACACATATAGCAGGTTGCTTAAACGTTCAAACTGGATCAGACCCGGGTTATGATCTCCGGGTCTGGATTTGGGTTAAGGCAACTCTGATCAATCTACGTCGTCCAGAATTAATCAGTGATGCCTTAAGATTTAGCCCCGATGATGGACATAAATGCATTCGACAATTCACCTCGGCCCACTTTATCAATAATTTCCTGGGCAACCATCATAATCGTAGAAAGCGGACCTGAGAATAAAACCATTCCCAGTTGCAAATTGACGCGTTTATCGGCGATAGGATTTAATTTGTTAGGGTGTTCAGGGGATACAAATATCATTTGAATCTCCCCTAAATTGTCAGGCATGTTTTCGCAGCCACCTCCCGGTGATGCATACTCAAATAACTCTTCTACAGTGCGCAAGGTAACGCTGTCTTCCCTGAAAGTCTCGTCACCTTTTTTTACGTTAAACTCAATAGTAATCGGCATCATGGTTATTTCTCCTTTACTGAATTCATTTCAGTCTACCTTCTAAGCAGGATGTAAACCATGTCCTGGGTCAAACGGGGTTGTAGCAAGCAGGGGTGGGCCGAATATCTATAAATCAAATGATGCATATTCAGAGGTTGAGCATCTCATCAGGAGGTCTGCTATCGAATGCCAGCAATAATATTGCTTACATTCAAGTGGAAAGCCTGAACAGATATTTTTACTGTCAAGTGCCAAATAGGCTATGGGGTATACGTTATACGCCCAATTATTGGTGATTTTGAGTACTGGCGCGTTGACTCATAACAAAAGGTAACCGTAGCATTAAAATAATCAGATACGTTGCCTCACATTAGAGGTAACTTTTACAAGTTTAAAAATAACCCTAAGTTTCTTCTCAATGTTCTTTTTAAGTATAAATGGGTTGAGGG
>JABHSO010000038.1 GCA_018669845.1 Gammaproteobacteria bacterium | reverse complement strand
GTATCCTGTATTGTCGATGAATAATACCCCTAGAATACTGGCAGAATTTACGCTGTAAAGTATTAACTTTAAAACACTGTATTTTTTAATTTCACGAGTTAGCGGTCATGTCCAAAGCATTTAAACTGGTTACAGATTACAAACCCTCAGGTGATCAGCCGCAGGCGATTGCTGAATTAAAAGAAGGTATTAATGATGGTCTGTTGCACCAGACATTACTGGGTGTAACGGGTTCTGGAAAGACTTTTACGATCGCCAATGTTATCGCTGATCTACAACGTCCAGCTATTATCATGGCGCATAATAAAACTCTTGCAGCCCAGTTATATGGGGAAATGAAAGAATTTTTTCCGAATAATTCAGTGCAATACTTTGTGTCTTATTACGATTATTACCAGCCTGAAGCCTATGTTGCAGCTTCTGATACTTTTATCGAAAAAGATGCTTCGATCAATGAACATATCGAACAGATGAGACTTTCAGCAACTAAATCGCTGATTGAAAGGAAAGACACTATTCTGGTTTCATCTGTTTCTGCTATTTATGGACTGGGTGATCCAGAGTCTTATCTGAAAATGTTGCTGCACATGGTGATAGGAGATCAAATTGACCAGCGCAAGATTTTAAGGCGGTTGGCTGAACTGCAATATACGCGAAATGATGTTGAGCTGAAACGTGGCACCTATCGAGTTCGTGGAGAGGTTATCGATATTCACCCGGCAGATTCTGAGCGGGAAGCGGTTAGAATTGAACTGTTTGATAGTGAAGTTGAGCAGCTCAGTCATTTTGACCCGTTAACCGGAGAAATATTGAAAAGGGTTAAACGCATTACCGTTTATCCAAAAACACATTACGTAACACCTAGAGAAAAAATTCTGGAATCTCTTGAAGAAATTAAAGTCGAATTACAGGTTCGTCTTGCCCAGTTGACAGAGCTTAACAAACTGGTGGAAGCACAGCGGTTGGAACAACGAGTAAATTATGATATGGAAATGATGCTTGAACTGGGTTATTGCAGTGGCATCGAAAATTATTCACGTTACCTGTCGGGTCGGCAACCGGGTGAAGCACCACCCACCTTATTCGAGTATCTTCCTGATGATGCCCTGTTATTTATCGATGAAAGCCATGTCAGCATTCCGCAAATTGGAGGCATGTATAAAGGCGATCGATCCCGCAAGGAAACTTTGGTCGAATATGGTTTTCGATTGCCGTCGGCTCTTGATAACAGACCATTACAATTTGAAGAATTTGAGGCGCTCGCCCCGCAGGCTGTGTTTGTTTCAGCAACGCCCGGTAAGTATGAGGGTGAACATAGTGGAGCCGTAGTGGAGCAGGTGGTCAGGCCAACGGGACTGGTTGATCCCACCATAGAAATTAAACCGGCAACTACGCAGGTCGATGACTTATTGTCAGAAATAAATGAACGAGTGAAATTATCAGAACGCGTACTGGTGACCACTCTGACCAAAAGGATGTCGGAAGACTTGACTGAATATCTGGCAGAACATGGTGTTCGAGTAAGGTATTTACACTCAGATATCGATACTGTCGAACGGATGGAAATAATCAGGGATTTGCGTCTTGGTGAGTTTGACGTGCTGGTTGGTATTAATTTACTCAGAGAGGGTCTGGATATGCCTGAGGTTTCTCTGGTCGCTATTCTGGATGCTGATAAAGAGGGTTTTTTACGTTCAGACCGAGCCTTGATCCAAACGATTGGGCGGGCAGCGAGAAACGTCAGTGGAAAGGCTATTCTGTATGCGGATAAAGTGACCGATTCCATGCGAAGAGCAATAGATGAAACTGAAAGAAGGCGAGAAAAGCAAACTGAGCATAATAAGATTCATGGCATCACGCCAAAAGGTATAGTGAAAAATATAACTGACGTGATGGACATGGGGCAGGGGTCAGTCTCGACAAGAAAATTTGCCAGGGTTGCTGAAGATAGTCCTGACTATCATGACTTAACGCCCAGGCAGTTAAAGGGTAAATTGAAATTACTGGATAACAAAATGTATGAACATGCTCGTAACCTGGAATTTGAAGAAGCGGCCGCAGTTCGAGATGAAATTGAAAAGTTGAAAAAAATACACTATTTGGAAGAGGCCTAAAGCTCAAAAAATTGCTTTTATGCTATAAATTCAACTTTTAAAAATTTTTATAAAACAAAAAGATATGAAAAATAAGCTGCTTATTTATAACTAAATAATTATTCCTTACATAAAGTATAGAAAAATCAAATAAAATGGATTAGTATTCCGCAGATATTTATAACAAACTCAGCTGAACCAGTATAAATGTAACAACTGAAAAACAGATGTACTGTGCTTTACAGGTTCATACTGAGAATAGATCCAATTTAAAATATATTAAATAATCACTATCACTTATTAGGAGAATTTTATGGCTCATGTAGTTGTTCTTGGTGCCGGAACCGGTGGTATGCCTTGCGCATACGAGTTGAAAGAAAAACTGGGTAATCAACACCAGGTAACGGTAATCAATACTAACGAATACTTTCAGTTTACACCGTCTAACCCATGGGTTGCAGTTGGCTGGCGTGACAGAAAATCAATTACCTTTCCTATAAAACCTTACCTTGATCGCAAAGGCATAAATTTTATCTGTGATACTGTCAGTAAAATTGATGCCTCTGGGAATAAGCTTGAGTTAACCAACGGTGATGATGTTGAATATGATTTTCTGGTTATTGTTACCGGTCCACGTTTAGCATTTGAAGAAGTTGAAGGTTCTGGACCAGAGCATAATACCCATTCGATCTGTACAATTGATCATGCTGAAAAGGCCTACGAAGATTATAAAGATTTACTGAAAGAACCTGGCCCAATTGTTGTTGGTGCTATGCCATTTGCCAGTTGTTTCGGACCTGCCTATGAATTTGCTTTTATTGTGGATGCAGATCTGAGAAAGCGTAAAGTTCGTGATAAATTTCCGATGACCTTCGTTACTTCAGAGCCTTATATCGGGCATCTGGGATTAGGCGGAGTAGGTGATTCTAAGGGCATGCTGGAATCTGAGCTTAGAAATCATCATATAAACTGGATAACTAACGCCAAAACCACCAAAGTAGAAGATGGAAAAATGTTTGTCGATGAGATGGATGCCTCTGGAGAAGTTGTCAAACAACACGAAGTCGATTTTAAATTCAATATGATGTTGCCAGCATTTAAAGGGGTAGATGCAGTGGCGGGTGTTGAAGGGCTTTGTAACCCAAGAGGTTTTGTTATGGTTGATCAGCATCATCGTAACCCAACCTATAAAAATATATATTCTGCCGGAGTCTGTATAGCCATACCACCCGTTGAAGCAACTCCAGTACCTACTGGAACGCCAAAAACAGGCTATATGATTGAGTCAATGGTTACTTCTATTGTTCACAACATTGCTGATGAACTGAACGGTAAAGAGCCTGAAACAGGCGCCACCTGGAATGCAATATGCCTGGCTGACATGGGTGATACTGGTGCTGCATTTGTGGCTATTCCTCAAATTCCGCCTCGTAATGTTGCCTGGTTTAAGAAAGGTAAGTGGGTACACATGGCGAAAATAGCATTTGAGAAATACTTTATTCGTAAAATGAAAAAAGGAACTTCAGAGCCATTGTATGAAAAATATATATTAAAAATGATGGGTATCCAGAAACTGGATGATTAATTCTTAAAGAGTAACCTAAATTAAAGCAGTCTCAATTGGGGCTGCTTTTTTTTGTCCAAAATAAACTATGTAACCAGCAGGTATTCTGTACTGATCAAGTCTAACCGGACACTTTTTAAAGAATTAAAATATTGGTTATTTATACAGCTACTTTCAATTTGTTAAAAAATACTTTCTGGTCAGACAGTATGTGGGTTATTTCCTGATCGCTTACGGCTTTACTAAAATAGTATCCCTGGGCAAGGTCACATCCCTTGGAAACCAGGAACTCCAACTGCTCTTTAGTCTCAACACCTTCTGCTACTACCTTTAAACCAAGGGCATGAGCCATACTGATAGTGGCAATAACTAATTCCTGGTCGGATTTATCGGTGAAAATGTCATTGATAAATTCACGGTCTATTTTGAGGACGTCAAATGGGTATTTACGCAGATAGCTGAGCGAAGAGTAACCTGTACCAAAATCATCCATAGCAATTGAAATTCCAAGATTTTTCAGGGTGGTTAATGCATCTTCAATTTCACAAAGACCGCTCATTAATACCCCTTCAGTTATTTCCATTTCCAATGATTCTCTGGAAACAGCTGATTGATCAATCGCATTGGTAATGAACTCAATCAATTTTGGGTCACGGAATTGCTGAGGAGACATGTTGATTGCAATGTTGAATGAATGATCAAATTGGAGTTGCCATTTTTCTGTTACTTCCAGAGCCTGGGTAAATACGAACTGTCCAATAGGTATTATCAAACCATTATGTTCTGCAATGGGTATAAATTCTAATGGAGATATTTCACCTAATACCGGGTTATGCCAGCGTAATAACGCCTCAACACCCATTACCTCGGGTTTGTTAATATTAATTTTCGGTTGATAAAGCAGTGAAAATTCACCATTGTTTAGCGCTGAATGCATATGTTCTTCCAGCAGTAATCTCCTGGTGACTTCTTCGTTCATAGTATCGTTAAAGTAACTATAGGTATTTCGCCCCTGCTGCTTGGAATGATACATGGCGATATCTGCATTTTGTAAAAGCTGGGTGGGTGTTTCCCCATCATTTGGATAAATAGCAATACCTATACTGGCAGTTACTCTTAGCTCTCTTCCATCATGAATAAAAGCTTCCCTGAATTTATTGATCAAGTTTTTAGCTAAGGGTCCAACATCGTTAGCCTGTTCTAAATCACCGCAGATAATAATGAATTCATCGCCTCCTAGCCTGGCTACGGTATCATTATTACGAAGAGTGTTACGTAGCCTGTTTGCTGCTTCTATTAACAGGAAATCGCCTACATCATGTCCCATGGTGTCGTTAATTTTTTTAAAATCATCCAGGTCCAGGAATAATAAAGCAGACAGTTTTCCAGAGCGCTGGGATTTAAGGATTAACTGGGAAAGTCGATCAAAAGCCAGCACGCGATTAGGTAAGTCAGTCAGTGCATCAAACTGAGCCTGATGCTGAAGTTGTGAAGTACGATCCCTGACTTTTTTGTTAAGCAACAGGTTCCAGTAAAGGATGCTGAGAAAAAGAAATAGCACGATGCCTGCTATTTGCCAGACCAGGCTGTAATCTAACTCCTGATCAATATCGATACCAATCCACTTTTGTAAAATAGTATTTTTTTCCTGCAGGCTGATTGAGTCGAGTGCCTTTTGTAATATTGGAACCAGTTCAGGCCAGTCGCTTCTTACTCCCATTGATAAATCAAAACTATAAGGTACCTGTCCAGATATTCTGATATTGGTGATGCCATGGGTACGCAACATATGACTTAGGTTGGCAATAGTACCGATATAGGCGAAAGCCTGGCCCTTCGACACGGCCAGAACTGATGATAAAGTGTCTGTGTGGGGTTGTAACTGTAACTCTGGATGTTTGGTTCTTAATAAATCATGCGATGCATAGCCATTTTCAATGGCAATGGTTTTTTCCAGCAGTCCCTTAAGTCCATCGACGTAACCAACAGTATCTTTAGTAGCAATGACCATTGGGTTGTTCACATAAGGTTTAGTGAATTGAGCATAAAGCGTACGTGTTTCTGTTTCCATGGCGCAACTGAACAGGTCGAGCTCCCTGTTTTTGACCATTTCTGTGATATCTTTCCAGGGCTTGACAGGAGAAGTGATAAAGTTAATACCAAGTCGCTGTTCTATCAATTGCATATAGTCGGCGGCAATACCAATGTGTTCTCCCTTTTTATTAATCGTTTCAAACGGAAGCCAGGCATTGTCAGAAGCAAGCCTTATTTCGGGATGGTCGTCCAACCATTTTTGCTCTGCTTCGGTTAACTGCAAGGTCACTTTAGTGGACATATTATTCATCCACTGGTTACGTAATTTCTGGATATCTCCATAGTCAATAGCGTTAAGTGCTTTTTCTATGGCCGAATGTAATAGCGGTCTGTTACTACCAATAGCAAAACGTAGTTCCAGTACACCGGTTTCCTCGGCTGAAAATTCTCCAACAATTTTCAGGTCACTTATCATTTGAGAGTTTAAATAATAACCTGCATGAGTTGCATTATCGATGTAGTAATCGGCTTCTTTATTACGAAGTTTACGGTAAGCTTGATCGATACTATCGACCAGTATCATTTTAAGGTGGGGATAGCGTTGCTGGATTGTTTTAGTCTGCTGAAACCCAGTTACCATAACCAGAGTTTTCTGCTGTAAAGATTTAACTGAGCGAATAGAGTCGTCTTCTGCCGCGTGACCAACAGCTACAAAAGGTATGGTTAGAACTGGCTTTGTATGAAGAATAGATGCCCTTTTTTTTCTAGTTGATGAATAATCATTCAGCAGATCTACCTCCCTGTTTTGAAGAGCTCTGATTGCGCTGGAAAAACTATAATTTGTATCGCGCTTATATTTTAAATTCAGGCTGGATGCTACGTATTCGAATAATGTATTAAGGTAACCTGCTGGTTGTTGGTTTTCTATAAAAGAGAGTGGAGGCTGGTCTGTAAGAAGTGGAACCCTTAAAGTGGGTAAGTTTTCAAGGTATTCCTTCTCTGCATTAGTCAGAGAAATATTCAAGCTTGCTAAGCCATTAACTGTTTGTGATGTTTGGGACGCCAGAGTCAGACCAGGAAAAACCAGCAATGACATAAGTAGAAAAATACTAAAGCAGTTCTTTTTAAAACGGGAAAAGAATGGCATAAGGGGAATTGATATTCAGTTACTATATTATCAAACAGCTAAAAAGAGATCTTATGGATAAGTATAGAACTAATTGTAGTTTATATATGGCAGGTTTGGGTCTTAACATCTATTTAGTTTGGATTAGTTTTTTTAGTTAGCCCCATTCCTTGCATTGGATACCAGAAATAAAGGAAGACCTGAGTATTGGTATTGTAGATTTTGGTGATGATTTAGATGAAATATTGAAAGAAGGTGTTAGTTCAATGAGTAATTTTATTAATTCATGGGAAGCCTGGAGGCGAAGTAAAGTCTGATAATTTGAAGTAATTCAGGAGTATTTTACACTCTCGATTCTTGGTGCCAGTAGCTACACTAAAGACTCCCTGATTTTCGCCTGCCTGACACGTTCAATTACACCTTCTATCTGATCCTGCTGTTCTTCTGGCGATAGTTGATCATTGAGAGTACCCAGCGCGTTGACTCATAACAAAAGGTAACCGTAGCATTAAAATAATCAGATACGTTGCCTCACATTAGAGGTAACTTTTACAAGTTTAAAAATAACCCTAAGTTTCTTCTCAATGTTCTTTTTAAGTATAAATGGGTTGAGGG
>JABHSO010000115.1 GCA_018669845.1 Gammaproteobacteria bacterium | reverse complement strand
CCAACTGAGCAACTCCAATGAGATTGAAGGCTCATAATATTGGATTTCACCATAACCCCACCCCAATCGATCTAAAATCCTACTCGGATCACACATTTCATATCCATTGGTTGAACTAATATCCTTTTGAACTACTATTTATAGGTAACCAAACTAGAAATTAGACCTCTCATGGTAAAAAAAACTAGAGCAAGCTCAGGAACAACACAAAACACTGAAAGTACAGCACCTGATACTGGCGACTTAGATAATGTCGATAAAATTCGTGATATTCTTTTTGGCAATCAAATGCGAGATTTTGATCGTAAATTCAGTCAGCTGGAAGAACGCATAAGCAATGATCTCGGGAATTTACGCAAAGAAAATTCACTACAAATTGAATCACTGCAAACATTTATAGAAAGTGAAATCGAAATCCTAGCCAGTAAAATATCAACTGAAGAACAAACTCGAATCGATGAAATGGATGAACTCGATTCAGAATTAAAGAAAAACGTTAAGCAGATTGACAAGAAGATAGCTGATATTGGCAAGTCGCTGGAAAACCAGTCTCGAGAAATCAATCAGAAAATGCTAAAACAGAGTCAGGATTTCAATACTGAGATGAATAATCAATTAGATCAGACTCGGAAGCGTATGGATAATTACAAACAGGAACTCTCAACAGGAAAAGTGGATAAGTCCATACTGGCAGAAATGTTTAATTCTCTGGCTCTGCAAATTAATGCAGATGACTAACACCTGAAAATGCCCTAATTAACTCACCCAATAACATGAGCCACAACCCGCCAGAAGATGACCACCAGTTAGATGAGTTACGTCATTTATTATTAGGTCCAGAGTTAAAAAAACTGGACAAGGTGACTCAACACCTGGAAAACCCCGAACAGTTTTCCAGTGATATTGGAGAAGTGTTGCCTCAGGCCATGCTCAAAAGTGCCAAACAAGGTGAGCAATTGTCAGAAGCAATGGTACCAACCGTTGAAGAAATTGTTCGCTTATCAATCAAACGTGATATCAATAAATTTGCGAACGCCCTGTTTCCGGTTATTGGCCCGGCTATTCGGAAATCGATATCAGAGACCATTCGCCAGATGCTGCAGTCACTTAACCAGGTTCTGGAACATGGCTTATCCTGGAAAGGCATAAAATGGCGCATTGAATCTATCCGGACCGGCATACCGTTCGCACAGATTGTCATGTTAAACAGCCTTGAATACCGAGTCGAACAGGTTTTCCTGATTCATCGAAAAACAGGCATTCTGTTGAACCATGTAGAGCAGGAAAATGCTTTAAATCAAAACGCAGACATGGTGTCTTCCATGTTGACGGCAATTGGAGATTTTGTTGGAGATTCTTTTGATGTTGACAACCAGCAGGGGCTTGACAACATTCAGGTTGGCGACTTTTCAATTTTTATAAATCAGGGGCCAGACACCATTCTGGCCGTTGCCAGCCGCGGTAATGCACCAAGCAGTTTACGCGACACCATGTCACAGGTTCTGGAAGATATTCAGTCCCAATTTGACACGCAACTGGAAAATTTTAAAGGCAATACAACACCTTTTGAAAACAGCAACGAACAACTATTACTTTGTCTGGTGCAATCTCAGTCTCACACAAAAAACAAAAGGCTTTCATTAAAAGCAAAATTATTATGGGTTATTGCGATCATTCTGTTTTTTTACTGGATGGTTGCAAAAATTTATCTATCCATTCAGCAACATGATTATGTCGATTTACTGGAACAGGAACCCGGTTTTATCATCACTGATGTTTTATACGAAGATGATAAATTAATACTAAAAGGTTTAAGAGACCCTCTGGCTCGTAATGCAGAAAATTTCATCGCATTAACCACATTAAATCCTGATGATGTAATCCTGCAATTCGACCCTTACCAGTCTCTGGACAAACCATTCGTAGAAAAGCGACTTCTAAAAATTCTCAACCTGCCCGAAAATGTATCAATGCAGTTACAGGCGCGGCAATTAACGGTTAAAGGTTATGCCAGTAAAGAAAAGATAAATGCGATTAATATAATGGCACCCTTAATTGCCGGAATTGATCAGGTCAACAGCAGTGAACTCTTTAGTACTATAAATTTATCATCACTGAATCCACCAAAAACTGTAGAGCTAGAACTGGACAAAAACACCGGAACGCTCATTAGCCGTGGATCAGCTCTTAATAGCTGGCGTGAGTTTGCCAAACAGCAAGCCTCAGCCATGCCAGGCATACGTCATTACAATGACTCTGAACTTACCGATATTTTCGATTTATCGGTATTTAACCCACCAGATTCAGCTTCAATGTCACTTCAGAATAAAGTCTTAACAATAACCGGTGAAGCAAACAGCGAATGGATACAAACTGCTAAAGCATCCATAGACATCTATGATGAAATAAATGAAGTAGATACCAGTCAATTACAAAATAGCGATGAAATTCAACTGCATAAAGACATTCAATCATTACAGCAAGAAATGATCTTTTTCGATGCTGCTCTTTCATTCAATTTTAATGCAAATGATTCATTCAACCGTTCAGCCCTTCTTGTTAATAGAATAATAAGGAATGCGAATAATTTATCCCTGCCTGTTAAAATCACCATCAGAGGATACTCAGATTCGGTAGGGAAATTTGAAGATAACGTATTCCTCAGCCGGGAAAGAGCAGACTATGTGGCACAATATCTTTTCAATACCGGTATAAGCCCTAAATACATTCTGATAGAAGGTCTTGAGGCTCCCGTTTCAAAAGAAAAAAATGCCTCCGAACAAAGCTATAACCGGAGAGTTACTTTTAATGTCCAGCTACAATAAAAACGAGATTTAGATATGTTTAAAATGAAAGTTTGCATGCTGGGAGCCTTTGCCGTAGGCAAGACCTCTCTGGTTCAGCAGTATGTAAACAGTATCTTCAGTGAAAAATATCAAACTACTCTTGGAGTGAAAATTGATAAAAAATCACTTCAAGTCGATGGCCAGCAACTGGAGTTAATCTTGTGGGATCTGGCTGGAGAAGATGAATTCATGGAAGTCCGCAGCTCATATTTACGCGGATCTTCAGCCGTGATTCTTGTCGCCGATGGAACCCGTGCTGAAACACTCGACATTGCCATCAAGCTAAAAAATAAAGCTTTCAGAGAATTGGGTGAAATTCCTTTTATTTTACTCATTAATAAAAAGGACCTAATTGAAAGCTGGACTATAGATCAACTCACACTGAAACAACTCGAAAACGATGGCTGGTACATTCTTAAAACCAGTGCAAAAGATAGCGAGAATGTTGAAGATGCTTATCAAGCTTTGGCTCAGCAATTACTAGAATCACTGTAACCCTACAATGAAAAATCTGTATCCAGACAATGTCATCAATAAAATTCTGCAGATAGCACTGGAGACCCAGACCTTTGCCTATTTAGCCATAGATGACAATGGCACATTAATTAATCAAGGTGGTGACATTAATGCTCTCGGGTTACCAGCATGGTCTTTAAACGAAAACATTCTGGACGATGCACTATTCTTGTCCGGCTTTTTCCCCATGTCCAGTGACTATGAAATCATACCATCGCTGCAAATTTCTGATGAAAAAATTGTGGATATTCACCTGTTTCATGATAGCAATATTAACTGGGCTATTCTGGTTGATAAAACCAGTGACCTTGAATGGCAGAGTCAGGCTCGTCAAAAGGCTAATGAGTTACGCCTGCTCCAACAAAAACTGGATACGAAAGAAGAAAATCAGGTCGTTACAAAGTAAAATGATTCCCATTGTACATTTATAGAAGCACTCAATATGATGGCCTTACGGTTAACTAACGATGGTGCTTTCGAGTTACTCAAACCTGTTTCAAATAATTTTAAACAAATTTTTCCTGAAGCATTTGAATCATCAGATCCTCTCTACCCTCAACATAGGTTTCCATTCATTGAAAATTTTCTGATTGACGCTCAACAACTGTGGGATAGCAATGCAAACCACCAACGCATAATTTCTGGCCCGTGGGTTGAACAAATTGAAGATCGGACAGAAGTAGCATTAGAAGCCCGAGCCGTAAACTGGAATAGTCAAAAATTATTATTTATTGAAATACTGGATTCCAGTTACCAACAAAATCAAAATTTTTTACAGCGTGGACGTGAAGGTGTATTACAGAAAAATATGCTCGAACTTGAAGTACGAAAACGCACATCTGATATTCGTGCCAGAGAAGAGGAAATAGCATTACGCCTTATCTGTGCCGCGGATACCCGGGATGATGGAGAAACCGGATCACATATTCGTAGACTGGGGCTTTACAGCGAATTAATGGCTAAACACCTGAACTGGCGTCAGGATAAAATAGATGAAATTAGAATTGCAGCACCTATGCATGATATCGGTAAAATAGGTATACCCGACGCTATTCTGAAGAAACCGGGAAAGCTGACCTCTGACGAATTTGAAATCATGAAAAGTCATGCTCCCATTGGTTCGAGAATATTGTCTAATTCAAAATCCAGCCTTGTAAAAATGGCACAGGAGATATCGCTTGGTCATCATGAAAAGTGGGATGGTAGCGGTTACCCAAATGGATTATCTGGAAAAGACATTCCCCAAAGTGCTCGAATAGTCGCCATTGTTGATGTATTTGACGCTCTTATCCACAAACGTATTTACAAAGACAAAATGTCGGTAGAGGACGCTATTGAGATTATGATGGAAGGTAGAGAAACGCACTTTGACCCGAAATTATTTGACTTGTTTCTACAGTTGAAGGATGAAATCACACAGATTTCCAGGAATTTTGATGACCCGCTTTGCCGCGAATTGAATGAATTATCAATTGATCAACGCTAATCCGCATTTCTCGCCAGATGAACGAGTCCTCGCTAGTTCTTTGAATCCAAAGCTCTGCACGATCATTTCATCCCCTAGTGAGAAGAGCGGGTTAACCGACCAGAGCATCACGCATTTGAAAATAAGCCATCAGAATTTCAAACATCATCCGCCACATAATTTCTAACAGAATAAAAACAGAAACAGCCAAAACAGTAAAACGTACCTTTCCATTAGAATGAAACTCCTGAGGAATAGAATCATTCTGCTCAGCAGAATTCACCTGCTGAAGTGCCTCTTTCCCTGCCTCAATAGTTTCTGACACCGTCCAGTATTTTAGCTTTACTCTTCTGGCAATTAGCCAGCCAGCAAAAGGCATAAAAAAGGCACCCAGATAATAAAAAATAAATAAAATAACCGGGCTAATGAATAACCTGAAATCCAGAAAATCATAGATACTTTGCATAAGACCTCGGTTTATAGCTTAGATGGCTCTGATTGTAGATCAATAGGATTATTCTACTTTATGAATAAATCGAAAATAAGTAAATTGTTGCTTCACACTGGATGGAGTGACATGCACTTCACTCTGTTGCTCAAGCAATTCAAAATGATCACCCAGTTCAGCCTGAAGTTTTACCGCATCGTATTGAACAATCTCCAGGCCACTACACTTTTCTGGACCTCCAATCGCAAAAGCAGCAATTATTAGCTGTCCATTATTTTTTAAGGCCGCTCTCAATATATTTACGTATTGCTCTCTATCTTCCTTTCGAGTCAAAAAGTGAAACACTGCCCGGTCATGCCAGAGAGAAAACTTATGATCAGTTTCAAACTCTAGAATATCCTGTGCAAACCATTCAATATTAAGCGCTTTCTTTCCCAGTCGCTGTCGAGTGCTTGAAATTGCATGGGCTGAAATATCCAATACTGCCAGACGGCTAAATCCATCATCAAATAAATGATCCACCAGCCTGGAAAGCCCACCACCAACATCTAAAATAGCTTCAGCCTGATCAGTTTTTGAATTTTCTATAAGTTTTAATGATAAATCTGGTTTTGGCTGAAACCAGCTAACTTCATCTGCGCCTTTATCCTTATAAATATTATCCCAGTGTGTCTTTCTATCAGACATATCTATAACCTCCGATTTTACTTTTTTTACTATTGATCATACTTTCCTCTTTCTTCAGCAATTTTTTTTGCATTGATCAAATTCCTGAGTTGTACAGAGGTTTCCAGCTGGCCTTCCAATTTAATAATTTATCTGCTGGCATTGGTTTGGCAAATACATAACCTTGTCCAATCTCACAGCCCATTTGTATTAGTTTTTCAGCATGTTCATTTGTTTCTACCCCTTCAGCGACTATGTCTCTATTAAATGCCTGAGCCAGGCCAATTATTGCTTTAATAATTTCCAGGTCATCAGGGGCGATGAGCATATCCTTAACAAATGATTGATCAATCTTTAGCGTTGTAGCCGCTAAACGCTTAAGGTAATTTAGTGATGAATACCCTGTGCCAAAATCATCCAGGGCAAAAGATATTCCTAATTGATTACACTTTTCTATAACTTTGGATATTTGGGAAATATCATTTAAAGCACTAGATTCCAAAATTTCCAGCTGAATCTCATTTTTACCTATTTCCGGGTTTGCTTTTAAAATGACTTCAAGATGGTTGATAAAATTATCCTGTTCAAGATACAACGCTCCAACATTAATACTGACAGGAATGAGATTACCCGATTGCTTCCAAATATTGAATTGTGTTATCGATGTTTCAATGACCCATTTATCCACTACTATAGCGAGTGGATTCTGTTCTAAGAAGGGTAAAAACTCTGCTGGAGCCAATACCCCTCTCTCCGGGTGTTGCCAACGAATCAGCGCTTCTACACCCACCATTTCTCCTGTTAGCATATTAATTTTGGGTTGATAATAAAGCACAAATTCATTTTCTATAAGACCTTGATGAATGCGTTTTAAAGTTTCATGGTGTCCTCGAACTGAGCGGTCTTGCTCCATATCAAAAAATTGGTAACAATTTTTACCTGCTTGCTTGGCTTCATACATTGCTTGATCAGCTTGTCTGAATAGCTGTTCTGCATCAATGGGCTCTTTTTGAGGATAAAATGTTACTCCAAGGCTGGCTGAGACACTGATTACGTAATCATTAATATAAACCGGCATAGCTGCCGCATGAACAAGACGCTCTAACAATGGTACATAATCAGAGACAGAAGCAATATCACTTAAAACAATAATAAATTCATCTCCCCCAATCCGGGCAAGAGTATCTCCTTTTCGCAATACCTCCTTCATACGAGTTGATATCGCTATAAGCAACTGGTCACCAGTTTCATGCCCATAATTGTCATTCACTTCCTTGAATTTATCCAGATCCAGGTAAATTATTGCTAATTTTTGTAAATGTCGTTTTTCCTGAAGCATCGCTTGTTTCAGACGATCTGCTAATAAAACTCTATTTGGTAGATCTGTCAGGGCATCATAGTGAGCGATATGTTCTAATTTTTGTTGTTGTTCTTTTTGGGTAGTAATATCAGAGAATATAGCGACATAATATTGAATTTTATTCCGGGTATTTTTTACTGCATTAATATTCAATATCTCGGCAATAACTTCCCCGTTCTTGCGACGATTCCATATTTCTCCGTTCCAATGACCTGTAGTTAATAATTCGTGCCACATGGCTTTATAGTATTGCTGGTCATGACAACCTGACTGAAGGATTTTGGGGTTTTTACCTAACACCTCTTCACGTGAGTAACCGGTGATACTGGTAAAAGCTTCATTAGCATCTAAAATATTTCCTGATGAATCTGTAATCGTGATGCCTTCACTGGCATGAGTAAAAACTTTTGCTGCTAACTGAAGTTCATTTTCAAGTTGTTTTCGCTCTGTTATATCAATCAGACAGGAGCGGCTAAAACATATTTTATTATTTTCATCACGAACCGAAGTTACATTTAGATTCACATCTATTTTACTTCCGTTGCTGTGTTTGAGTTGAAGCTCTGCATTTTCGACTATGCCTGTCTGTATGAAAGATTTAAATGTTTCCTTAACATCAGGTAGGCTGTCTGGATGATACAAATCAAAAACCGGGTGATCAATAATTTGTAATTTACTGTAACCCAGCTTATCACAGAGAGTCTGGTTACACTCTACTACCCTGGCAGTGTCTGCATCAACTGAGACATACATATCTGGTGAATGCTCATAAAGATCGTGGTAACGCTGCTCCAATTTTTCCAGCTCTAAACGCTGCTGTTGAAAAGTCAGAATAGCCTTATAGCTACGTAAAGAAGTATAGACTGAGGTAAAAATCTTTTCTGCGGTCAGCTCCGTTTTCAGATGGTAACCATTAATCTCATAGTCAATGATCACTTCATGATGCGGAGCATAACCCGGTTGACCGGTTACCAGTACAATCTGAATACTGTGATTATTAATATCCTTACGAATATAACGAACCAGGTCTAGACCCGCATGTTCAGACTCCATCACTACATCCAGCAGTATCAAAGCAATGTCTGGTTGCTGACTCAAAATCTGCCTGGCCTGTTCTGCCGAAGATGCCTCCAGCAACTCCAAAGGGCGGTCTTCAACCTCTACATTTTGCAGAGACAAACGTAAGATGGCATGAATATCAGGCTCATCATCGACCAGCAGAATTTTCCAGGGTGGGGCGGTAGATAAACTGGGTGATGATTCCGGTTCTGTTGCAAAAAGATCAGAAAAATTATCTTTATTACTCATAGGGGCACCTCTATAAAGAAATGCATTCCTTTTCCTGGTTGGCTATCACATTGAATGTTGCCAGACATACGTTGGGTGATGAGGTTATAGACCAGGTGTAAACCAAGGCCCATACCTTGCTGAATATTACTGGTAAAAAACGGATCAAATATTTTTTCCAGTAATTCTCTTTCAATCCCCTGGCCATTATCGCTATAACCAAGTTCTAATTTACCGTTGTTCTCAATTATCTGGATATTAATAATACCGTTCTGCTGATGACAAAAGCCGTGTTTTATTGAGTTATCGATGAGGTTAGTAAAAATACTGACCCAGTCATTTACCAGACTAGTAATTTCTAACTCTGGGTCACACTGTAACTGTAGTTCTATGTTATTTTTTACTAATTTACTCTTCAGGCTATCTATAACGTCATTAAGGCATTGGTTAAGATTAAATAATTGGTTTTCCTGATGTTTACCATTTACCGCTACCTGACGAAAAGAATCAACCAGTTGCGAAATTCGCCCAAGGTTTGACCCTAGCAACTGTGCTTCTTTTTGAGCCATTATTAAATAATTATCCAGATCAGACTGTGTCATCTTACGTTCGGAAAATTGCTTAGCCAGATGACCTGTCTGGGTATGCAAAGTAGAAGCTGCAGCAATACCAATACCCAGCGGGGTATTAATCTCATGTGCAACACCTGCTACGACTATACCCAGAGAGGCCATCTTCTCTATTTCCAGCAGTTTTTTACGGTTACGGGCATTTTCTATCGCCAGACCGCAAATACCGGTTATTGCCAGTGCCATATTGAGATAACGATCACGGTGTTCAGGAAACGCCAACCGGTCAAGGATAATCTGTCCCATTACCCTGTTATCGCTGATAATAACCAACATAAACCCCTTTTTATCAGCGGTCCAGGCATAACCCTCTTTAAGTGATTTCACTGACTCCCTGATTTCATCAGGAATGTTGCCAATGGGAACGGCTTTTTCATTTTCTACACGCAGGTAATATAGCTCTGCCGGTGCAAAAAGCATCTGGAATAATTCCCTGATTTTCTCAATAGCCTCAGTTTCATGCTGAGTCTTTGCCAGGTGAGTTAGCATGTCCATTGTAGAAATATGATCGGCCAGTTCACGTATACGTTGAGCATCTGTTTCAGCTGACTTTGCTTTTTGTCGCTCCAGTCGCCATTCCAGTACCTGTTTATTCAGCATCAGACGGACATGGTCAAGACCAACAAATAGCTTGCGAACAGGTAAGTTAACGCAAGCCTTAAGCTCTTCAATATGTTGCTGTGCGCTGGTATCTATTCCGGTATCCAGCAGTATGAGCTCGCTTGCAAAATCCTGGAAAAAAGGAGCAGCCTGTTCCAGATTAAAGCCCATATTTTCAATATGTTGTTGCCAGTTTGCCAACCAGCCCGGGGTGATGAGATATCCTCCACCGGTAATGAGGTCATCAACCTGTTGTGCTCCAGCCACAAGATGAAAACATTGTTCCAGATGAATCACTTTTGTAGTAGGAAAATTTGAAGGCGCTGATGGCAGGCTTTGTATGCAGGATCGACCAAACAACAATGCCTGACTGCAGTTATCCGGTAACAAGTCCACTATCTCCGACCATTCTATTTCAGGCCTGCCACAGCGACTGGGAAATGACTCTACATGAACATCTTGCCAGCCTTCAGCTGAAATACTGGCTGCTACCTCAGGGTAAAAGTTATTACAGACGAAAATGCACAGTTGCTCTGTCATTACAGGTCATCTTCTTCATCAATCCAGTCCAGTGGATAGCGGCCCCATCGGTCTACAGCATCTCCGATGGCGAGTAATACATCGTCCGGTACCTGCCAGGGTATTTCTCCATGATTGTCACCCAGTAGAAAACCACCTCCTCGTGCAGCTCCAGCAATAGCCTTTTTCACTTCCACCTCAGCCTGCTCAGCTGTCCACCGGCGCATTTCAATGCCATTCAGGTTACCCAGCAGAGTCAGTCGTTTATTGGCAGATGCCTTTAGCTCAGCAAGGTTTTCAAGTGCACTAACACCAACCACTGCCGTCCCGGTATCTGCAATATCAGGGAGAATCGACTGACTACGTCCTGAGGCAAGGTGTGTTGCAGTAGGCCCATTAATACGAGCCAGAGTACGCTTAGCAACCTGCTGCCCGGTTTTCAGGTAAAGTTCACGCGGAATATTTGTGGGTGATGAGATCGGATCAAAGTAACAGATAGCCGTCGCCCCGGCGGCTATCTGGGCATTGGCCCATTCAACAGTAAAGTCCTCATTAATTTGCATTAACCGCTCAAAGCGGTCGGGGTGCTCGTACAGCAATTGAATATAACTTTCAAAACCCATCTGCAACACGGGTAAGGTAAAAGGTGAAATTGCTACTGCAATTATAGGGACAGTATCTCCAACACGGGATTTAAGCTCGCTAATAGTATCAATTACTCGCATCAGACAGGCAGATTCATTAACCTTTGGTGCTTTAATGGAATCAATATCTTCAACTTTCTGGATAACAGGCTCCCCGGCATTAGGAGGGCCATCTGTCCGATAGATGACTCCACTACCCCAGGCTTCAGTTTCAATGGCTCCATAAAACAGGGGAAACAGGCAATCAGATCGGTACTTTTTTAGCAGTCTCATCTGCCCTTCAACTACATTTTTTGAACTTGAGAAATATTCTTCTATCGAAATATCAAGCTCCTTAGCTCCGTGCATAGTAGTCAGCAGAAAAAGAGGTACCTGATCCGGCTCCTGATGGCCAAGGGTTGTCAGGGTTCGTTGCATTGAGTTCATGGGCAAACCACTCATGTCATTTCCTCCATCCAGGTTTCTATTATCTGAATGGCATCTGATGCACTTTTCCCCATAGCATCTGCACCTACATCTCGCCACAGTTCTGAATCAAACAGGAATGGAGCTCCACCAACTAGGATTTTAATATTTATGCCAGCAGTATCCAGAGCTTCACGTAGCTGACGTATCTGAAGTGCAGATGGCAGCATGAGTACAGAAATCATCAGTACCCTAAGGTTGTCAGTACGGATACGTTTTACCAGCTCTTCCACATCCATCCGGCCATAATCAAATAACTCAAAACCACTGGCTCGCATGACTGAATAGACTATGCGTTTACCTAACATGTGGTAATCATTGAGTACTACAATTGCTGAGCGAGGCTGTCTTTTTCGGTCTGGATCACTGGGAGGTAATACCCGTTCCACCATCTCTTCACAAAATCGGCCACTCATATAGATTTGAGAAAGCGCAAGAGCTCCTTCCTGCCATGCCTGACCGATATTCTCAAGAGCTGGTACGACTATCTGTTCGACTACGACAATAGGCGGATCATCCTTGAGGGCTTCATCAAAAATTTTGTCTGCCTTTACTTTATCAAGAGATGAAAGGGCATCTTGAAAAAGTTGTATTCTTTCTTTCACTTTAGTCATCTTCAGTCTTACCAGTTAAATAAATTATGATAAAAACTGCAATTCTTCATATTTTGATTGAAAAATTTCCAGGTTAATTTGGTATTTTTAACCCTCCCTTTAAGCGTAGCTTATTCTGTCGTTTAATGTGAAGTATTTACAAAATATTGGTGAATAGAGGGCATTTAAAATGAAGTGCAATATTCAGATTTTTTTAAGAAAGGGTTTCTAATTTTCAACATTGAGATAATCCAAAAAGTTCTCTGCTATTTTTTGATAATTCATTACTTAGAACAGCAACCGGAATACTTCTTAACTCGGCCATAACATTTAAGTGATCAACAATAAAAGCAGGTTCATTTCTAATTCCCCTATGTTGCTCACCTGATTGATCAGGTGCATCGGACTCAATCAGCAAAGCACTACTATCTATTTTTGAGGTTATTTCACGCAATTTTTTTGCTCGTTCAAAACTGACAGTTGCTGCTATACCCAGTTTGAAACCTAGATCCACCAGCTGTTCGGCCTGTTGCAGGCTTCCACTAAAGCTGTGAATAACGCCACTATTAATTCCACTTTGACGAATTTCTCGAAGAATCAAATCCAGTGCTTTGCGCGCATGGATAATCACCGGTTTATGATGATTAAGTGCAACTTGTAACTGCCCTCTTAATAATTCTATCTGCTGTTTTTCATCACTGTTCCCCTGATAAAAATCCAGTCCACATTCACCAACCGCAACAGCGTCTTCAACATCCAGCCAGGCATCCAGAGCAGCAACATCACCGGGTTGATGATCTTGCATAAACATCGGGTGAAGCCCATAACTGGCATAGACGCCTTTATAAGACTGACTAAGATGTTTTATTTTGGCCCAACGTGTTGCGATAGTGGCAGGTATGATGAATTGCTTTATTCCCTGGTCAAACGCTCGCTGAATAACAGCATCTCGATCTGCATCAAAGCGATCATCATCTAGATGGCAGTGTGAATCAATCAGCATCATAAGTTAGCAGTTAGCAGTTAGCAGTTAGCAGTTAGCAGTTAGCAGTTAGCAGTTAGCAGTTAGCAGTTAGCAGTTAGCAGTTAGCAGTTAGCAGTTAGCAGTTACATATTTTAGAGAGAATAAAAGCTT